>NZ_JBHION010000004.1:0-132386 GCF_042195515.1 Bartonella sp. CB10SXKL | reverse complement strand
GGTTATCCTGATGGTTTTGAGGCCAGTATTTTTGCCGGTGCCTCTCCTTATCCTTTTGCTTTGCCTATTGCTCAGTCCCTCCAAGACAATGCAAAAAAGGTGGGGGTGCGTTTTAAAATTGAACGTTTCGTAGGCACGCAGTTATTTTCAAAACTATCTGCACGTACTTTTGATACGATTTTTTTCGGATGGAATAATGATTCTGCGGATCCCCATACAATGGCTTCACGCCTTATTTACAATCCTGATAATCGGTTTGAGGCTAAAAATACAGGCTATGCGAGTTGGTGCCATGGGTATTTGGATGAAACTATGAATCAAAAGGTTCAAGATGCATTGTTTCAAAAAGATCCAAAAAAACGGGCGCAAATGTATGCTGATTTGCAACGTGAATTTATGCAGAAAGGACCTTATGCTTTTATCTATCAGACATATGTTTCTGTAGCGATGACACCTGATGTCAAAAAATGGGTTTGGAATAGTGCACCACGTATTTTTTATAGTGCAATTGAAAAATAAGAAGGATCAGGTTTATAAAATATAAAAAACATGATCATGATATATTTGATGTATTGCAAAGCTCTTTAACACTTTGCAATACGTTGAATTTTATCGGGAATGGATTTCTATGTTGTGTAGAGAATTTTATTTCAGGAATTCTTATAAAAGATGTGTTTGTGTGAATGTTAAGATTGAATATTTAAACTTCTATTGATACAATTTTCGAATGAAATAATGACTCTAGATATCCCCATAAAACGGCTTCAAGTTTTTTTACAACCCTGATAATCGATTTGAAATTAAAAATATAAACTACTCTAGCCGGTGTTATGGGTATTTTGATGAAGCTATAAATCAAAAGTTTAAAGATGTGTTGTTTCAAAAAGATTCACAGAAACGGGCGTAAAGAATTGAAAAATGGTAAGTTTGTTTAGTGAAAAAACAGGTGTAACAAATGTGGCAGAATTCACTGTTTCCGAAATAGCAGGGGCCCTAAAGCGTGTTGTTGAAGAAAAGTTTGGTTATGTACGGGTACGTGGGGAGATATCAGGTTACCGTGGTACTCATGCATCGGGACATGCTTATTTTGCTTTAAAAGATGATAAGGCACGGTTGGAAGCTGTTATTTGGCGTGGAATGATGGAAAAGCTCAAATTTCCTCCTGAAGAAGGGATGGAAGTGATTGCTGTTGGTAAACTTACGACGTATCCAGGATCATCGAAATATCAAATTGTCATTGAGGCTCTTGAACCAACAGGGATTGGTGCTTTGATGACACTCCTTGAAAATCGTAAGAAAAAGTTTTTAGAAGAAGGCTTGTTTGATGAAGCTAAGAAAAAAACTTTGCCTTATATGCCTCGAACTATAGGCGTTGTAACATCACCAACAGGTGCTGTTATTCGTGATATTATTCATCGTATATCCGATCGTTTTCCGTTGCATATTTTGGTTTGGCCTGTACGTGTTCAGGGGGAAACAAGTGGGAAAGAAGTGGCTGTTGCTGTTGAAGGTTTTAATGCGTTGCCTTTAGGAGGAGTTGTTCCTAAGCCTGATCTTATTATTGTTGCACGGGGAGGGGGAAGTTTAGAAGATTTGTGGGGGTTTAATGACGAAGCTGTTGTTCGTGCTGTTTATGAATCTTCTCTTCCTGTTATTTCTGCTGTTGGGCATGAAACGGACTGGACCTTGATTGATTATGTGGCTGATTGGCGTGCTCCAACTCCCACCGCCGCAGCAGAACGGGCTGTTCCTGTTAAGCTTGATCTTGAGGTGCTGGTGGCATCGCTTGCTGCACGTTTGCGCAAGGGACTAGCGCGTTATTTGGATTTTTATCGACAAAAATTGCGAGCTACTCTACGAGCTCTTCCGACTGCCGATCAACTTTTTGCTCTACCACGGCGTGGTTTGGATGAAACTTCAAGTCGATTGCAGCGTGCTCTTTGTGTGAGCTACGATAAAAAACGTTTTTCTTTTCATGCACTTGGTGTGCGTCTTTCACCGCGTTTGTTAAATAGTGAAAAAGCACAACGCAATACAAAGGAATATACGGCACGTCTTCAGCGTGCTTTTGTGCGTAGTGTGGAAAAACAACGTGCTGGGTTAGAGGTAGTATCTAGGCTTTTAAAAAGCACTTCATATCAGAATATTTTGGAGCGCGGTTTTGTTTTGGCTTTGGGGAAAGAGAATAAGCCCATTAAACGCTTGGCTCAGTTTCCAGAAACAGGGCACATAAATTTACGTTTTTTTGATGGAGATATCAGTGTTGCAACACAAGAGCCTATTTCCGCTAAACGTTCAAAACACAAGCAAATAAAGTCGCCTAGCGATGATCAAGGAATGCTCTTTTAATACGGGGGTTAATGCCATGCTTGCGGAAGGTCTTCTTAAGGGAGTGGATGGAAAAGTTCGTTGCGCATGGGCTGGAACGGATCCACTTTATTGTGCTTATCATGATACCGAATGGGGAAAGCCTATTTTTGAGGATATTCGTTTGTTTGAGAAAATTTGTCTTGAAGGTTTCCAAGCGGGACTTTCTTGGTTTACAATTTTAAAAAAACGCTTTTTTTTTCGCATTGCATTTGATCACTTTGACTTTGAAAAGATTGTTCATTATGATGAGCTAAAGGTGCAAATGTTAATGCAGAATAAAGACATTGTTCGCCATCAAGGAAAAATTCAATCAGTGCTTAATAACGCATTGAGAGCACAAGAAATTATAACAGAGTGGGGAAGTTTGTCCCACTATTTTTGGTCTTTTCAGCCACCACCATCAGAGCGTTATGAAAAAATAGATTTTCAAACACTGTTGGCTAACCCTATGACACCTGCTTCTCTTCGTCTTTCTCAAGACTTGAAGAAACGTGGCTGGACATTCGTTGGTCCCACAATTTGTTATGCTTTTATGCAGTCCGTAGGGATTGTTAATGATCATCTTGAAGGATGTTTTTGTCGATAAATTGGCAAACTGTCTTTTGTAGGAGTAATGATCAATAGGATAATAATTGAATTATTTAATAAATGTATAGATTATACAATTTCACTGTATAAGATAATTGAAATACACAAACTATACAATATTAATGATTTTCTACTGTTGTTGGCACTAAAAACGATAAAGGTATAATTTTGAGGATGAAAAAACAGACGCCAAAAGGAGTGATACCTTAACTGTTATGTATCTGAAGTGAGATAATGGTAATATCTTGTATGTTTTAAAGAAACATTTAGTACACCAAAACCCATTTCGCGGTGGCGCCTGTGAATGGTACAACGGTAAATCCATTGAGCACCTCCATCTTTACGCTTATGAAGGAGCAAATCGGCACCATCACACACTTTACTAGCTCTCAATGTTGTGCAACAGTCTTTGGCATTTGTAATGGTTGAGAAGAGTTTTTTTTATTTCTGTTAATGACATGACCGTTATAATTAATGAATATTTTATTCATGCTTATTGACGAATGCAAAGTGGTTTTTAGATGGGGTGCTGTTGTTGCATTGTTTTACTTTGCTTGTATGACTGTCGGTTTATTTATATGTAGGTCGATTGCTCAATGCTTACCTAGGTAATAAAAATAAAATACAGCGATGAAAAATTGAAGTTAAATGACTCAAGCTGCTTGTGTTGGGTTTTATTATCTGATAGCTTTCCTCTATTAGTAGAGTGATCTTGCCGCGTGTGCGCTCCAATTTTTTGGAAGATGATTAAGCTCATGCAGGCTTGTATCCACTACATTGCTTCGTTGAATCTCTGTATGTTTCCGCTGGAAACGAGAGTTCTGTTGCTGTATGTTGTTTTATACTCTATTTTTATAGTGGCAAAGCAATGATGCACACTAAAGTTTAGAAGGGTTTATATTCGTTATGTCTTTAGGGGGGAAGCGTCTAATGAATTTTGTTTTTATCAATGGGGGAATGCATTTTAGTGTGTATTCTTTTATTGTACGCTTTATTTCTCAAAAGATAAAGCGTGGAAGGAATGATTCTTCTCATTTTTCCTTTATCTTTGTTAACGCGTTTGGTTTTGTTGGTAAAAACGTAAAACTTTTGACACTTATTTTTCAAAAGATTAAGCAGCTTTTTGTGGGGGATAGCGTTTTAGAAAAGATATTTTCTTATGTCTTTCTGCTGTTCCAGTGCCGTTTTTGTCATGTAGTAAAGATGCGCCGCATCTTGAAACTGAGTGTTTGAGGGGGATGACTATTTTTAAAGTTTGCATATTTTATTTTAAATATCGCCTAAAGGAATAGAATAATGAATTCATAAATTTTGCGTAATGATTTTTTTAAAACTCACTATTTTTTTGGGGCGACAAGGCTTATTGATGATTAATAGGGAACTGATATAGTGCATTATCATATGCAAAGAAAGGTTATGAGAAGAATGTAATACTGGTTAGCAAAACATATATTGCATGTTCGCTATGGTTTATTGAGACGTAAGTCAATGAATTTATCAAGTAGATGACTCTGTGTAGGTGATTAAAAATATAAGCGATTAGAACGTATTTATTCAATGTTATAATTATAAATTTGCTATATTATTTCAGCGTCATTAATTGATAAAAAATAAATAAAGGGAAAAGTTTATGAACTTGAAGAAAACAATATTGAAAAGTAGCAGCTCTCTTGTTGCTGCTCTTATGGCTTTGGGGGTAGTTGTACAACAGGTTTCAGCAAAAACACCGGCTAATACCCTTGTGATGGCTTGGAATCTTGATGCAATCAGTACGTTTGATCCCGCCCAAAGCAATGATGTTTATGCAAGTGAAATTATTTACAATATTTGTGATAACTTGGTGAGTACTGCGACAGATGATCCTGCTAAAATGGTTCCTGCTTTAGCAACGCATTGGGATGTTTCAGGTGATGATCACAGTACGGTGATTACTTTTCATTTGCGTGATGGTTTGAAGTTTAATGATGGCAGATCAGCCAATGCCAATGATCTTGTTTGGGGTATGAAGCGGATTGTCAAATTGAAGATGGGTAATGCGGCAATTTTTAATGAATATGGAATTACAGAACAAAATGTTGATGATGCTTTGCAAGCTCCTGATAAGAAAACAGTTGTGATGAAATTTGATAAGCCTTATCCAGCAGAGCTTATTCTTAATAATATTGTTGCGAGTCGTGCAACAGCTTTGCTTGATCGTAAGACGATTATGAAACACGAAAAAGATGGCGATTTTGGAAATCAGTATTTGAAGAGTCATGCTGCTTGTGTTGGTCCTTATCAGTTAAAAAGTTGGCGCCCTAGAGAAGCTCTTTTGTTGCGTGCAAGCTCTCACTATTGGGGACAAGCACCTAAACTGAAGCAGATTTTAATTCGCCATGTTGCAGAGCCCGGAACACAACGCTTGTTGTTGCAAAAACATGATATTGATGTTGCTCGTAATTTGACACCTGAAGATCTTGCAGATCTGCAAAAAACAACAGATGTTAAAGTTGAAAGAGTGTTAGTGCCAACTATGATGTACTGGGGATTCAATACGACGAATCCTATTTTTGCTAAGGAAAAAGTACGCTTGGCGATGCGTTATCTTATAGATTATGAAGGTCTAGGCAAGAAGCTTCTTAAAGGGATTGGTGTTCCACGGGCCAGTTTTATTCCTCTTGGTAATTTTGGGGCTTTAGATGAAAAAGAGGGGCAACCCTTTAAGCTTGATATTCAAAAAGCAAAACAGCTTTTAGCAGAGGCCGGTTATCCGAACGGATTTGAGGCAAATTTTATTGTCTCAAACACTCCTTATACTTTGTTACTTGCTCAATCACTTCAAGATAGTGCTGCACAGGCGGGCGTGCGTCTTAAAATTGAACGTGTAGCAGGTACACAGTTGTTTTCAAAAGTGAATGCACGGGCTTTTGATACGGCTTTTATCGGATGGAATAATGATTCTGTGGATCCTCATACAATGGCTTCACGTCTTATTTTCAATCCAGATAATCGGTTTGAGGCTAGAAATACAGCCTATCCTAGTTGGAAGCATGGGTATTTTGATGCCAAGATGAATCAAAAAGTTGAAGAGGCGCTGTTTCAAAAAGATCCGCAAAAACGGGCACAACTCTATGCTGATTTACAACGTGAACTTATGCAAAAAGGACCTTATGCGTTTATCTTTCAACAATATAGCGTTGTCGCGATGACGCCTGATGTCAAAAAGTGGGTTTGGAATAGTGCACCGCGTATTTTTTATAGTGCAATTGAAAAATAAGAGTGTCTTTTTAATGTTGTCAAAGCTAAAAAGAGCTTAATCATAATTGTATGATGAAAATATTCTCCCATATAAAAGCTCTTCAGTTTTTAAGGATGAAATTGTGAGGGATGTTTGTGCAGTAGCAGTATATAATTAAGATCGTTTATAGGGAGCGATAAATATAGAAAGTTATATTGGGGAGGATCTTTGTTTATAGTTATAGATTCTCTGCATCCAGAATATAGACTGATGTATAAGAAAATTATTTTATAGATGCTTAGTTTGATGAAATGAAATTGATGTCTAATGCTATGCTATTTAAAAGATGAAAGAGCAAAATCAAAATCACTTTGTGTGAAAAGGTAGAAGAATACAAAAGGAAGAGATAAAATGGGAAAACAAAGAATATTGAAAAATTTTTCTATTTTATTAAGCTCAATCGTTTTTTTTAATGGGGCTGTAACATCGGCATTCAGCGCTTCATCTAAAGATATATTGGTAATGGCGTGGAATATTGATTCAATTAGTAGTTTTGATCCAGCGCAAACTGTTGAGGTTGTGACGAGTGAGTTATTGACGAATATTTGCAGCGCGTTAGTGCAATATGACGAGCATGATCCTACAAAAATTCGCCCTGCTATGGCAAAATCTTGGGACGTTTTAGATAATGGCAAAAGAATAGTTTTTCATCTTCGTGATGATTTAAAGTTTAATGACGGAAGGACGGCTACAGCGCAAGATCTGGTATGGTCGATGCGACGGATTATTAAATTAGGATTAAGCTATGCTCAATCTTTAATGGATTATGGGTTTACCAAAAACAATGTTGAAACAAATATTCAGGCACTTGATGATAAGACTTTACAATTAAAATTAGATAAACCCTATCCTATTCAGCTCATATTGACTGTTATTGGACAATCTTATGCTTCTGCTTTGCTTGATCGGGAAACAATTGAAGCACAGAGTATTAACGGTGATATGGGGAATAAATATTTAGCAACACATTCAGCTTGTGTTGGACCTTATAAATTGGTGAGCTGGTCTCCAGGAGATAAAGTTGTGTTAGAGGCGACACAGCATTATTGGGGCGATGTGCCTAAAATTAAGCAGATTGTTGTGCAGCATGTAGCGGATTCATCAAGTCAAAGACTTCTTTTGGAAAAAGGTGATGTGGATATAGTGCGTGATCTTTCTTCAGAGGATATTTTAGATCTTGAAAAAAAGGGAGAACCAGTCAAAATTAGTCGTGTTTTGCGTCCGCAGATTATTTACCTATCGTTAAATAATAAGAATGCAATTTTTGCGAATGAAAAGGTCAGACTGGCACTTCGTTATTTGGTTGATTATGAAGGTCTTGGAAAAACTGTTTTGAAAGGAATTGCTATTCCTAGGGCAACTTATATGTCTTTAGGTGTTCCAGGTGCTTTAGATGAAAAAGAAGGTTTGCCTTTTCAGTTGGATTTGAAAAAAGCAAAACAACTGATTACTGAAGCTGGTTATCCTAATGGGTTTAAAGCTAATCTTTTAGTTGGAAGCCTTAGTTATATGTCGTCTGTTGCACAGTCTATTCAAGCCAATGCACGCAAAATTGGTGTTGAGCTTACAATTGAAAAAATGGCACAAAATCAATTGTTGAGCCGTGTACGTGGTGGAAATTATGATACTGCACTTATGGGGTGGGGGAGTGCTGATCCTGATGGACATCCTGCTTCATTAAATCACGTGTTTAACCCTGATCCAACATTTACAAAAAAGCACAATATGTATTTAGCTTGGCGCGCTGGGTATTATGATGAAAATATTAATAACATGGTGATGGATGCTTTGTTTGAGCAAGACCCCAATAAGCGCATTGTGCAATATCGTACTTTACAGCATTATGTGTTAGAGCATGGTCCTATGGTTTATTTATTTCAGACATATTATACCGTTGGTATGGGACCTGATGTCAAAAAATGGATTTGGAACAGTTATAGACTTTATTACAATGAAGCAGAAAAATAAAAGAAGCATGTTATAGAGAAGGATTGTAGAACATGCTTCATAAGAGGTTGTTTCGTTATATAAAAAGAGGTATTTGCTTTATGTTTTGTCGCTACAGAGGGGATTTTTATAATGGTTTTGCCACTTTCAGAGACTGAAAGAGCTGTATCAGAAAAGCAGAAAAAATTATTTTTATGGGATTTTTTATGCAAAGGATTGAAACTTCTTATTTCAGTTTTTATCACATTGCTTGGGTTGGTGACGATCACTTTTTTTCTTGGTCATCTTCTTCCTCTAGATCCGGTTCTGTCTATTCTTGGTGATAATATCAGTCAGGAAGCTTATGATGCAATGTATTATAAGCTGGGTCTTGATAAGCCGTTGATTGTCCAATATTGGAAGTATCTTCATAATGTATTTTTGTTTGACTTTGGAGATGCTTTAACTTCTGGGCGACCTGTTCTAGCCGATATTATGCGTGTATTTCCTGCAACATTAGAGCTTGCAACCGTTGCTATTGTTATTGGCACAACTCTTGGAATTCCATTTGGTGTTTTTGCAGCAATGTATCGCGATTCATTTATTGATTATGTTGTCCGTGTTTTTACACTTGTAAGTTATTCTACTCCAACGTTTTGGCTCGGATTAATGGCGTTGTTAATATTTTACGCCAAGCTTGGCTGGGTTGGTGGCCCAGGACGTATTGATTTTCTTTATGAATATTCTTTTGAACCAAAAACAGGATTTTTCCTTTGGGATACGGCAAGCCAAGGACAATGGGAGGCTTTTGGTAATGTTTTTAGTCACGTTATTATGCCTGCTTTGATCTTGGCTTTCGGTGCTATGGCTTATATTAGCCGTATGACTCGTGGGTTTATGATTGAGCAGCTTAATCAGGAATATATCATTACTGCACGTGTAAAGGGATTATCGTGGGCGCGAACCGTTTGGGGGCATGCCTTTCGAAATGCTGCTGTTCAAATTATTACTGTTGTTGCGCTTTCTTATGCTTTTTTATTAGAAGGGGCTGTTTTAACGGAGACAGTTTTTGCTTGGCCTGGTTTTGGACATTACTTGACAAATGCTCTTTTAGCCGGAGATATGAATGCAGTTGTAGGATGTACTTTACTTGTAGGATTTATCTTTGTCGCCATTAATTTATTTTCTGATTTGCTTTATCGCATTTTTGATCCAAGGACACGTTGAATATGACAGTAAGTAATCATCATAAATCGCAATCATCATCTTCTTTGGGTAGTTGGTTAAACGATCCTGTTCCAAACTCCATAATTCAAGCGAACATACAAAGAATTTATCACGCACTGGCTAAGTTTTTTCATAACTTTTCGGCTGTATTCGGTCTGCTTATTATTTGTATTATTATCATATGTGCATTTTTTGCTCCTTGGATTGCTACGCATGATTTTCTTAGCAATGATCTAGGGCATCGGTTGCAGCCACCCTCTATGGCGCATTATTTTGGAACAGATGAATTGGGACGTGACATTTTTAGTCGCCTTGTTTTTGGTTCCCGTATTACTCTTTATGTTGTTTTTCTTACAACAGTTATTGTAGGTCCAATAGGGCTTATTGTTGGAACTGTATCTGGTTATATGGGCGGATGGGTTGATACTGTGCTCATGCGTATTGTCGATATTTTTCTTGCTTTTCCAGGTTTGATTTTAGCTCTTGCATTTTCAGCCGCATTGGGACCGGGGATTGAAAATGCTTCTATTGCAATTTCAATTGCAGCATGGCCGCCAATTGCACGTTTAGCACGTGCTGAGACTTTGACAATACGTTCTTCTGATTATGTTTCTGTAGTTCGTTTGCAAGGGGCCTCTGCTTGGCGAATTATTTTGTTTCATGTTGCGCCCATGTGTATTCCTTCAGTGATTGTACGATTAACTTTGGATATGTCTGGAATTATTTTAACGGCTGCTGGTCTTGGTTTTTTAGGGTTGGGAGCTCAACTTCCAAGTCCTGAATGGGGTGCGATGCTTTCTTCAGGGCGGGAATTTATGATGACAAATTGGTGGTTGGCGGCAATACCAGGCTGTGCAATATTATTTGCAAGTCTTGCTTTCAACCTTTTAGGTGATGGTCTTCGTGATGTATTGGATCCACGCAATGGGTAATAAATTATTAGAAGTAGAAGATTTACGTATTTCTTTTCCTACAACGCGCGGCATTTCAGAAGTTGTGCGTGGCGTTAGTTTTTCTGTTGGAAAAGAAAAAATTGGAATTGTTGGTGAATCCGGATCTGGAAAATCGATGACTGGGCGCGCAATACTAAGGTTAAGTCCAAAAGCAGCCATTGTTAAAGCTAAAAAAATGCGCTTTGAGGATGTTGATTTATTGGCCGCAAGTGAACCTCAGATGCGAAAAATCCGTGGGAAACGTATTTCAATGATTTTACAGGACCCCAAATATTCACTTAATCCATTAATACGGATCGGGGAACAGATTATGGAGGCTTACCGTATTCATTATCGTGTTTCAAAAGCTGAAGCGCGGGAGCGCACCATATCTATGTTAGAATCTGTTCATATTCGTGATCCTGAACATGTGATGCGTCTCTTTCCTCATGAAATATCTGGGGGGATGGGGCAGCGTGTGATGATTGCAATGATGCTCATTCCAAAACCTGATTTAATTATTGCCGATGAACCAACATCTGCGCTTGATATTACGGTCAGACGGCAAGTTTTATCCGTATTAGATGAACTTGTTACAAAGTCTGGAACGGGACTTATTTTCATTAGTCATGATTTAAATATGATTGCTGATTTTTGTGATCGTATTTTAGTGATGTATGCGGGCCGTGTGCTAGAAGAGTTGCCTGCTTCTGATTTGTCTCACGCTTGTCATCCTTATACAAAGGCGTTGCTCGCGAGTTTACCACGGCTTGATAATCCAGTTGATATTTTGGCTGTTCCTGAGCGTGATCCTGATTGGTTGTATAATCCTACGATTGTTAATGGTGTTGAGGAGGTTCCTCATGACAAATTGTGAGAATATTATTGATGTTTCTAATTTATCTGTAACTTTTGGTCATAGGCATAAGGCAGTAACAGTTGTTAAAAATGTTAATTTTCATATTAAGCGTGGTGAAGCTTATGGTTTGATTGGTGAATCCGGATGTGGAAAGTCAACTATTTTGAATACATTGGTGGGGCTTATTCCAGATTATAGTGGAAAGTTTCTTTTTGCTGGACAAGAAGTTGAAAAGAAAAGAAGTAAGGATTTTTTACGCTGTATTCAAATGGTTTTTCAAGATCCTTATGCTTCGCTGCATCCAAGAAAAATGGTCCATACGGTTCTTTCTGAATCGCTCAAAATCCATGGGATGGATAATCAAAGAGAGCGGGTAGAGGATGCTTTAGATTCCGTTGGTTTAGATTCTTCATTTCTTTATCGTTATCCTCATGAGTTGTCTGGAGGGCAGCGTCAGCGTATTGCTCTTGCACGTGCTTTAATTATTGAGCCAGAGGTGTTATTGCTTGATGAGCCAACATCTGCATTGGATGTGTCGGTACAGGCTGAAATTTTAAACTTGTTGAAATCATTGCGCGTGAGAAAAAAGCTTACTTATTTAATGGTATCCCATGATCTTGCTGTTGTTGCACATATTTGTGAACGTGTTGGAATTATGCATAAAGGGATTATTCTTGAAGAGCTTAGCAATGATGAATTGCGTAATCTACGTGCGCAACACGATTATACAAAGGAGTTTTTTGAAGCAAGTATAGAGCCTATTGTCCATAGAGAGCAAAGAGCATGATCCATTTTACAGAAGAGAAAATGCAATTTTATTTGTTTTGAAGTTTCTGGTGATGTTTGGCGGTATTGTTAAGAGGGAAGGGCATAATAGGATTTTTCCAGTATGAATTTGCTGGGCAGTGTTTGAGCTATAATATTTTAAATCCTACTAGAACTCCCATTTTGAAATATACGAGTGACTTATAACATACATCCCTTTGTTTAATATTGTTACATTATTTTTACTTATCATTTTATGTTCAAAAGTTTTATTTTGGCATTTAAAGCATTAAATTTGTGAGAAATAACAAAAGATAGTAATACTGTATTTTCTAGAAAATCTTCACATTATTTTTCAATATTATTTTGTTTTTGGTTGTTCTCTTTTTACAGTTTTATTCTTTATAAAAAGAATTTTTTGTAAAAAACATTCAATGGTCAATGACAGTCTTCAAATATTTCGCTGTTCTCTATTTAAAAAAGCGCTTAAAAACAGCTTATAATAAGCCAAAAAGGCAGCAATATGCTGCCTTTTTGTTAAATTGAATGGGCTGTTTTTTACAGTCGTTATTTAAAACTGATAGCGTATTCTTCCTGAAAAGCTTGCACCACTTATACCAGTTTTTGAAGCTTTTGTTGATAGCTGACATCACCATGAAGGGAGAGGTTAGCGGACAATTGTGGCCCACCTTCAACGAAACTTCCCGAGGGGCACGTTTATAATTCTTATCGATATGGAGTGTCTGATCATCACCAAAGGTTTTGATCAAGTTTACTTTTCCATAGAAAGACATAGGACGGCTGTTTTCAGTGGCAATGGTTTTTTTCAAACGTCCACCAACACGGATTATCCATTGAGAAGGATTTTGCATGTCAATGGTCAGATTATCAGCATCTTTAATGGTATCAAACATCAAATGTTGATAGGCAAGTTGTGCCTGCGGTTCGAATGCTACGCCTTGGATACCCGTTGCAAATTGTTTGCCAACAGTTGTGGAGATCGCCAACATTTTTGCATTTTTCAATTTTGCGGTTGTACTAATGAGGGCATTGTGATCTTTCCCTTTAGGAAGCCATAGGATAACAGCGTATCAAGATAGAAACCACTGTCACGCTATTTACTGCCTTAGGCGGTGAGTTGAAATGACCATTTATTCAATATGCTCTTACTTGCTGTCTTGCATATTCTTTGGAGTGAAGGAGAGTTGCCCGTAGGTTCCGAAAAGACCAAAATGTATTGTAGATATTTTTCCTTTCTGCGCGACAAGGTTAACAGCTCCTTGTAGAGCAGCATAGCGAAGATGAGCACTGCTATAACCATATTTACTAGGAGCACTACTTATCAGAAAATAAGCTTCCTGTTTTCCATAGACGTATAAGAAGAAGCCATTCCGTTTGTCTTATTCTTTCCTTAAGACATCTGTTTTTTCAACTAACACACCAGAAGAACTGTGAAAAGAATCCGATAGTTTATATTTATTAGTGTAAACTCTGATGCGTATATCCATATTTTATCTCACAGCCAGAAAAAAAATCCCGTATCATATTTAACTGAAATGTATTCTCGTACTTTTTTCTATTTTCAAAATTAACTAAAATGAACTCGGGAGTAGCGATACATATTAGAGCTAACACTTCTGCCAAATCGAATCTCTCCGATAAAGTAATCGTCACACTATATGGTACGCTATCTTTTTTCATACACTCTATGTTATGCACCCACTTTTGTTTATATTTTTTACTGTCTAGATTTCTTATCTCTGAAATAACATCTGTGCCTATTTGTATCCCTAAAAAGAACGGATTACTCTTTAATAGCTTCAAATATGGTTGAATATAGATGTGCCCCCCTGTTGCAATCCGAAAATATTTTTTACAAATGAGACACATACAAGTATATTTATGAAGTAAATCATAATCGAGCTCAAAAGGCTCTCCACCAGAAAGAATAATAAAATCAGATTTTATGTCATTTATTGTATATAAAGATTCAGGCAACGCATCATCTCTCACCATACATTCCATCGAATACGGACAATGATTGCAGCCCGCACTGCAATTTTTATTACAAATTACAATATTATCGCCCATGAAATTTCTTATTCAAGTTCATATAATCCAATACTAATTGTTTCATGAAAATATTTTGGTATAGACAAAGATCAGAAATTTTTTTAGCCACAAACGCTTTTATCATTGGTAAAGCTTCATCCTTTGATATAGACAGCAAATGAGAAATATAGTCTATCCGTTCTTCTAAATTGAGAGATAATCTTGGACTGGTGAAAAATGTTAAGATATCCAATTCCGGACTGGCTTCTTGACATAAATCCCAATCCACTACCATAAAAGAACTATCAGGAGTAACAATGATATTATCAGGATGTAAATCTCCATGTGATAAGATTATATTCTTGCTTAATCGATCTTGAAAGATCTTATTGATTTGATCAATAATCGCCTTTTGATGTAGCAAATCCATTTGGCTCAATACAGTACCCCGGATAAACTCCCATTCGACTACTTCATCGCAAAGTGTTATCAAATTTGGTGCAGGATAGAGACTTTGTCGAAAAGAGCCATCCTTGATGTTTTCATTAATGCACGATGCTTCCGGATAAATTTGCCCATAGCAAAACTCTTGATGCTTGCGTTTCAAGAAATGTTGTTTTGACGATTGTGCATTTTCAGGCTGTAACCAAATGATTTCTTGTTTTCTGACAAAAATAATTAAAGCAGACACCCCAAAAATCACAGCCATAATCACTGCCAACCACAAATTAGCTTGCCAGAATGTTGAAAAAACATGACCGTATAAAAAACTGAATGCAAAGGATACAACAGCTGTAATAATGGCTGTAAATGATAAAACAGTCGCGATAGCTTTGGGATCAATCAGTGAATTTATAAGAAGAGACGACAGATAAGATCGATAAGCGGATTTAAAAACACATAGCAGTAAAAATCCTAATATAAGAGCCGCAATGATTTGAAATGACATGAGAAAAAAAGCAATGGTTACCATACAACCAATCATTAAGACGGGGAAAATAGGATTTTGAAACTTTGAAAAATACTTCTGAAACAATATATTGGAACTTGCTGAAAAAAAATTCCCAATGATAAAAATAATCGAAACCAAAATAGCAGGTTGAAATGGCAAAAAATCAGAAAATGCGATAGAAACAGTTCGATTATTAACCAAAATAGCAAAAGCTGAAACTGCACTTAAAAAAATAAGAGTGAAGCGATAAGGATTTTTGACTTCTTTACGGCTGGCGCACATAACTGTGAAAATATTCGGATGAGCGTTGATATGAAAACTATCTAATCCCTTCGTCAGTTTTGAAAACATAAAAATAGCAAAAATTAATGAAAGGACTTGAAAAATCACAGGCAATGCAGGATGCACATAATAAAGTATTCCTCCTAAAAAAATAAGTACCGTTGTCACACTATAGGTAACAGCAGCCACTTCGGACTTAACGGAAAACAGTGTGCGATGCTTTGGTACTACAGAAAAGAGTAAACTATCTTCCGCACCTGAGAAACAAGCGGCTGCTAATGTAATACACAACAAATAAGTGGCGTAAGCAAAATATGCATAATTCATAAAAAGAGCTAAAAAACCGCAAAGAAAGAAAAACAGCCCAGTATAAATAACGCGCTTACTTCCATAAACATCTGATAATAAACCCAAGGGGATTTCTAAGATCAAAGGAAGCAATAAAAAATAACTACCGATTAAAACAATATCCGCTTGTGACAAATGCAATTTTTCCGACAAAAAAAGTGGTAAAACAGCAACCACTAGAGCAGTAGACTTGCTAACACTATAAATCTTAAATTGCTTAACCTTATCCACAAAACACCTTCCCACGACATCCGCTACATGCGCCAGATTCTTTCAAAGATTTTAAAACGCTTTGAGCAGACCAATCTATTGCCCCATAATTTTGTAGATTCCCAAAAGCTTCTGAATAAAAGCAATTTTTTAAATCTCCATTATAGTCCAATACCAAGGATGAAAATGGAAATAAACACATTAACGGCGACGAAACGTACGTAGAATTCTCGCCTAAGTAATAATTAATACAATTTACAAAATTTTGTGACGTCCATGAGATTTTCCTTTCTTGGAACTTTTTATCTATATAAATCTGGAGGGGGAATTCTTTCCTTGATAATTCATCTCTCAAATGAAAAAGTGAAGCGTTTGGCGGAAGAGTTTTGTTTCTTAAAGCCTTAGATCGATCCTTTGTATTATTTTTTCTAGAAAAACTAAATGACGACGTATCGAGCGGGCTGAATCCGATATAATCGACATCTTTGCTTATACAAAAATCGATAAAATTAATAATATTTTCTAGAATCTCTTTGGTAACTGTCGCTCTTATTCCTATACTTTGCAGAGGTTGAAGATTCTTAACTGTTTCAATGTTTTTCCACACGCGATCAAATTTATTCGCCCCCGTATATCATAATATCCTTGGATACTAGTCGAATCCATAGAAATAACAATACTTTATTCAGGAATCTCTCATCTTTAAAAAATATATGAAGAATCAATAACTGAATAGGAATGTAAAGCTATATGGTGGGCGATGAGAGACTCGAACTCCCGACATCCTCGGTGTAAACGAGGCGCTCTACCAGCTGAGCTAATCGCCCAATGCAATGATCAGCAATTGAATGGAGACTCTTTAAGGAAAAATTTTTCTAAACGCAAGAATAAAGATGGTATTTGATAATTTTTTTTAAAAATGCATAATCCTTCTTGACATAAACGCGTGAACCCCTTACACGACCGCTTGTACCAAATTAAATTGGTTCGAAAAAAAATGCGCGGGTGTAGCTCAGTTGGTTAGAGTGCTGGCCTGTCACGCCGGAGGTCGCGGGTTCGAGCCCCGTCACTCGCGCCATTTCGTGATTCCTTATGAAATTTCCTTTTTTTAAGTATCCATATGCTATAAGTGAGGTGGTGGAGTATTTGATTGGGGGATAAATATGTTTTTTCTTTCTTTTTATATGGTTTATAAGAATAGGGCTTGCGTCTTTCTTTGCTCTGCGTTACCTATGCCGATAAGAAAAGTATCGCTCTGTATGCCTTTGAAGCAGTATGAATAGAGTTAATAGAGCGATTGTTAAATTTGTCTGTTTGGTCTCGCAATATTGAATCATTGTGTTAAACTCAGGCATTTCGTTACGATGGAAGAGGGTTATGGCTTATTTATTGAGCTCTTACTTACCAGTCTTGATTTTCATTATTGTGTCAGCGGTTATTGCTGGAGTTTTGTTGATTACACCTTACATTGTAGCATATCGTTCCCCCGATCCTGAAAAGTTATCGGCTTATGAATGTGGGTTTAATTCATTTAGTGATGCACGCATGAAGTTTGATATTCGTTTCTATTTGGTATCAATTTTATTTATTATTTTTGATCTTGAAGTTGCTTTTCTTTTTCCTTGGGCTGTTTCATTCGAATCAATAGGTATGTTTGGCTTTTGGTCGATGATTGTATTTTTAGCGATTTTGACTATTGGATTTATATATGAATGGAAAAAAGGAGCTCTTGAATGGAATTAAGATCTAATAATTCAACGATTACAGCTCCAAAACCAAAAGGAATCATTGATCTAAATACTGGTGGGCTGATAGGATCTGATGATAAGTTTTTTCGTGATATCAATGCTGAATTATCAGATAAGGGTTTTTTAGTTACCTCGGCAGATGCTTTGATTACTTGGGCACGTACCGGTTCTTTAATGTGGATGAGTTTTGGTTTGGCTTGTTGTGCTATCGAAATGATGCAATGCTCAATGCCTCATTATGATAATGAGCGTTTTGGATATGCACCACGAGCTTCACCCCGCCAGTCCGATGTGATGGTGGTTGCTGGTACGCTCACAAATAAGATGGCGCCTGCTTTAAGGAAGGTTTATGATCAGATGCCTGAGCCACGTTATGTGATTTCTATGGGGTCATGTGCAAACGGTGGGGGATATTATCATTATTCCTATTCAGTAGTGCGGGGATGTGATCGTATCGTGCCTGTCGATATATATGTTCCAGGGTGTCCACCTACAGCAGAGGCATTATTATACGGCATATTGTTGTTACAGAAAAAAATCCGTCGTACCGGATCCATAGAGCGATAGAGAGTTTTCTTGTCATGGTGGATGAAACATTGGTTGAACTTGCTGCTTATTTGGAAAACAAGTTAAAAAATAAGCTTGAAGAGACTGTTCTTGCTTTTGGTGAATTGACCATTGTGGCACGTCTTGATGCAATTATCGATGTCTTAATGTTTGTTCGAGATGATTCTCGCTGTCAATTTATTAATCTTACAGACATTAGTGGTGTGGATTATCCTTCTCGCGATAAGCGCTTTGATGTTTCTTACCAATTGTTATCTCCTCGTGAGAATTTACGCTTACGTGTAAAGGTTCGTACTGATGAAAATACTCCTGTTGCTTCAGCTTGTACGGTTTATCCTGGTGCAGAGTGGTATGAACGAGAAACGTATGATATGTATGGGATTTTATTTTCAGGACATCCGGATTTGAGACGGATTTTAACAGATTATGGGTTTGAAGGATATCCTTTACGCAAAGACTTTCCTGTGACAGGATTTGTTGAATGCCGTTATGATAATGAAGCAAAGAGGGTGATTTATGAGCCTGTTGTTTTGCGCCAAGAGATGCGTAATTTTGATTTTCTGTCTCCTTGGGAAGGAGGACAGTATACTTTGCCACGTGATGGAAAAGCAGATGAAAAAAAATAATATTGGTTTTGATAAGGCATTATATTAGAGTACTGTATTTCTTAAATAATTAAATATTTTTTAGCGTGATAGATTTTTTTGATATTTGATATGAAGTTTTTTAAAAAGCAAGGGGTTGATTGTGGCTGAGGTCAATGTTCGAAACTTTAATATCAATTTTGGTCCGCAGCATCCTGCCGCGCATGGGGTTTTGCGCATGGTTCTGGAGTTGGACGGTGAAGTTGTTGAGCGTGTAGATCCACATATTGGGTTGTTGCATCGCGGTACTGAAAAATTAATGGAAACAAAGACTTATCTTCAAGCGGGTCCTTATCTGGATCGTTTGGATTATGTTGCTCCTATGAATCAGGAACATGCCTTTGTTCTTGCTATTGAAAAGTTATTAGATATTAAAGTTCCTAAAAGAGGGCAATTAATACGTGTTTTGTTTTCTGAAATTGGGCGTATTCTTAATCATTTGCTTAATGTAACGACACAGGCAATGGATGTTGGCGCTTTAACACCACCGCTTTGGGGGTTTGAGCAACGTGAAAGGTTGATGATTTTTTATGAGCGTGCCTGTGGTGCTCGTCTTCATGCAAATTATTTTCGTCCCGGTGGCGTGCATCAAGATTTACCAGAATCTTTAGTTGAAGATATTGGTGATTTTATTGATCCATTTCTTGTTTCTCTCGGAAAACTTGATGCGCTTGTGACCCCAAATCGGATTTTTAAGCAGCGTAATGTGGATATTGGCGTTGTAAGTATTGATGAAGCTTGGGCACGCGGTTTTTCTGGGGTTATGATTCGTGGAGCTGGTGTTCCATGGGATTTGCGTAAAAGTCAGCCTTATGAATGTTACGATGAAATGGAATTCGATATTCCTGTAGGTAAAAATAGCGATTGTTATGATCGCTATCTTATTCGTATGGAAGAAATGCGTCAATCAGCGAAAATCATGCGCCAATGTGTGGAGCGTTTACTGAGTACTGAAAAAAATGGACCGATTTCGAGCTTGGATCGCAAAATCGTACCACCGACGCGGAGTGAAATGAAAAGCTCGATGGAAGCACTGATTCATCACTTTAAACTCTATACGGAAGGTTTTCATACACCTCCTGGAGAAGTATATGTTGCTGTGGAAGCTCCGAAGGGTGAGTTTGGTGTTTATCTTGTTTCTGATGGGACCAATAAGCCTTATCGTGTCAAGTTGCGTGCTCCTGGGTTTGCTCATCTCCAAGCTATGGATTTTTTAACCAGAGGTCATATGTTGGCAGATGCTACAGCTATTTTGGGTTCGATTGATATTGTTTTTGGGGAGGTTGATCGCTAATGTCCGTACGCCGTCTTGCAGATGATGTTTATCAGCCGGCTGAGTTTTCTTTTACAAAAGAAAATCAGATATGGGTACAAAATACCATAAAAAAATATCCTGTAGGGCGTCAGCAGTCTGCTGTAATTCCATTATTAATGCGCGCTCAAGAGCAAGATGGTTGGGTGACACGTGCTGCGATTGAGCATATTGCTCAGATTCTTTCCATGGCTTATATCCGTGTCTTAGAAGTTGCTACT
This sequence comes from Bartonella sp. CB10SXKL, assembly GCF_042195515.1. Lineage (NCBI taxonomy): Bacteria > Pseudomonadati > Pseudomonadota > Alphaproteobacteria > Hyphomicrobiales > Bartonellaceae > Bartonella > Bartonella sp. CB10SXKL. Next base: position 112,106 of record NZ_JBHION010000004.1, on the reverse strand, counting down.
TTTTATACTCAGTTTCAGCTTAAGCCTGTTGGAACAAAAGCGCATATTCAAGTTTGTGGTACAACGCCTTGTATGTTACGTGGTTCTGATGAATTGATTAAAGTTTGTCAGAAAAAAATTCATCATGAACCTTTTGCGACCAATCAGGATGGAACCTTATCATGGGAAGAGGTAGAGTGTCTTGGTGCTTGTGTTAATGCTCCGATGGTTATGATTTTTAAAGATACTTATGAAGATCTTACAGCTGAACGCCTTGAAGAAATTATTGATGCATTTGAAGCAGGTGAAAGTTCTGAGATAGCGGTTGGTCCACAAAATAGTCGTAAATCGTCGGAACCGATTAGTGGTTTAACTTCTCTTATTGATGATGAGAAAGAAAAAAAGATCTCTCAAGTCTTCACCAAAAAAGGATAAGGAAAGAATGGGAACATAATTAAGTATTTTTCTTGAAAAAATATTTTATTATTCTACCCATGATGGCAACATTTAACGAAAAGTAAGAAGTCTTGAAAAGATATTTAAAAATTGCATTTGAGGAAAAGCGGAAAATGCTATGGGTAATAGAAAAAAGGTGAGGTATGCTAGCTGATAAAGATCGTATCTTCACCAATATTTATGGCTTAAAAGACAAATCATTAAAGGCTGCGATGTTGCGTGGGCATTGGAATGGTCTGAAAGAGATGATTGACAAAGGTCGTGATTGGATCATTGACGAAGTGAAGGCATCGGGTTTACGCGGTCGTGGTGGTGCTGGTTTTCCTACTGGTATGAAGTGGTCCTTTATGCCAAAGCAGAATGATGGGCGTCCTCATTATTTGGTTGTCAATGCCGATGAATCTGAACCTGGAACTTGTAAAGACCGTGATATTTTACGTCATGACCCCCATACTTTGATTGAAGGATGTGTAATCGCTACTTTTGCTATGGGAGCCAATGTTGCTTTTATTTATATTCGTGGTGAATATATTCGTGAACGTGAAGCGCTTCAAGCTGCCGTTGATGAGTGCTATGATGCGGGGTTACTTGGCAAAAAAACGAAATATGGGCATGCTTGTGATATTGTTATTCATCATGGAGCTGGTGCTTATATTTGTGGTGAAGAAACGGCTCTTCTTGAAAGTCTTGAAGGAAAAAAGGGGCAACCTCGGCTTAAGCCACCATTTCCTGCCAATATGGGGGTTTATGGCTGTCCAACAACAGTAAATAATGTAGAGTCTATTGCCGTTGTTCCAACGATTTTGCGGCGGGGTGCTTCGTGGTTTTCATCAATTGGACGAGCAAATAATGTTGGAACGAAATTATTTATGGTTTCAGGGCATGTTAATGCACCTTGTACATTTGAAGACGCTCTTGGTGTTTCATTCCGTGAATTAATTGAAAAACATACGGGTGGTGTTCGTGGTGGATGGAATAATCTTTTAGCGGTTATTCCAGGGGGGGCTTCTTGTCCAGTCGTTCGTGGTGAGGATATGATCGATGCGATCATGGATTTTGATGGGATGAGAGATGTCGGGTCTTCTTTTGGCACAGGGGGAATGATTGTTATGGATAAATCAACCGATATTATCAAGGCAATTTGGCGTATAGCTGCTTTTTTCAAGCACGAGAGTTGTGGACAGTGTACACCGTGTCGTGAGGGGACGGGGTGGATGATGCGTCTTTTAGGGCGTATGGTTGAAGGAAGAGCGCAAAAACGCGAGATTGATCTTTTGTTTGAAGTGTCTAAACAGGTTGAAGGACACACTATTTGTGCGCTTGGTGATGCTGCCGCATGGCCTGTACAGGGGTTGATACGTAATTTTCGTCCGGAAATCGAGCGTAGAATTGATGAATACACGCGAAATGTAGTCCAAAGCAAAAATATTGCTTTAGGAGCGGTTTAATAACGGATTTTGTTCTAAGAGCAACCGAATGCAAATTTTAAGTGGGTTATCCGCAGGTTGGATGGGTGATGATAAATATCAAAGTTGATGGCAAAGAGATTGAAGTTCCTGATTACTACACGTTGCTTCAGGCTGCTGAGGCGGCGGGTGTTGAAGTGCCACGTTTTTGTTTTCATGAATCTTTATCAATTGCTGGAAATTGTCGTATGTGTTTAGTTGAGGTTAAGGGGGGTCCTCCAAAACCTCAGGCTTCTTGTGCTATGGGGGTTCGTGATTTACGAGTAGGGCCTAACGGTGAAGCACCTGAAATTTTTACCAATACGGCGATGGTAAAAAAAGCACGTGAAGGTGTTATGGAATTTCTTCTCATTAATCATCCTTTGGATTGTCCAGTGTGTGATCAAGGGGGAGAGTGTGATCTTCAAGATCAAGCAATGCTTTATGGACGAGATTGTTCTCGTTATACAGAAAATAAACGTGCTGTAGAAGATAAATATATTGGACCTCTTGTCAAAACTGTTATGACACGATGTATTCATTGTACACGGTGTGTTCGTTTTACAACGGAAGTTGCAGGTATTTCTGAGCTTGGTTTGATCGGTCGTGGTGAAGATGCTGAAATTACGACGTATCTTGAAAAAGCTATGACATCTGAGTTACAGGGAAATGTTATTGATCTTTGTCCAGTGGGAGCTTTAACTTCAAAACCTTATGCGTTTCATGCCCGTCCGTGGGAATTGGTAAAAACGGAATCGATTGATGTGATGGATGCGCTTGGTAGTGCTATCCGTATTGATAGCCGCGGCCGTGAAGTTATGCGGATTATGCCGCGTACGAATGAAGATGTAAATGAGGAATGGATCTCTGATAAAACGCGTTTTATTTGGGATGGATTACGGACTCAGCGGCTTGATAAGCCATATGTACGCAAAGATGGAAAGCTTCAACCTGTCAGTTGGACAGAAGCTTTTGCAAAAATTAAAATGGTGATCTCTAAAATTTTTCCAGAAAAAATTGGAGCCATTGCTGGAGATCTTGCTTCTGTTGAAGAAATGTATGCCCTTAAAACATTATTGAGCTCTTTGGGCTCAACGCTTTTTGATTGTCGTCAAAGAGGGGGGGCTTTATCGCCAGAGTTTGGACGCTCGAGTTATATTTTTAATCCTACAATTGTAGGTATTGAACAGGCTGATGCACTGCTTATTGTGGGATCTAATCCACGTCATGAAGCAGCTGTTTTAAATGCGCGTATTTTAAAGCGCCAACGGATGGGCAATTTTCCTATTGCATTAATTGGAGAGAAAGTCGATTTACGTTATCCTTATTCTTACCTTGGATCTGGGAGTGATACATTAACGACACTTATTCGTGGAGAGGATGTTTTTTTTAATGTCTTAAAAGAAGCGAAGAGGCCCCTTATTCTTATCGGAGAGGGGGCTGTTTCAGGAAATGAAGGTTTATCTGTTTTAAAAAGTCTTGCTAAATTAGCTGATAATATTGGTGCTCTTAGTGAGACATGGAATGGGTTTGGGGTTCTTCATAATGCAGCATCGATTGTTGGAGGGTTAGACATAGGTTTTACTTCTAAGCTTGGGGTTGCAAATATACTTAAAACCTGTGAAGTTCTATTTTTGCTTGGTGCTGATGAAGTAGAATTAGCCAATACAAAAGCTTTTACAGTTTATATTGGGAGCCATGGTGATAATGGTGCACATGCTGCTGATGTTATTTTGCCTGCATCTGCTTACACTGAAAAATCAGGGCTTTATGTGAATACAGAAGGACGTGTTCAAATGACAAATCGGGCTGGTTTTGCTCCAGGTGAAGCAAAAGAAGATTGGGCTATTTTGCGTGCTTTATCGGATATTTTAGGGCAAAAACTCCCTTTTGATTCTCTTCCTCAATTAAGGCAATGCTTGTTTAATGATTATCCACACCTTTGTGCTGTTGATGATATAGTGCCTTCTGATATAAGTGGTCTTAAGGCGCTTGGTTCAAAAATGGTTTCTCTCGAGAGTCAAACATTTACTTCTATGGTTAAAGACTTTTATTTAACAAATCCGATAGCACGTGCTTCTGCTGTTATGGCTAAATGTTCATCTCTTGCAAAAAATCGTTCTACGCAAACTGTACTGTAAAGTAAGGGCAAAGGAAAAAGAATAATGATGTATGATTTCTTTATGACTTGGCTGTTGCCATTACTCATTATAATCGGAAAAACACTTCTTCTTTTGGTCGTTCTTTTGGTCTTAGTTGCTTACCTTCTTTACGCAGATAGAAAAATTTGGGCTGCGGTACAATTGCGTCGTGGACCAAACGTTGTTGGTCCATGGGGATTGTTACAGTCTTTTGCAGATTTAATTAAATTTGTTGTGAAAGAACCTATTATCCCAGCAGGTGCAAATAAGGGGGTTTTTCTTTTGGCTCCTTTTGTTTCAGCGACACTTGCTTTATCAACTTGGGCTGTTATTCCTGTCAATGAGGGTTGGGAGGTTGCGAAGATTAATGTTGGCTTGCTTTATATTTTAGCTATTTCATCTCTTGAAGTTTATGGTGTTATTATGGGGGGATGGGCATCAAATTCAAAATATCCTTTCTTAGGAGCTCTTCGTTCGGCGGCACAAATGGTTTCTTATGAAGTTTCCATTGGTTTTGTGCTTGTGACCGTTATTTTAGTGAGTGGTTCGTTGGATCTTACAACAATTGTTCTTAAACAAAGTCATGGTTTTGGTACAACTCTTGGTCTTCCTTTTAACAGTTTTCTCGATTGGAATTGGTTGGTCCTTTTTCCAATGTTTATTATATTTTTTATTTCTGCGCTTGCAGAGACAAACCGTCCTCCATTCGATTTGGTGGAAGCAGAATCTGAACTTGTTGCTGGTCATATGGTAGAATATTCTTCAACGCCTTACATGCTCTTCTTTTTAGGTGAATATGTTGCGATTGTTTTAATGTGCGCATTAACAACCATTCTATTTTTAGGCGGTTGGCTGCCTCCTTTAGATGTTTGGTGGCTTAATTGGGTTCCTGGTATCATTTGGTTTGTTTTAAAAGTCTGTTTTGTATTTTTTTGGTTTGCTATGGTTAAAGCATTTGTTCCACGTTATCGCTATGATCAGCTCATGCGGCTTGGTTGGAAGGTTTTTCTTCCTCTCTCACTAGCAATGGTTGTGATAACTGCTGCTTTTTTAAAGTTTACGGATTTCGTTTAAGAGGAGATTTTACGATGTCAGGTTTCATTCAGGCGGCAAAGTCACTTCTTCTATTGGAATTTGTGAGTGCTTTTTTCTTAGCTATGCGCCAATTTTTTTCACCAAAGCCCACGATTAATTATCCTTATGAAAAAGGTTTTGTATCTCAGCGTTTTCGCGGTGAGCATGCATTGCGTCGCTATCCAAATGGTGAAGAACGGTGTATTGCTTGTAAATTATGTGAAGCGATTTGTCCTGCTCAAGCGATTACAATTGAAGCTGGGCCACGGCGCAATGATGGTACACGTAGAACTGTCCGTTATGATATCGATATGGTTAAATGTATTTACTGTGGTTTTTGTCAAGAAGCTTGTCCGGTTGAGGCTATTGTCGAAGGTCCAAATTTTGAGTTTGCGACGGAAACACGTGAAGAACTTTATTATGATAAAGAAAAGCTTTTATTGAATGGAGATCGCTGGGAGCGAGAAATTGCTCGAAATATATTGATGGATGCGCCTTATCGTTAAGTGTATCGTTAAATGAGGTGTCGGATATTTTTCCGATAAATTGTAATCTGGTATGAAGTTTATACCAATTGTTTGAATAATTAAGGAGAAGCCTATGCTAACAGATCTAGCGGCGGCATTTTTCTATTTGTTTGCTTTTATTATGCTAACAAGTGCAGTTATTGTTATTACAGCACGCAATCCAGTGCATTCTGTTTTATTTTTAATCCTCGCATTTTTTAATGCAGCAGCTTTGTTTTTACTTGCAGGGGCAGAGTTTTTAGGGCTTATTCTGCTTGTTGTGTATGTTGGAGCTGTCGCTGTTTTATTTTTATTTGTCGTTATGATGCTTGACGTTGATTTTGCTGAGTTAAAGAATGGAACTCTTCGGTATGCTCCTATTGGAGCTCTTATTGGTGTTATTATCGCTGTAGAATTGATTGTTGTTTTTATGAGTAGCTATTTTTCTCCAATCTTGAGAACGCATGTTACGCAACCAATGCCAGATTTAGCCCAGCGAACAAATACACAAGCATTAGGTGATATTCTCTATACGGATTATGTTTTCTATTTTCAAATTGCTGGAATGATTTTATTGGTTGCAATGATTGGAGCTATTGTTCTAACACTTCGTCATAAATTAGGAGTAAAGCGGCAATCTATTGCGGAGCAAGTTTCTAGAACGGTAGAAAGTGCTATTGAAATCAAACAAGTTGAATCAGGCAAAGGTATATAAGGGGGCTATGTAGATGTATATTGATATTACACATTATCTCACTGTTTCTGCTTTGATGTTTACAATTGGTATTGCTGGAATTTTTCTCAACAGAAAAAACGTGATTATTATCTTGATGTCCATTGAGCTTATATTGCTTTCAGTTAATCTCAATTTTGTTGCATTTTCAGCATTTCTTCATGATCTCGTTGGTCAGGTATTTGCTTTATTTGTCTTAACCGTAGCAGCTGCTGAAGCTGCCATTGGTTTAGCAATTCTGGTCGTTTTTTTCCGTAATCGTGGTTCCATTGCGGTTGAAGATGTTAATGTAATGAAAGGCTAACCAGTGATGTATTATACGATTGTCTTTCTTCCGCTTTTGGGTTTTTTAATTGCTGCACTAGGTGGAAAAACGATAGGAGATCGTGCGAGTGAATTGATAACATGTAGCTTTATGGTTGTTGTTGCCATATTATCGTGGATAGCATTTTTCAGTACTGCACTTGGTCATATTCCAGCGATTGATGTATCGGTATTACATTGGATGACTGTTGGTGACTTAAGCTTTAATTGGGCTTTACATGTTGATGCATTAACAGCTGTCATGCTTATTGTTGTAAACAGTGTTTCGGCATTGGTGCATATTTATTCAATTGGTTATATGCATCATGATCCTTCAAGGTCTCGTTTTTTTTCTTATCTTTCTTTATTTACATTTATGATGCTTATGTTGGTCACATCCAATAATTTGATTCAGATGTTTTTTGGATGGGAAGGTGTCGGACTTGCTTCTTATTTACTCATCGGTTTTTGGTTTCAGCGCGATTCTGCTAATAAGGCCGCAATGAAAGCTTTTGTAGTTAACCGTGTTGGAGACTTTGGTTTTCTCTTAGGAATCTTTAGTATTTTTGTTTTGTTCCAATCAGTTGATTTTGCCTCTATTTTTGCAAAAGCTGCCGACAAGAGCTTTATACAAAATGTGACATTTTTAGATTGGCAATTTGATGGGCAGACGGCAATTACCATTACATGTCTTTTATTATTTATTGGTGCGATGGGAAAATCCGCACAATTTCTTTTACATACTTGGCTGCCTGATGCAATGGAAGGGCCAACCCCTGTATCAGCGCTTATTCATGCCGCTACAATGGTAACGGCTGGTGTTTTTATGGTTGCGCGTATGTCGCCAATTTTTGAACTTTCTTCGACTGCTTTGACCGTGATTATTATTGTTGGTGCAACAACAGCGTTTTTTGCAGCAACTGTGGGGTTGGTGCAGAATGATATTAAGCGTGTTATTGCTTATTCTACATGCTCTCAACTTGGTTATATGTTTGTGGCATTAGGTGTTGGAGCTTATGGCGCTGCTGTCTTTCATCTTTTTACGCATGCTTTTTTTAAAGCCTTATTGTTTCTTGGTGCAGGTTCTGTGATTCATGCTGTATCTGATGAACAAGATATGCGAAAAATGGGTGGGTTACGCAAACATATAAAGGTCACCTATTGGATGATGATGGTCGGGACCATTGCCTTGACCGGTGTTGGAATTCCAGGAACACTTTTCGGGACTGCAGGTTTTTTCTCAAAAGATGCGATTATAGAGTCTGCTTTTGCATCTCATAATATTGCTTCAGGATATGCTTTTTATCTTCTTGTTTTTGCTGCCTTTTTAACAAGTTTCTATTCATGGCGGCTTATCTTTATGACATTCCATGGTAAACCACGGGCAACAGTTGATGTGATGCATCATGTTCATGAATCGCCTCCAGTTATGTTGATTCCACTCTTTCTTTTATCTATTGGAGCAATATTTTCTGGTGTCGTTTTCCAACCTTACTTTTTTGGTGAGTTGTATAATGCTTTTTGGAAGGGAGCATTATTTACAAGCAGCCATAATCACATTCTTCATGATGCCCACCATGTCTTTAATTGGGTAAAATGGTCGCCATTTATAGCGATGCTTCTTGGGTTTATCTTAGCTTATTTATTTTATGTTTCTATTCCATCTCTTCCTAAGAAAATGGTTCGTATTATGCCAAGAACATATAACTTTCTTTACCAAAAATGGTATTTCGATCAATTATATAACTTTTTGTTTGTTCGTCCTACCTTTAGAATTGGTTCTTTTCTTTGGAAAGTGGGAGACGGTAAGATTATTGATGGTCTAGGTCCTAATGGTATTGCAGCGCGTGTTGTTGATATTACAAATAGAGTTGTTCGAATGCAAACAGGCTATCTTTACCACTATGCATTTGCAATGCTTATCGGCGTTGCATTGCTCATTACATGGATGATGATCGGGGGCGTAAACTAATGACCGATTGGCCTATTCTTTCTACGGTTACATTTTTGCCGCTTGTTGGTGTGCTTCTGATTTTGTTTATCAAAGATGATAGTGAAGTAGCACGCCATAATATACGTAATGTCGCATTTTTTACGACTCTATTTGTTTTTATTATTTCTTTAATTATTTGGATAGGATTTGATTCTAGCAACCAAAATTTTCAAATGGTTGAAAAATCCAGTTGGTTAGGGGGGGGTATTAGCTATCATATGGGGGTTGATGGTATTTCTATTCTTTTTGTTGTTCTCTCGGCTTTTCTTTTGCCTTTCTGTATTTTAGCAAGTTGGGAGAATGTTAAAGAGAGATTAAAGGCTTATATGATTGCGTTTCTTCTTCTAGAAGTTGCGATTATTGGCGTTTTTTGTGCTCTTGATGCAATGCTATTCTATGTTTTTTTTGAAGGCAGCCTTATTCCAATGTTTATCATTATAGGTGTATGGGGAGGAGCACGTCGTGTTTATGCAAGTATAAAGTTTTTCTTATATACTTTACTTGGTTCAGTGCTTATGCTGGTTGCTCTTATGGTTATGTATTGGGAGGCTGGGACACTTGATATACCAACTTTACTCAATTATCAGTTTCCTGCTCATATGCAAATATGGCTATGGCTTGCATTTTTTGCTTCTTTCGCAGTTAAAATGCCAATGTGGCCAGTTCATACATGGCTCCCTGATGCTCACGTAGAAGCACCGACAGCGGGTTCCGTTATTTTAGCTGGTGTCTTACTCAAATTAGGTGGGTATGGTTTTCTTCGTTTTTCTTTGCCTATGTTTCCTATCGCTTCAGCAGATTTTGCGCCTTTTGTTTTCACATTATCGCTTATCGCTATTATTTATACATCACTGGTTGCACTTGTTCAAAGTGACATCAAAAAACTTATTGCTTATTCTTCAATAGCGCATATGGGGTATGTGACAATGGGTATTTTTGCTGCAAATGAACAGGGGATACAAGGGGCTATTTATCAGATGCTATCCCATGGAATTGTTTCAGCAGCATTGTTTCTTTGTGTTGGGGTTATCTATGATCGCTTGCATACACGTGAAATTTCAGCGTTTGGTGGTTTAGTGAATAATATGCCTAAATATGCTGTTGTTTTCTTAATTTTCACTATGGCAAATGTTGGTTTGCCTGGAAGCTCAGGATTTTTGGGTGAGTTTTTAACCTTAATAGGTGTTTTTCAAGTAAATAAATTGGTTGTTGTTTTAGCAACAACAGGTGTTATCTTATCGGCAGCCTATGCCCTTTATCTTTATCGGCGTGTGGTTTTTGGTTCCTTGGATAAAGAGAATTTAAAAGTATTAATAGATCTTTCTTTAAGAGAAAAATTCCTCCTTTATCCAATGGTTATTCTTACAATATTCTTTGGTATCTATCCAACGCCTATTCTTAAGGCAACGGCGTTTTCCGTAGAAACCCTCATCAATAAACTGCACTAGATAAGGGAAGAATGCACATGCAAACTGAAATAATAGCGCAATTAGTCTTAATTCTTCCGGAGCTTTTAATCGCATTAGGAGCTGTCGTGCTACTTATGATTGGTGTTTATTCCAGTACACGTGCTTCTTTAACAGTGACAGGTTTAGCCATGGCACTTCTTGTGGCAACCATTATTATTCTTATAGTTTTTCCGAAAAATGGTTCATTTCAAACCAATGCGCTCGTTATCGATTCCTTTAGTCGTTATATGAAAATTTTAATGCTTATTGGTGCACTCTTTTCTCTTATCATGTCTGTTGGTTTTGCCAATGCACAAAAGTTTAATATATTTGAGTTTCCAGTGCTTGTTCTTTTAGCAACCCTTGGAATGATGTTTATGATTTCAGCGGGTAATATGCTGTCGCTTTATATGGGGTTAGAATTGCAATCTTTAGCTTTATATGTTTTAGCAGCGATTAATCGTAATAATGTGAAATCTTCTGAAGCCGGTATAAAATACTTTGTTTTAGGAGCATTATCTTCAGGGTTGCTTCTTTATGGTATTTCTTTACTTTATGGTTTTACCGGTCAAATTGGTTTTCACGAAATTGCTCTTGCTTTAAAAGGTAAGAATGTACAATTGGGGGTCATTTTTGGAATTGTCTTTATTTTAGCTGGTTTGGCTTTCAAAATTTCTGCTGTTCCATTTCATATGTGGACACCTGATGTTTATGAAGGAGCGCCCACACCGATTACAGCATTTTTTGCTGGTGCCCCTAAAGTTGCTGCAATGGCTTTAATCATCCGTATTATTGTGATGACCTTTATTCCCCTAGGGCGTGTTGATAACGTGATGCCTGCATGGCAACAAATTTTGGTGTTCATGGCGATTGCATCAATGATACTGGGTGCTTTTGCTGCAATTGGTCAAAATAATATTAAGCGCTTAATGGCTTATTCCTCGATCAGTCATATGGGCTATGCACTTGTTGGTTTATCTGCTGGAGATATGCTAGGAGTAAAAAGTGTTATTCTTTATATGACGATTTATCTTGGAATGACGATTGGTTCATTTGCCTTTATTCTTGGAATGCGCTCTCAGAATGGCAATGTTGAAAATATTTATGATCTTTCAGGGTTAGCAAAGACGAATCCTTTTATGGCTGTTGTGATGACAATACAGCTTTTTTCTTTAGCAAGCATACCTCCTATGGCTGGTTTTTTTGGAAAGTGGTATACATTTTCTGCGGCTGTCCACGCTGGACTTACTCCACTTGCTGTCGTGGGGATGATAGCGTCTGTCGTTGGGGCTTTTTACTATTTGAGAGTCATTAAAATTATGTGGTTTGATGATGCAAAAGCGCATTTTGTTGCTTTATCGAATGAGCTTCAGTTTTGTCTTAGTCTTTCTGTATTCTTTATTTTATTTTACGCGCTTTTTGGAGTTTGGTTCGCTGAGCTAGCAGAAAAAGCAGCAACAGCATTGTTTTAATGAATATGGTTTATACTTTATCAGATTTTGCACAAAAACAGGGATACACTGTTGAAGCGTACGATAGTGTTGATTCAACAAATCTCATTGCGCAACGAAAAGCGAAAACTGGTCATCAAGGTAATCTTTGGATTGTTGCACAAGAACAATCACAGGGAAGAGCAAGAAGAGGGAGGACTTGGTCTAGTCCAAAAGGGAACCTTTATTCTAGTCTTTTATTAATTGATGATATTGTACATCAAACTGCGGCTCAACTTGGCTTTGTTGCTGGAGTAAGTGTGGCAGAGGCAATAAAACAATTGATAAAAGAGGAAAAGCAGACAAACAATATTGTGAGCTTAAAATGGCCAAACGATATTTTGCTCAAAGGAGAAAAAAGCTCTGGAGTTTTGCTTGAGATTTTAAAATTGTCATCACAACAATATGCCTTGGTTATTGGTATTGGAATAAATGTGAAATATAATTATGAAGATGCACCTTATTCCACTTCAAGCTTAAAGAATATCGGTTTGCATATTGATGCAGAACAATTATTTACGGTTTTGACGGAGTGTTTTTCTAAAAATTATCTTCTTTGGAAACAACCAAAAGGATGTGAAATAATCCGAAAAAAATGGCTTTTATATTCCGCTCACCTTGGAAAACATGTCAAAGTGGTGAATGATGAAAAAGTCATTGAGGGTATTTTTGATGGTCTTGATAGTGATTTTAACTGCATCATAAAGCAAAAAGACGGTCAGACAGCCATTATAACAGCTGGAGATGTTCATTTTGGTTCCGCTGATTCTATTAATGCAGGTCGTTATTGAAAAATTATTTTACCATCAGATACCTTAATGATTTGGGAGATGTTTATGGTTGCAGCCAATAAGAATGAATTTGTTTTTTTACCTCTGGGAGGTGTAGGTGAGATAGGGATGAATTTAGCTGCTTACGGATTTGGTCCCCAAAGTCTTCGTGAATGGCTGCTGGTTGATATGGGGGTTAGTTTTGCTGGTTCTGAATTACCAGGTGTCGATCTTGTTTTGCCTGATATTCGTTTCCTAGAAAGTGAAAAACATAATATACGGGGTCTTGTTTTAACACATGCACATGAAGATCATTATGGGGCCGTTCTTGATTTATGTCCAAAGTTACAAGTGCCAATTTACTGTACGCCTTTTACGGCAGGGTTATTGGAAACTAAAAAACAATTAGATTTTGAATCTCAAAAAATTTTACTCAATATTTTTCAAGCTGGTGATTGTTTTCAGGTAGGTTCCTTTGCTGTAGAGGCTATAGCCGTTAACCATTCAATACCAGAATCTGTATCTTTAGCAATTACAACCTCTTTGGGGACAGTGATTCATACTGGTGATTGGAAAATTGATCATACCCCTTCACTCGGGGCTGTAACCGATGAAAAAAGATTTCGTGCTTTAGGCAAAAAAGGTGTTTTAGCATTACTTTGTGATTCCACAAATGCATGTCGGGATGGTATATCTCCATCAGAACAGCAAGTTCAAGCCAGTCTTTCAGAGATTATTTCCAAAGCTGAAGGGCGCGTTGCGATAGCAACTTTTTCTTCTAATATTGGTCGGATACGTTCTATTGCTCTTGCAGCTGAAGCTGCTGGACGTAAGGTGCTTGTCATTGGGCGTTCCCTTAAGCGAAGTATTATGGTTGCACAAGAGCTTGGTTATATGAATGGTTTAGCGCCATTTGTAACGGAAGATGATTATGGCTATATCTCGCGAAAAGATCTTGTTTTAATTGTCACAGGGAGCCAAGGTGAGCCATGTGCAGCTTTGGCTAAACTGTCACGTGATGGAATGAAAAATATTGCACTTTCCGCTGGTGATACCGTTATTTATTCATCACGAAGTATTCCAGGAAACGAAAAAGCGATTATTGAGGTACAAAATCGTTTCATTGATTTGGGTATTGAAATTATTACGAATGAAGATGCGCTTGTTCATGTTTCAGGTCATCCACGTCGTTCAGAACTTTTACAGATGTATGATTGGATAAAGCCACAAATACTTGTCCCTGTACATGGGGAAGCAATGCATCTTAAGGCTCAGGCAACTTTAGCACGTCAAGCAGGTATTAAAACTGTTACGGATATCAGAAATGGACATATTTTACGTCTTGCACCAAAGCCTGTAGAAGTTATTGATCAAGTTCCTGTTGGCCGCATCTATAAGGATGGTTGCTTAATTGGAGATGAAGATGAATTAGGGATTCGTGAGCGCCGCAAACTAAGTTATGCTGGTCATGTTACTATTTCTCTCCATATAAATAGTAAGCATGAATTATTAGGGGATATAGGTCTAACAATATTAGGGTTACCTGAAAGTAATGGAAAGGGGAAAAGTTTAAAAGATATTCTTTTAGATATCGTAGAAAATACAGTTTATAATATCCCACGCATGAAACAGAAAAATAATGAACTTATTCGAGAGGCAACACGACGTGCAGTGAGAGCGGCTGTTCATGAAATTTGGCAAAAAAAACCTATCTGTACAGTTTTTTTACATCGGTCAAAATAAAGAACTTTCATATTACGTTATTTAAAAAGAGAAGAGCATTTTTATTTTATTGCTAAATAAGAAAAATAGAGAATAAAGCACAATAAATTTTTAAATGATAAGATCGTTATATTTGCAAGTATTCAGAATGCGGCTATAGATGAATAGAGGGTGTGATAAATTGTTCCGATATGATAGATCTGATTAGGAGTTAATTATTTCAATGCGTCTTTCTCAATATTTCCTTCCACTTTTAAAAGAGAATCCTAAAGAAGCAGAAATTGTTTCTCATCGCTTCATGTTGCGCGCTGGAATGATTCGACAACAAACATCAGGGATTTATTCTTGGCTTCCTTTGGGAAAAAAAGTGCTTGATAAAGTTTGTAAAATTATTCGTGAAGAGCAAGAACGTGCGGGTGCAATAGAAATATTGATGCCTACAATTCAGTCTGCTGATCTTTGGCGTGAAAGCGGTCGTTATGATGATTATGGTTTGGAAATGCTCCGCATTAAAGATCGTCAAAAGCGTGATTTACTTTATGGTCCAACCAATGAAGAGATGGTAACAGATATTTTTCGCTCTTATGTTCGTTCTTATAAAGATCTTCCGCTGAATTTATATCATATTCAATGGAAATTTCGTGATGAAATTCGTCCACGTTTTGGTGTGATGCGAGCACGAGAATTTTTAATGAAAGATGCTTATTCTTTTGATCTTGATTATGAAGGTTCTAAAACATCTTATAATCGTATGTTTGTTGCTTATTTACGCACTTTTTCTCGCCTGGGATTAAAAGCAATTCCTATGCGTGCAGATACAGGTCCAATAGGGGGGGAACTCAGTCATGAATTTATCATTTTGGCTGAAACAGGAGAGAGTGCTATCTTCTGTGATAAACAATTTCTTGAACTTACCGTTCCAGATAGTTCAATCGATTTTAGTGATAAAGCTGTTTTAGATGATATTGTTAAGCAATGGACATCTTTTTATGCAGCAACGGAAGAAATGCATAATGAAGAGGAGTGGGCTAAAGTTTCTGATCATAATCGTCTTTCAGCGCGTGGTATTGAAGTAGGTCATATTTTCCACTTTGGTACTAAATATTCTGCTCCAATGGGAGCAAAAGTTATGGGACAAGATGGAAAAGAGCATGTGGTCTCTATGGGATCTTATGGTATTGGGCCTTCGCGTCTTGTTGCAGCCGCTATTGAAGCTTCTCATGATGAAAATGGTATTATTTGGCCAAAGTCGATGGCACCGTTTGATTTTGGGATTATCAATATGAAACCCGATGATGAAAAATGCACACAGGCATGTGAGTTTCTCTATCAGGGATTAAAGGAGGTTGGTTTTGATCCGTTATTAGATGATAGAAATGAACGTCCTGGATCAAAATTTGCAACAATGGATTTGATTGGTTTGCCAATGCAAGTCATTGTTGGCCCTAACAGCATTGCACAAAATGAAGTTGAAATTAAAGATCGAAAAACAGGAATAAAAAAATCTCTAAAGGTTGAAGATGTGCTCAGCCAACTTTCTATAATTTAATAGGAAATGTTATGAAGAGGCTGAAAAACAAATGCTTTTCATCTTATGAGTGGATGATCGCTTTTCGTTATATGATTCCCAATAAAAAACATGTCGTTGCATCTGTTATTTCAATTATTTCTCTTATTGGGATTATGTTGGGCGTATTTGCTCTGGTTGTTGTTATGGCGGTGATGAATGGCTTTCGTACAGAACTTCTCAATCGTATTCTTGGTATGAATGGGCATCTTATTATTCAAACAGTTGATTCTGGTTTTTCTGATTATAAGACTCTTATTTCTTCTTTAGAAACTACAAATGGTGTGAAGTTTGCTTTACCTGTTATTGAAGGTCAAGCGCTTGTTCAAGGTGAAGTTCAAGGTGGCTCTGGCGCGTTAGTTCGTGGTATGCGCAAACAAGATCTAGAAAAGCTTAAAACAGTCTCTCAAAACATTAAATTAGGATCGATTTCTCGGTTTGATCAAGAAGAAGGTGTTGCAATTGGAAGTGGCTTAGCAGAAAAATTAGGACTGACAGTTGGAAGAGATATTCGTATTATTACTCCAGATGGTGATGAGACTCCTTTTGGCGTTACCCCACGTGTGAAAGCTTATAAAGTCGTTGCTATTTTTGAAGTTGGTATGTCTGAATATGATTCAATATTTATCTTTATGCCTCTCCATGAAGCACAAATGTTTTTTAATTTGGGAGATAAGGTTCAGTCTTTGGAATTATTTCTAAATGATCCTGATGCTGTTGATCAAATAAAACCTGTTGTAGAAAAAGCAGTTGAACAACAGGTCTATTTAATTGATTGGCGTACACGCAATCAGGCTTTTTTTTCAGCCTTACAGATTGAACGAAATGTTATGTTTTTCATTCTTTCTCTGATCGTTCTTGTTGCTGCTTTAAATATTATTTCAGGGCTGATTATGCTTGTAAAAGATAAAAGTCATGATATTGCAATTTTACGCACGATGGGGGCTCAACAGAGTGCGATTTTGCGTATATTTATCATTACAGGAATGATGATTGGTTTTATTGGAACTATATTGGGTTTAGTTTTAGGTGTTATCGCGACCGCGAATATTAATCATATCCAAGATTTTATATCTTGGTTATTTAATGTCGACGTTTTTAATCCTCAACTTTATTTTTTAACAAAATTGCCTGCACAAATTGAGTGGAAACAGACCATCTTGGTTGCTATGATGGCTTTATTCTTGTCGTTTCTTGCTGCTCTCATTCCGGCATGGCGTGCTGCTAAGCTAGACCCCGTACAAGCTTTGAGGTATGAATAATGACAGCTATTTTAGAGCTTGTAGAGATTGAAAGACACTTTTTCGAGAGCCATAAGCCGCTCATTGTTTTAGATAAAGCGAATTTTATTCTTAATCGTGGAGAGCTTGTCGCACTTGTTGCACCATCTGGTGCTGGAAAATCAACACTTCTTCATATTGCTGGATTATTAGAAAAACCAACAGCTGGTGATGTGATGTTACGGGGTGTTTCTTGTGCAAAGCGCTCTGATAGTGAGCGAACAGCTATAAGACGGAATGATATTGGTTTTGTTTATCAATTTCATCATTTACTTCCAGAGTTTACGGCGTTAGAAAATGTCATGATACCGCAAATGATAGCAGGATTAAAAAAATCTATAGCAGAAGATCGTGCGCGCAAATTATTGACGTATCTGCGTGTTTCTCATCGTGCGAACCATCGTCCCTCAGAGTTATCGGGAGGAGAACAACAACGTGTTGCTATTGCACGTGCAGTAGCAAATGGCCCTTCGGTTCTTTTGGCTGATGAACCTACAGGAAATCTTGATCCAGTAACTTCAGCTTATGTCTTTCAAGCTTTATCTATCCTTGTTCGTCAGTCTGGTCTTTCTGCTCTTATTGCAACACATAATTACGCTTTGGCTAAGCAAATGCATCGTCGAATTACACTTAAAGAACAAAAGATTATAGAACTTCCTTAAAGCAAGGTACAAATTTTATACGACTAATTGAATAGTTTATATTACTTTATTCAAGGAGATTTTTTATGACAGTTTTTGTCGTTGACAAAAATCAATTAGATGCTCGTCGTCGTCGATTGATTTTTCGTGCATGGCATCGCGGTATTCGTGAAATGGATCTCATTTTTGGACATTATGTCGATGCTCATATTACTGGGATGAATGATAGAACGCTCTCTGAGCTTGAGTATATTATGTCTTTTGATGATCGTGATTTACTGACATGGATTACTGGAGAAATTTTGCCCCCCTCTGAGGTTGATAGTCCACTTTTTCGTGATATTGCCAATTAT
Source organism: Bartonella sp. CB10SXKL (assembly GCF_042195515.1). Classification (NCBI taxonomy): domain Bacteria; kingdom Pseudomonadati; phylum Pseudomonadota; class Alphaproteobacteria; order Hyphomicrobiales; family Bartonellaceae; genus Bartonella; species Bartonella sp. CB10SXKL. The sequence goes on along the minus strand of NZ_JBHION010000004.1, from coordinate 94,205 downwards.
CGTACTTGCTTAAGTTATTAATCCTGATGCCTATATTTAAAAAAATTGTTATTCCCAAAAATAATTCTGTTCGTATGATTTTAGATGGCGTTACTGATGGATTTGAAGCCTTTGCGCTTGCTAAATTAAGTTCAGAAATTGCACAAGGTAAACCGCTCCTCTATGTTGTCCGTGACGGAACAAAAATTGTGCATTTACAACAAGTTTTAAATTTTATTGAGCCCAATTTACCCGTACTTCAATTTCCTGCATGGGATTGTTTGCCTTATGATCGTGTGTCACCAGGAATTGCTGTTATGGCTCGTCGACTATCAGCATTGGCACACATAGCAAATTTACGTAAAGATCCACATCCTGCAATTATATTAACAACAGCAAATGCGATTATGCAAAAGCTACCTCCTCGTGAAATGATAGAAGCTCAGCTTATTCACGCACGTGTTGGCCAGCGCAATAACATGGGAAATCTTATTCAATTTCTAGAAACTAATGGTTTTGAACGCGTTACGGTTGTCCGTGATGTTGGTGAGTTTGCTGTAAGAGGAGGAATACTTGATATCTTTTCTCCGATGGATGTTGAACCTTTACGTCTTGATTTTTTTGGAGATACCCTAGAAAGTATCCGCGTATTTGATCCAGAAAATCAAAGGACAACAGGCCAAAAAACTGAACTTTTATTACAGGCAATGAGTGAGGTTGTTCTTACACCAGAACGCATCAATCGTTTTAAAAGCAATTATACCCGTACATTTGGTGTATCACAAAAAAATAACATGCTTTATGAAGCAATTTCTCAAGGTCGGCGTTTTGCCGGTATGGAACATTGGCTTCCATTTTTTTATGAAAACCTTGATAGCTTTTTTGACCATTGTGGCAACTTACCGATAGTTTTTGAGCATCTCATAGAAGAAGTCTTCATTGAGCGCTATCGTCTTATTGAAGACTATTATAATGCGCGCAAAGAGCGCGAAAGTGATGAAAAAAATTCTACTTCTTATCATCCAATAGATCCTAGTCTTTTTTATTTAACGCCAGAGTGTGTTTTGGAAGGTGCGCAACAATCTTCGCAGCGTATTGATTTTTCGCCTTTTAATGTTCCACAAAGTTTGGAACAAACTGTTATTCACACCAATGTTAAACAAGGATATGATTTTGTAAAAGAGCGTAATGCGCAGGAAAAAAATGTTTTTTCAAGTGTTATTGATCATATCGCATCTTTACGCACTGCTGGTAAAAAAGTGCTTTTAGCGTGTTGGAGTGAAGGATCTCTCAATCGTTTGCTACAAGTTCTCGACGAGCATGGATTGAAAAAAATAGATGTTGTAAAATCCTTGCAAACTGTCAAAGCAACCCCACGAGATCGCATATTAGCAGCTGTTATCATGATAGAACATGGTTTTGAGGCTGAAGATTTGGTTATTATAGCAGAGCAAGATATCCTTGGCGATCGTTTTATAAGATCACCAAAGCGGCGTAAGAATAATACAAATTTTATTTCTGAAATTTCTGCTTTAAATTCTGGTGATATTATTGTGCATATCGACCACGGTATTGGCCAATTTGTTGGTCTTAAAACCATCAGAACCACTGGAATTTTACGAGACTGCCTTGAAATTAGATATGCTGGAGGTGATTTACTCTTTTTACCTGTTGAAAATATTGAGCTTCTCTCACGTTATGGCTCAGAAGGAACAGAGGTAACTTTAGATAAATTAGGAGGTGTTGCTTGGCAAGCACGTAAAGCTCGGCTTAAAAAACATTTATTGGAAATGGCAGGGCAATTAATCCGTATAGCTGCAGAGCGTATGACTCGTGCTGCGCCTGCTTTACTTCCACCAATTGGACCATTTGATGAGTTTGTTGCTTGCTTTCCCTATGAAGAAACGGAAGATCAAATGAATGCAATTGATGCTGTTTTGGACGATCTAGCCTCAGGTAAGCCGATGGATCGCTTGATATGCGGTGATGTTGGTTTTGGAAAAACTGAAGTAGCTATTCGAAGTGCTTTTGTTGCAGCATTAAATGGATATCAGGTTGCTGTTGTTGTACCGACAACTTTGCTTTCACGTCAACATTACAAAACGTTTATTTCGCGTTTTCAAGGATTACCGGTTAAAATTGGACATGCTTCGAGGCTTGTAAAAGCGAAAGAACTTGCACGAGTAAAAAAAGGTGTTTCAGATGGTACAATCGATATTGTCATTGGAACCCATGCATTATTAAGTGGTGCAGTTAATTTTTTACGGTTAGGCCTTCTTATCATTGATGAGGAACAGCATTTTGGTGTCAAACACAAAGAGCGTTTAAAAGAGCTTAAAAGTGATATTCATGTTCTCACACTTTCAGCAACTCCCATACCACGCACTTTAGGGTTAGCTTTATCGGGTGTACGTGAACTTTCATTGATAACAACCCCTCCCATTGATAGAATGGCGGTTCGTACTTTTATTTCACCCTTTGATGCACTTGTTATACGAGAGACCCTGCTTCGAGAATATTATCGTGGTGGACAAAGTTTCTATGTTTGTCCTCGTATTTCTGATCTGGCTTTTGTAGAAGAATATCTCAAAACACATGTGCCAGAACTGAAATTCGTTGTGGCTCATGGACAAATGCCGGCTGGACAACTTGATGATATCATGAATGCATTTTATGATGGACAATATGATGTGCTGCTCTCAACAACCATTATTGAATCAGGTCTTGATATTCCAACAGCTAATACCCTAATTGTGCATCGTGCTGAGATGTTTGGTCTTTCTGCCCTTTATCAGTTACGTGGTAGGGTAGGACGTTCAAAACAACGTGCGTATGCTCTCTTTACATTTCCTGCTGGTAAAGTTTTAACAACTGCTGCTGATCGTCGTCTTAAAGTGTTACAATCTCTTGACACCTTAGGGGCCGGTTTTCAATTGGCAAGCCATGACATGGATATCCGCGGTTCGGGCAATTTTTTAGGTGAAGAGCAATCGGGGCATATCAAAGAAGTTGGATTTGAACTCTATCAAAAAATGCTTGAAGAAGCTGTTGCTGAATTAAAAGATGGAGAGCTAAATGAAGATAAGCAATGGTCACCTCAAATTTCCCTTGGTACAACAGTGATGATACCAGAAAGTTTCGTGCCTGACTTATCATTACGTATGGGACTTTATCGTCGTTTAACAGAACTTGATGGTTTAGAACAAATTGATGAATTTGCAGCGGAGTTAATTGATCGCTTTGGTCCTTTGCCCCTTGAGGTTCAACATCTTCTTAAAGTCTTTCATATTAAAACATTGTGTCGAAAAGCACATGTAGAAAAACTAGATGTTGGACCAAAGGGGATTGTCATACAGTTTCGTAATAACTATTTCGCAAATAGTGTTGCTCTTGTTCAGTGGGTGGGAAAACAAGGTTCAATGGCAAAAATTCGACCAGATCAAAGTATTGCTCTTATTCGTGATTGGTCCTCAGCGGATGAAAGGCTTGTTGGAGCAGCGAATATTATGACACAGCTTGTCGAAATGGCAGAACAACATTCTGTTTAAAAAATTTCTTTATTGTTTCAGAACTGTTACTCATTTTTATAAAATCATTCTATAAAAACAAACAGTTATTGATTTTGTATAAGAATAAAATTTAAGTTTATAATAAAGAACCCTTTATATATTTATTTGGTTTTTATTATATACGTATTGATATAATGAAGAAAATAGATTAGACGGTTGGACCGCATTAAATAGCACTTGCATATAATAAGCTAATAAGCTCCTGTAAATTTTTTAGAAAGAAAAAATTTAGGTAAAGATAACATGCTTTCTTCATTACAAAAGTTGCTAACGATAGTTTTTTTATTACTCACTTTAATATATGGCGTAAAAAACGCTTATGCTGAGTTTAGCTTAACCGAATTATCTCTTTCTGGTTTAACGCTTGATGAGAAATATAAGCGTATTAAAGAAAGACTACAAGTTATTGAAAAGAGGATGAAATTTATTGAAAAGACATTTGCTGATTTAACACTTTCGCAAATACGTTCTCATAATATAGAACATGATAAGCTGCTACAAGAACACGGAGACCTTAATGAAGAGCGTTATAAGCTTTCTTCAAAACTAAGTGATTTAGCGCAAGAAATGGAGAATTTAGCATATAGAGCGCATAGGGCAAGAGAGTATAGAGTAGGAGAGTATGAAAGAAAATTAAGTAAAGCAACAGAATATCTAAGGTCTCGAAGCGCTTCTGAATTAGGAATGAGTGATGATACAGCAAATGTAGAAACTCTTAACGATAGAGCGATTGATGAAACGATACGACTCTATCCCTTTATGGTTCTTTCTTGTAAAATTCAAGAGAGTCTGTTGGACAGTGATATAGGGGATTTATTACGGAAAGATTTTGGTTGGAGGAAAAAAGATTTTAGATGGGCAAAAGATGCAATCAATTCAATAGATCCTGAATTAATAAAGCACTTTGAAGAACGAATGGTGATTAGTGTCTCAGATTTTGAAGAAGAGATAATTAGTGGTATAAAGGATATGGTGATGCGCAATCCTTCGAATGTAAAATCTGCTCCTTTATTATGTAGAAGCACGAGAGAAATATATAATATAATGCTGCCAGAAAAGAGAAAGAGTATTATGAATCGTATGCGTTCCCATGTTGAAGAGTTATTCAATTAAAAATTTACTCATATAAATACAGAGAAATTAAGCTGATATACTAAACAATAGTTAAAACATATTAGTAATAATATATTTTATTTTTTGAGTTATTACTTATTATTTATAATAAAGTAATATTATACACGTAATATATTATATGTTATTCTTATCATATAAGATTTAATATATATATTAAATAATAAACTCATATATCTTTTTTATGTTTTCTTTTTATGCATAATTTTTTGTGCTTGTAGTTTTTTATTTTTATCTGATTAATTGTTTTAATGACGATACATCTCATATCATAAATATTGTTTCATTAATACGATAAGAGAAATATTTTATAGCTCTAAATTGTGTTATATAGGGAAACAAAATGATACTTTGAATTCATTTTTTCTTAAAACTTAAATCATTAACGATTTATATCTTTGATGTTGTGAAAGCTGAAAAGAATTTATCATTTTAGAAGCTTCTTTTATTTGAGAAATAACTTAAAATAAATTGATAAAAGCTACATTTTTTATTCACGTTATAAAGCTGAGAGATGATATTTGTACAGAGATGCAATAATAGATGTATAATATATGAGCATAAATTTATTATGGCTTTAGGCACGTGAGATGATTCATAGGGGGGGCCTTTGTTCAGTAGTTTTATCTATAAAACTAACTCCGCTTGTGATGTACAAGTGGATAAATTTTATTGATTCAATATAAGAGAGGTTTGCGCTATTAGGATCTTTCATACAATATAGAAATAGAAAAAAGATAAATTATTATTATAAATTAATATGTTATTATATTTTAAGAAAGTTTATTATAAATAAAATATTTTCAGCAGTTATAGATTTTCTCTCTAAGAAAATGTGTTGTTTAATTAAGAAAAAAGCACTTCTTTAGTAACGTATTTTTAAACTAAACTTTTTATTTAAACGCTATAGAATATAAAATTTTTATTACAAAAGCGTATCACCATTGTTTTGTAAACAAGGGCAGAAGATTGTTCATTAGCAAAAAGTTCTCTTACAATTATGCAGAAATTTTAGACAATCAGTGGTTTTAATTCATTCAATGTTTCAATAATATCGTAGATGATTTTGTTTTTGTGTATCACACGAGGCACATAAGGAAAACAGTAAAATTTATCTGATATTTTGGAGCTTCATGCATTGCAACAACCTGTTGCTAAGGCTCTATAAGCTTAACATGAAGAGTAATAAATGTAAAAAGTTTAATTAGTAAGTTTTTTAGAGTAGTATTAGACTTTATTTTAATTAATATTGCAATATTGATTCGTTTGTGTAATCTTAGTTTAAATGCACAGAGGTATTTTATAGATAGATTATATCAAATACCAATGTGATGAAGAGGGGAATTATATGGGTGTATAAAAATAGAATGGCTCATCGTATTTTTTCTCTAAATTTGACTTTTTTTTTTATATTGAAGTAAAAATAGTAAAATTAATTGTTATTTCATTATAATTTAATAAATTTAAGTTGGAATTACATTTAATATTTTTTTTAAAGTTACTTAAGAGCGCGTTGAAAGGATTAACTTAATCATGTCGCATAAAAATGTTTATTCTGCTGTTTCAGTATTAGTTGGAGCCGCTGCCCTTTTTCTTATAGCTGGTATTTCTGCAAATGCGCAAACTTTATCACAAGGTTGGTACAAAGTTTGCAGTAAGCAGCATGATGTTGATATTTGTAATACAATGAATACTGTATTATCGAATACGGGACAACCTTTAACGGCTTTTAATCTTGTTGAAATAAAAGGGAAGCAAAATGAAAAACGTATAGGTATTCAAGTACCTACTGGGCGTTTTTTGCCAGAAGGTGTTCACATTAAAATCGGTGACGAGTTCTCTAAAAAAATTCCTTATATTATTTGTAATGGACCAAGTTGTATTGCTAATGATGTCTTAGATGATAAGCTTATAGCAGCTATGAAAAGTGGAACAAAAATGGTTGTAACCACAGTTAATTTTCGTGGTTCAGCTAATCCTATTGAATTTTCTCTTAATGGGTTTACAGCAGCCTATACCGGTCCTGGTATGGAGGAAAAAGATTTCCAACAAGAACAAATAAAGCTGCAGCAAGCCATTCAATCAAAGCAAAAAGAAATTGAAGAGCGTATGCGGGCTGAGCAAGAAAAAGCAAAACAAAAGTAATAAACCCACACTATAGAATTGGTTGAAACGTTTTCTATAATTGTTTATTTGAACCGCCACAGTTTTCTGTGGCGGTTTTTTTAATCCTTAATTTTTCGAAAGAATTCTGCGTTTCCACCAACCAATACGTTCAGTTTTGGAAGAATCATTAGGCGTTGATGAAATAACAACGGATTGATTAATTGTTTCTTCAATTTGGGAAGGAGAGGTTTCTACAACTTCCTCCATCTCGATTACAGTTTCTTGCTCTAATATTTTTTGTATTTGCGTCTCTTTAGAAGATGATTTTTTACGTGTTCCACGTGTTGATTTTTTACTCTTTTCAAGAGCTTTATCTTCTACCTCATGAATAGATTTGTCTGCTTTTTTTGTTTTAGCTTTACGCATCGAACTGGTTGTAGGTTTTTCTTCAAGAGATTTTTGTTCTGCAACATTTTGATCATTCTCTAAAGAAAGCTGATTTTCTACTACTTTTGAAGAACGTGTTTTACGTTTTTTAGGTTTAATACTTGTATCAATTTTTTCAGATTCACCCTGTTGTTGTATATCTAGAGCTTGTGTATTATTTGTTGTTTCTTCAAGTTCAAAAGATTTAGTAGGCGAAATACGACGTTTGCGATGCGCTGCTTTAATTTCTGCCAAAGCTTTCTTAGCAAAATCTCCCACTGGTTCTGCGTAAGGAACGCGAATCTGATGAAAACTATTATCTTGATTGCGTCGACCACCACGACGTCCTCGACGACGTCCTCGACGATAAGAATCATCATTCAAAGTATCTTCTTTTTTATGAACGTTGGAGAGAGAATGATCAGTAATTTCACCGTGACGATTTTTGCGCCTACGCTTTTGGTTTGTTTCAATGGGAGAAGGATTTTCAATAGATTCACTCTTTATGAAAACAGAATCTTCAATTTCTTGCTCATTGGCATCTTCCAATGAAGATCGAGAAATGCTCTCTGCTATTGAGCCTTTAGAAATAACAAGATGTTGCGTTCCAATACTATCATCTGCTTCAATACTAATATTAAGCTTAAAACGAGCTTCTAAATTAACAAGAATGTTGCGTTTATGATTTAATACATAAAGCGCTGTTGCTACGGGTGTGCGCACGATAATATTATATTGCGAATTATGAAGAAGATATTCTTCAATTGAGCGCATGACATGTAACGCAATGGATGATTCAGAACGTATATTTCCTGTTCCTGCGCAATGCGGGCAGGGCTGTGTTGTACTTTCTAAAACCGATATGCGAATACGTTGACGACTCATTTCTAAAAGGCCGAAGTGTGAAATATGACCTACTTGAATACGAGCACGATCGTTTTTTAAACAATCTTTTAATTTTTTTTCGACCAGCTTCACATTGCGTTCTTCAAGCATATCAATAAAATCAATCACAATTAAACCAGCAAGGTCACGCAAGCGTAATTGCCGCGCTACTTCTTCAGCAGCTTCAAGGTTAGTTTGTAAGGCTGTCTTTTCGACAGAGAATTCTTTCGTGGAGCGGCCAGAATTTACGTCAATAGCAACAAGTGCTTCTGTTTGATTAATAACAAGATAACCACCAGATTTTAAAGAAACTTGTGGTTGCAACATTTTATCAAGTTGAATTTCAATATTATTTCTTGCGAAAATGGGTGTAGGATCACGGTAAGGTTGCACAACTTTTGCATGACTTGGCATGAGCATACGCATAAAGTCTTTCGCTTCACGATATCCTTGGTCTCCAGAAACAAGAATTTCACTAATGTTCTTATTGTAAAGATCTCGTATAGAACGCTTGATGAGATTGCTTTCTTCATGGACAAGGCATGGCGCCGTTGACTCGAGTGTCAAAGTGCGAATAGTATCCCATAACCGCATAAGATATTCATAATCACGTTTAATTTCAGCTTTTGTTCTATTGGCACCAGCAGTTCGTAAGATAACGCCCATACCTTTTGGAACAGCTAATTCTTTTACGATTTCTTTAAGACGCTTACGGTCTTGTACGTTCGTAATTTTTCGTGAAATACCACCACCACGTGCTGTGTTGGGCATTAGAACAGAGTAACGACCTGCTAGAGATAAATATGTTGTAAGGGCAGCACCTTTATTACCACGCTCTTCTTTGATAACTTGTACCAACAAAATTTGACGTCGTTTAATGACTTCTTGAATTTTATACTGGCGCCCTTGTTTTCTTTGATAAATTGGGAGCTCTTCACGGATGTCCTCAGCACCGACCATTTCGATCTCATCATCAGAGATATCGGCATTTAATGCTTCTTCTGTATTATCAATTATTGTCGCTTCAGATGTGATGTCACTTTCAATATCTGCTGCTATGACATTGTTTTTTCCATTTTTTTTTGTTCTTCTGGAGCGTTTTTTATTTTTAGTTGCTTCTTCCGTAAAGGTATCTACAGAATTTTCTCCTATAGCTGCTTTTTCCTCTTCTTCAAGAAGAGCAAGTCGATCAGCAATAGGAATTTGATAATAATCAGGATGAATTTCAGAAAATGTTAAAAAACCATGTCGGTTTCCACCATATTCAACAAAAGCTGCTTGGAGAGACGGTTCTACACGCGTAATCCGTGCGAGATAAATATTCCCCTTGAGCTGTTTTCTATGTTCTGATTCAAAATCAAGTTCTTCAATTTTGTTGCCGTGAACAACAACAACACGAGTTTCCTCCGGATGGGAGGCATCTATAAGCATTTTGTTTGACATAAGTTAATATCCTGAAGGCGACATGCACAATTTTATTCAAACGAACGCTATAACTATTCGTAAACATAAAAGGCTGTCTGCCATAAAAGGGAGGTACCAGAAAAACAGGACGGAACACCACGTGCAGAGGCATGACTGCATTTACACCATTTCTCATCATTATTTCCATCTGTTTTTTATGACTCATATTTCTTAAAAGTCTCCGGTAAAATAATCTTTAAAACAGTTCGGATATCCGAACCAACGAATCTTAAGTAATGCAATCCTAATATTATAACATAGAAATTTTTCATCCATAAAAAAGTCTCAACGCATAATAGGCAAAAAACCTCTAAAGACAACTTAATATGAGTTACAGATAATTTAGATGACTATTATCAGCTAGGAAGCATAAATATTCTTTTATGTTGATATCATGCGTTTGGCAAGTAACAATGTAAATCATGTATAATTATAATATCTTTATGACCTTAATTTCGTTTTTGGGTGTTTATTTAGCTTTTATTGAAAAATAGAGAATAAATTGGTGTATCATTTTATATAACCAAGATAAATTATTACAAAGGTAATGTAGAGTATTTTGCTTATGATAAGAGTTTTTTTTACCAAAAAGCTGAAAACAGCTTATGGGGATGTTATTGTGCTCGTCACATACTTTTTATTATCTTTTTTTCTACTCCAAACCAGTGTTCAAGCCGCAGATCCTCTGAGACTTATTAATTTTCGAACCATTGGTGATAGTGTTCATACGCGTATTATTGCGGTTTTTAATTCAAAACCAAATGTTCGTTTACAGATTTTGGACAGGCCAGCACGTTTGGTTATCAATTTACCTACAATTGACTTTTCGATGCAAAATACGCCTTTAAAGAAACGGAATACATTATCCGTTATGCTTTCAGATGTACGTTATGCTTTCTCTGATATACAGACTTCACGCATTATTTTGACAAGTAAAACGGCTTTTGTGGTTGAAAAAAATGTCGTAAAAAAATTAAATAATGGTTTATGGCAGTTGCTGATTGATATTCGTAAAAGTACACAAGAAAAATTTGATGAGACATTAAAAAAACAGCAAAGAAGCAATTTTGATACACAAACACAGTTAATGCCAGCATATAATTTCCGTGTTGTTCTTGATCCTGGTCATGGTGGTATTGATGGTGGTGCACGGGGTGTTACTGGAATTTTAGAAAAAGATGTGACTTTAGACTTTGCGCGTGCATTGCGAGACGAATTACAAAAGGATTCTCATATTACCGTTGCTTTAACACGAGATTCCAATATTTTTTTAAGACTAAGTGAAAGAGTTAAAAAAGCGCAAGAGTTTGATGCTGATCTTTTTATATCTATTCACGCGGATACGATTGATTTACATTCTCTTCGCGGTGCTACAGTGTATACCATATCAGAAAAAGCATCTGATGCCATTGCAAAATCTTTAGCTGAAAATGAAAATAAAGTTGATTTGCTTGATGGTTTGCCTGCAGATGAAACGCTCGAAGTTACAGATATTTTGATGGATCTTACACGACGTGAAACACATACATTTTCGGTTAATTTTGCAAATAGTGTTATTTCAAGTTTATCAAAGAATCATATTAACTTGATTAATAACCCACATCGGTATGCTAATTTTCAAGTTTTAAGAGCTTCAGATATACCCTCAGTCTTGATAGAGATAGGTTATTTATCCAATAAAGAGGATGAAAAGTTACTAAATGATCCTCATTGGAGAAAACAAATGGCAGCCTCTATTGCTCATTCTATTCGTCAATTTGCTGATTATAGGCAGAAAATGATACAGCCTCTTTAAATTTGTGAGAAAATAGAGTATCAATATGGGCTTCTAGTGTACCCTAGTATAAATAAAAGATAGAAAACAATTTCTCTTGATCTCAATCTTGTGGTGATATCCACTTGGTGTGTTTGAAGTAACGTATTTTTTCTTTAATTAATTCTTAAGAAAGCGATAGCCGTTTTTATGATAATTTTTTTAAGATATCTTCTTCGTTTTTTTATTGCTATTGGACTTTGTGGTGCAATAACGTGGGGTGTTATGACCAGTGGTCAAGCAAATGCACTCCCTGATTATGAAGTTCTTTCACTTTATGAGCCGCCGGTAATGACCCGCGTCCATGCTTCTGATGGCCGTCTTATGGCAGAGTTTGCAACAAAACATCGCCTCTATTTACCGATTCAATCAATACCAAAGCTTGTTATAAATGCTTTTATTTCGGCTGAAGACAAAAACTTTTATCATCATTTTGGTTTAGATCCTGAAGGACTTTCTCGAGCTTTGATCAATAATATTCGTAATATTGGTTCTGGAAGACGTCCAGAGGGGGCATCAACTATAACGCAACAAGTCGCTAAAAACTTCCTTTTAAGTTCAGAAACAACGTTAGAACGTAAATTTAAGGAAGCTATTTTAGCAATGCGTATTGAGAAAACTTATTCAAAAGATCATATTCTCGAACTTTATCTCAATGAAATTTATCTGGGTCGTGGCACTTATGGTATAGCAGCTGCTTCTTTGACTTATTTCAATAAATCCGTCAATGACCTGACGCTAGAACAATGTGCTTATTTGGCTGCTCTTCCAAAAGGACCAGCAAATTATGATCCATTTAAGAATACAAAACGTGCTATTGATCGGCGTAATTGGGTTATAGACCGGATGATTGCAAATGGATATGTAACGCGTGAACAAGGTGAAAAAGCAAAAGCTAAACCTTTAGGAGCGACAATACGTGGGAGTGATAGCTATGTTTTTGCGGCTGATTATTTTACTGAAGAAGTGCGGCGTCGTTTAATACATCGCTATGGGGCTAAAACACTTTATGAAGGCGGGCTTTCCATTCGTACAACGCTTGATCCGCATTTACAACTTATTGCGCGACGTGCTTTGCACGATGGATTAATTAGATTTGATCATGCGCAAGGATGGCGTGGAGCTTATGCGCATATTGATGAGAAAAGTGATTGGGGGACAGAACTTGCAAATATCACAGGGCTAAGTGATGTTCCTGAATGGCGTTTAGCTGTTGTTCTTTCTACTAATCCCAACAAAGTAGAGATTGGTTTACAGCCACAGCGCGAAGCTTCAGGTATATTATCAAAAAAACGGGAAATTGCTGTTTTATCTGAAGCTGATTCAAAATGGGCACTCCATGTTGTAAAAGAAAATGGTTATCAAAAAACTGTTCAGAGCTTATCTCATGTTCTGCAAGTTGGGGATGTCATTTTTGTTGAAAAACTACCCAATACAAACAATACTTATCGTTTACAACAAATTCCAAAGGTTGAAGGTGCAATTGTTGCTATGGAACCTCATACAGGGCGCGTTCTTGCTATGGTGGGAGGATTTTCTTTTGCCGCATCTGAATTCAATCGTGCAACCCAAGCTTATCGCCAACCGGGGTCTGCTTTTAAGCCTTTTGTTTATGCAGCAGCTCTTGATAACGGATATACACCAGCATCCGTTGTTTTAGATGGCCCCATTGAAGTTCGTCAATATAATGGTGAAGTTTGGCAACCCAAAAATTATGGAGGTACCTTTGCAGGACCTTCAACGTTGCGTTATGGTATTGAGCGTTCTCGTAATCTTATGACAATACGGCTTGCCAATGATATGGGAATGCCTCTTGTCGCTGAATATGCAGAACGCTTTGGGATCGTAGATAAATTGCAGCCTTATCTTCCCATGGCTTTAGGGGCTGGCGAAACAACAGTATTACGAATGGTTACAGCTTATTCAGTTATTGCCAATGGGGGACGCTCTATTAAACCTTCTCTGATAGACAGAATTCAAGATCGTTATGGGAAGACAATTTATCGTCATGATGATCGTATTTGCGAAAATTGTAATACGCATTCATGGAATAATCAAAGTGAGCCCACATTGATTGATGAAAGAGATCAAGTTCTTGACCCTATGACGGCTTATCAGATTACATCGATGATGGAAGGGGTTGTTCAGCGTGGTACTGCGGCACGTTTACGTTATCTTAATCGACATATTGCTGCTAAAACAGGAACAACCAATGACTCTAAGGATGTCTGGTTTATGGGATTTACTCCTGATATTGTCGTTGGTATTTTTGTCGGTTATGATCAACCAGCTCCGTTAGGATATAATGGAACAGGAAGTTCATTAGCTGCGCCTATTTTTGGTGATTTTATGGCAGATGCTCTTAAAGGGAAGCCAGATGTTCCCTTTAAGATGCCAAAGGGCATGATTTTAATGCCAATTAATCGAAAAACAGGAATGCTTGCCGAAAGAGGAGATCAAGATGTTATTATAGAAGCATTTAAACCAGGGACTGGTCCTGCTGATATATATCAAGTTATTGGGAGTACAAATTCTTTTCAAGAAGGTGTTCCTGCAGTAACGACTTCTCCACAAGTCAACAAAGCACTTGAAAGTGGGACAGGTGGGCTGTATTAATCGAAAAAATCTCCTTTTGCCATGAGTCATGGTTTTTATCTCTTTTTTACAATGTCTGTTCTGTAAATAGAGTGATAGAATTGTACCATTTTCTGATAGCAGCTATTAAATTTGTATAAAATGCTAAGAGACACAACCAAAAAGAGTTTTTAAAAATACGGTGTTAAATTATGCGAGCAGAAATAGAAACATTAGTTGATGAAATCCAGAAAGCAATACAATTGCTAAGGGGGCATCTTTGACTGGGATCAATCACTAAAGCGTCTCGAATATCTTAATCAAAAAGCAGAAGATCCATCATTATGGGATGATGCACAACGAGCACAGGATATGATGCGTGAGCGTCAACGTCTTGATGATTCAATCAATGGTCTTTTATCATTTACAAAAACACTTGAAGAATGCATTGAGCTTATTGCGATGGGCGAAGAAGAAAGTGATGTTGAAATTATCGCTGATGCAGAAAGATCAATACGTAATCTTAAAAATGAGATAGATAAAAGGCAAATTGATGTACTTCTTTCAGGAGAAGCAGATCCGAATGATACCTATTTAGAAGTTCATGCTGGAGCAGGGGGAACAGAAAGCCAAGATTGGGCTTCTATGCTCTTACGTATGTATATGCGCTGGGCTGAACAGCATGAAATGAAGGTTGAAATTTTAGAAATTCATGATGGAGAAGAAGCAGGAATAAAGTCAGCGACTATTCTTGTAAAAGGGCATAATGCTTATGGAATGTTAAAAACAGAATCAGGCGTTCATCGTTTAGTGCGGATTTCTCCATTTGATTCGAATGCAAAGCGCCATACCTCTTTTGCAAGCATTTGGGTTTATCCAGTTATTGATGACAATATTGAAGTTGATGTTTCAGAGGCAGATGTGCGTATTGATACATATCGTGCATCGGGAGCAGGAGGACAACATGTTAACACGACAGATTCTGCTGTTCGCATCACGCATATAAAAACGGGTATTGTTGTTCAATGTCAAACAGAGCGCTCTCAACATAAAAATCGCGCTACGGCTTGGTCGATGTTGCGTGCACGGCTTTATGAAGAAGAGCTTAAAAAAAGAGAAGAAGAAACCAATGCTGCTGAATCTTCTAAAACAGAAATCGGATGGGGACATCAAATTAGATCTTATGTTCTTCAACCCTATCAGCTTGTCAAAGATTTGCGTACAGGAATTGAAAATACGGATCCACAATCCGTACTTAATGGTAATTTAGATGCATTTATAGAGGCAGCACTCGCACGGCGCATTTATAGACAAGACAAAAAAATTGAGGATATTCGTTAATTATATATCCTTCCTTCAAGCCATGTAGATTTTTTCTTAAGCTGTTCGTTTTATTGATGTTGTGATGTTACGATAATCCTTGATACTTTAAAGGTTTAAAGAGGGATTTTTTTGTTTCTTTCTTCATTTTTTTCTCACACGCCAATTCTGCTTATGATATTGCAAGTGATAGGAAGAATCTGAAATAAGAAAAATTTTGGATATTCGGGGGACTAATATAAATGTAAAACAATTCATTATCCTTATAAATCAATATATTGTAAAAATTGAATCCGTTGAAAAACTAAAATCAATTAAGGAGGATAACTTTTGCTTTTTAAACACTCAATTTACAAGTTACCATTATGATATAAAAGTGTTGCAGTAGCTAAAACATTTTCAGCATGCCCAGATACGCTTACTTTACGCCATTCTTCTGCTATTATTCCATTTGCATCAATTAAAAAAGTGCTCCGTTCAACTCCCATATATTTGCGTCCATACATGCTTTTCTCAACCCAAACACCATAAGCTTCGAGGGTTGTTTTTTCTTCATCAGAAACCAAGATGACATCAAGTTCATGTTTTACTTTAAATTTATCATGTTTTTTTACATTATCTGGAGAGATTCCAATAACAGAAACACCGATTTCATCAAATTTCATCTTTAATTTTGTGAAATCAAGTGCTTCGCTTGTGCAACCACTGGTGTCATCTTTTGGATAAAAATATAAAACAACAGACTTTCCTTTAAAGTCAGAAAGACATACCATCTCTCCTCCATCGCGCGGCAAATTAAAATCAGGAGCAAGAGCACCTTTCATTGGTCTTGTCATTATTTTCATCTTTCTTTCTTGTGTAACAGGTATAAGATATCAGAGTACACAGAAGAAAAGAACTATTCAACTCTCTAGAATATTATTATTTTGAAGAGACCTTTATTTCCTAACAAAACTCGCCCTATCACAACAATTGAATTGAAAGAACAAGGTCGACAACATAAACAAAACAGCAAAAGATTATACTGGTTTCATCACAACATGTTTTTTCTTACCAAAAGAAAGTTTAACGGTTCCTTCTGCACTGACATCCCCTTCAATAATAAGATGTGTTTCATCCTCAATAATTTGATCATTTACACGGACCCCCCCACCTTGAACGTGTCGGCGTGCCTCACTATTAGATCTAGCGAGTCCTGCTTGTACTAAAAGAGTGAGCAATCCAACACCTTTTTTTAATTCTGAGGCATTAATTTCAACAGTTGGAAGATTTTCTCCTAGAGTTTTTTCTTCAAACGTCTTGCGAGCTGTTTCTGCTGCTGCATCAGCAAGAACACGTCCATGCAACATTGCTGTAATTTCTGTTGCAAGAATTTTTTTTGCTTCGTTAATTTCTGTCCCTTGTAATAGAGAAAGTTTAAGAATCTCATCCATTGGCAATGGAGTATAGAGCTTTAGAAATCGTGTTACATCAGCATCTTCTGTATTGCGCCAGTATTGCCAAAATTGATAAGGTGAAAGCTTATCCGCATTCAGCCATACAGCCCCATTCAATGATTTACCCATTTTGGCACCGGAAGAGGTTGTCAGCAATGGTGATGTTAACGCATATAATTGCGGTGTTCCTAAACGATGCCCTAATTCGATTCCGTTAATAATGTTGCCCCACTGATCAGAGCCCCCCATTTGCATACGCAATCCATAACGTTTATAAAGTTCAACAAAATCATAAGCTTGCAGAATCATATAATTAAACTCTAAGAATGACAAAGAGTGCTCACGCTCAAGTCTGAGTCTAACGGAATCAAATGACAACATACGATTGACAGAAAAATGTTTTCCTACATCACGCAAAAATTCTAAGTAGTTTAAATTGCATAACCATTCCGCGTTATTCACAATACAAGCATCGGTTTCTCGGTCACCGAATGTCAAATAGTTAGCAAATACCTTTTTAATACCATCAATATTTTCAGCAATATCATTTTGTGTCAAAAGGCGTCGCGCTTCATCTTTGAAAGAAGGATCACCAATCAATCCGGTTCCTCCACCCATTAAAGCAATGGGGCGATGACCTGTTTTTTGTAACCAATAAAGCATCATAATCTGAAGAAGACTTCCAGCATGTAAACTCGATGCTGTTGGGTCAAATCCAGTATAAGCGCTTACAGTTTCTTTTGAAAAAAGATCATCTAAGCCTTTTTCATCTGAAATTTGGTGGATAAAACCACGTTCGCTCATAATGTGTAAAAAATCAGATTTAAAGGCAAACACAGATTTAATTTCCTAATTTAAGAGTGCATTATTTTATAGAATAGGCGATTATATAATGAGTTATTAATGCGTTATCTATCATAACTGACACACACCTCACAAGAGAAAGAGACATATTGGTAACATAAAGATAATAATACAGGTATTATTTCCTTTTTACGCTAAAAAAGAGACTTATCAGTGATAGAAAACAGGTATGCTGTTATTCTCATTTCTATCCTGAAATAAAATTTAGAAAAATTTTAAATGCAAACGGAAAAAATTACTTTGTTATGATCAGAAACGACTTTTACTAATTTTTTATAAATCTATCGTATTTTCCTAAGTTAGTGAAAGTATTTCAGGAGGAGGAGCGAGAAGTTCATTGGAGATATGGTTATCCAAATAGTGGGCACATCGCTCAATAAGTTCTTCATGACATCCACTGAAAAAGTGATTAGCCTCTTCTAATATTTCTTGTGTGATGATGATACCTTTTTGTGTTTTTAATTTATCGACAAGTATTTGAACATCTTTTGGAGGGGAAACTTTATCGATACCGCCATGAATGATAAGCCCAGAGGAGGGACAAGGTGCAAGAAATGAAAAGTCATAAACATTAGGCTGAGGGGCAACTGAGATAAATCCCTCAATTTCCGGTCGGCGCATTAAAAGCTGCATACCAATCCATGCTCCAAATGAATATCCTGCTACCCAACAATTTTTAGAGTCTGGATGTTGTGTTTGCACCCAATCGAGAGCAGCAGCAGCATCTGAAAGTTCTCCTATTCCATAATCAAATTCACCCTGACTACGACCAATACCACGAAAGTTAAAACGTAAAGTTGTAAAGCCACGTTGTTGGAACATATAAAAGAGGTCATAGACAATTTTATGATTCATAGTTCCACCAAATTGGGGATGAGGATGCAAAATAATCGCAATGGGTGCATTTTTTTGTTGTGAAGGTTGATAACGTCCTTCGAGCCGACCCGCAGGACCGTTAAAAATAATTTCTGGCATAAAATGCTCCTTAAATGCAATAAAAGGCTTTCATTGATCTTGGTCGACTTTTACCATAGAATCTCTTAAATAATTATTAGATATTCTTTTTTTAGTGCACTTTTCAAGAAAATTGCGCTATTTTTTTAATCAATTCATAAGATTAATGATTGCGATGTAAAATGGTTATAAAACGCCGATATTTTGATCATAACGCAACAACACCACTCAAAAAAGTGGCACGAATAGCGTTACTGGAATCTTTAGAAATATTTGGTAATCCATCATCTGTTCATAAGGAAGGGCGTGCGGCTAAAACTTTGTTGCAAAAGGCTCGTCGGCAAATCGCTGAAAATCTTAAAACAGATCCAGATCACGTGGTATTTACCTCTGGTGCGAGTGAAGCCGCAATGACTTTGTTAACACCCTTTTACAATATGGGGAATGCAAAAGTTAAATTTTCTCGTCTTTACCTTGGAGCGACTGAACATCCCTCTGTGGCAGAGGGAGGACGTTTTTCTAAAGAGTTGATAAGCGTCATTGCTGTTGATCAAGATGGGCTCATACAACAAGATAAATTAACATCACTCTTAACGGTTCATGATAAAACAAAAGGTTTACCTCTTGTTGCTATTCAAGCTGCAAATAGTGAAACGGGTGTTATTCAACCATTAACAGAAATCGCCGCTATTGTTCGGGATTTAGGAGGCACTCTTATTGTTGATTTGACACAATATGTAGATAAAAATTTTGTGGATATTAATCAGCTAGGAGGAGACTTTTTTATATTGTCTGCACATAAAGTTGGCGGTCCGAAAGGAATCGGTGCTTTTGTTTCATGTGGTAATCTTCTCATGCCACATCCTCTTATTATTGGGGGAGGACAAGAAAAAGGTCTCCGTGGAGGAACAGAAGCATTGCCCCTTATTGCTGCTTTTGGGGCAGCAATGACTGATTGCTTCACACAGGAGGAAATAAAACAGTTAATATATTTACGCAATAAATTAGAAGATGGACTACAAAGAATAAGTAAAAATGTTGAAATTTTTGGCAAAAGAGTTCAACGTTTGCCAAATACAACTTACTTTACCGTGAAAAATATAAAAGCTGAAACGATGCAAATTGCTTTTGATTTAGAAGGGTTTTCTTTATCATCCGGCTCTGCTTGTTCTTCGGGAAAAGTAAAACAAAGCAAAGTGTTGGAGGCAATGGGGTATCATGTTCCAAATGGTGCCATTCGCATTTCGCTAGGGCGTGGCACAACTTCTGAAGATATTGATGATTTTCTGTCGTTTTTTTCTCAAATTATAAGCAGGAAAAAAGGGGAAGGTTTATCATCAGAAAGTTATAAAAATTAGAATTATTTTAAAAATAAAATAAGTTTGATTGAAATTTTTGCACTTTACCTATAGCCTAGAGATAACTTGCTTACTTTAATCTTGTAAAAAACAAGACTTTAGTTACCGGTTTTTGACGCCAAAAAATGGAGAAAATTTATGCCGGCAGTACAAGAAACGATACGCCAAGTACGTGAAATAGATGTTGACCAATATAAATATGGTTTTGAAACCAATATTGAAACCGATAAAGCTCCAAAAGGCTTAAATGAGGATATTATCAAATTTATTTCCGCTAAAAAACATGAGCCTGAATGGATGCTAACATGGCGCTTAAAGGCTTACCGACGTTGGCTGACAATGCAAGAGCCTCATTGGGCGCGTCTTGAATATCCTAAAATTGATTTTCAGGAGCTTTATTATTATGCTGCTCCAAAAAATCATACAGGACCAAAATCTTTGGATGAAGTGGATCCTGAGTTATTAGCAACGTACGAGAAACTTGGCATTCCCCTTAAAGAACAAGAGATTTTGGCAGGAGTAAGAAAACAGTCTGATCCCTCCACTTTTGATGACAGTATGTCTGTATCGGGGCAGGTGGCTGTTGATGCAGTCTTTGATTCTGTTTCTGTTGTAACAACATTCAAAAAAGAGCTGGCACGTGCCGGTGTGATTTTTTGTTCTATTTCAGAGGCGATTATTGAACATTCTGAGCTTATTAAAGAATATTTAGGAACAGTTGTACCTATAAGTGATAATTATTATGCGGCCTTAAATGCAGCTGTCTTTACAGATGGTTCATTTGTTTATATTCCCAAAGGGGTTCGTTGTCCTATGGAGCTTTCAACTTATTTTAGGATTAATGAACGCAACACTGGCCAATTTGAACGAACATTGATTATCGCCGCTGAAGATTCCTATGTTTCTTATCTTGAAGGGTGTACAGCACCCCAACGTGATGAAAACCAACTTCATGCTGCTGTTGTTGAGCTTATTGCCCTTGAAAATGCAGAGATTAAATATTCTACAGTACAAAATTGGTATCCTGGCGATAAAGATGGAAAGGGTGGTATTTATAATTTTGTGACGAAGCGTGGAGATTGTCGAGGTGATAGCTCTAAAATTTCATGGACACAAGTTGAGACTGGTTCTGCGATTACTTGGAAATATCCATCTTGCTTACTCCGTGGTAATAATGCGCGTGGAGAATTTTATTCTATTGCCGTTGCAAACGGTCATCAACAAATTGATTCCGGTACAAAAATGATTCATTTGGGAAAAAATACTTCCAGTCGCATTATTTCCAAAGGTATTTCTGCAGGTTTTTCAAATAACACGTATCGAGGACAAGTCACAGCTCATCGAAAAGCACAAAATGCGCGTAACTTTACGCAATGTGATAGTTTGTTAATCGGGAATGATTGTGGTGCACATACAGTTCCTTATATTGAAGCAAAAAATGCAACAGCTCAGTTTGAACATGAAGCCACAACATCAAAAATTTCTGATGACCAACTTTTTTATGTTATGCAGAGAGGAATTCCCGAAGAAGAAGCTATCGCATTAATTGTAAATGGTTTTGTAAAAGAGGTCATTCAAAAACTTCCCATGGAATTTGCTGTCGAAGCACAAAAGCTTATTGGTATTAGCCTTGAAGGTAGTGTTGGATAATTTTATTTAATTAGATAAATAGAAGACTTTATGTAAAAAGGCTGTAACAGTAGCATATAATGCTAAAAATGACCTCTATGCTAATTACAAAAGTAGATGAATGCTAAGGCAAAATAATCCGCATCTGTATCTGAAAAAACAGCCAAAACAGGATTAAATTATGTTAGAGATAAAAAATTTGCACGCCCGTATTGCTGAGACCGATACAAAAGTTATTCGTGGTTTAAACTTGACAGTTCAAGATGGAGAAGTTGCCGCTATCATGGGACAAAATGGAGCCGGAAAATCAACTTTGTCTTATTTACTTGCTGGTCGTGATGATTATGAAATAACAGAAGGAGATATTCTCTATAATGGGCAATCACTTTTAGAAATGGATCCAGCAGAACGTGCTGCATATGGTGTTTTTCTTGCATTTCAATATCCAATGGAAATACCAGGGGTAGCAACAATGGAATTTTTAAAAGTTGCGATGAACTCTCAACGCAAAGCACGAGGTCACGAAGAACTTAAAATTCCTGAATTTATAAAATATGTTAAAGAAGTTTCAGCCAAACTTGAAATAGATATGGATATGCTAAAGCGTCCATTAAATGTAGGTTTTTCAGGTGGAGAAAAAAAACGCGCTGAAATTTTACAAATGGCACTTCTTGAACCTAAACTTTGCATTTTAGATGAAACGGATTCTGGTTTAGATATTGATGCACTAAAAATTGTTGCAGATGGTGTTAATAAACTTCGGGATTCAAAACGTTCATTTTTGGTGATTACCCATTATCAACGGCTACTTAATTATATTATTCCTGATACGGTACATGTTCTTTATAAAGGACAAATTATCAAAAGCGGTGATAAATCCTTAGCGCTTTATTTAGAGGAAAATGGGTATGCTGATCTTATCAGGGAAGCGGTTTGAGGTTATTAAATATGAATGCACAGCAAAACTTGTTAGCGGTTGAAGAAAATATCCTCAGTAATTTTAATCAGTATGTAAACGACTTACCTGGTGATAAAGCTGTACAGGAAATCCGCAAGAAAACTATTGAGCAGTTTCAAATGACACGGCTTCCTTCCCGTAAAATCGAAAGATGGCATTATACCAATCTGCGTACCTTACTGAAGTCTATTAGCAATTTTTCAAAAGTTCAAGACAATCAATTGGTTGATGCATTGCTTTCAGAAAGTGCTGTTTTCTCCATAAACAATGGGAAAACATCGATAGAGTCAAAGGTAGACAATATTACAGTAAAACGCCTTTCAGACGCATTAGAAGATAATTCTGTGCAGATAAATCAAAACATTTCTGATGAAGATTTTATTGGACAGTTAAATACAGCTTTTGTTACAGATGGTTGGCTTTTTCACATCCCTGAAAATACAAAGTTAAATATACCCATTGAATTACAAAATATACAAATGGGGGGACAATCTCATATTTTTTCGGATATAAAAGTTGATAAAAATAGTCAAGTTATGTTTATTGAACATCAGGTTGGCAATGATAAAGATACCTTTGTCAGTTCAATATTTTCATTAAGTATTGCTGCTGATAGTGATGTTACGTGGATTCTCATTCGCAATCGTGATTTTAATTCTACACAATTTGGTCGATTTTGTGCTGTTCTTGATCAAAGAGCGAAGTTATCACTTTATGTCATTAATATAGGGAGCCAATTAAATCGCCAAGAAATCGATATTGAATTACAGGGAGAAGAATCTAATTTTCACTTACGCGTCATAAATTTATTATCAGGACAAACACATAGTGATCTTACAATGACTGTTCGTCATGTGGAAGAAAAGTCAACATCAACCGAAATTATACGCAATGTGGTTACAGATAAGGCTGTTGGTGTTTTCCAAGGAATAATACGTGTTTCTCAAAAAGCGCAAAAAACAGATGCACGCATGGCTTGTAATAGCCTTATTCTTTCAGATGATGCAGAATTTAATGCAAAGCCTGAACTGGAGATTTTTGCTGATGATGTTGCGTGCGGTCATGGTGCAACAGTTGCTAATATTAATCATGATTATCTTTTTTATCTTATGGCGCGTGGTATCCCATTTAAAACGGCTCGTGCACTTTTGATTAAAGGATTTATCTCTGAGCTCATTGATGACATCAAGCAGGATAAGATTCAAATCATTTTGGAGAATATCATTAGTAAATGGCTTGAAAAAAATGTTTAAGGTAGAAAAAATGGAAAATAACGTACAAACATTTACTTATAATGTCGAAGAAATTCGGCGTGATTTTCCTATTTTACACCATCAAGTTTATGGAAAGCGATTAGCATATCTTGATAGTAGTGCTTCTGCCCAAAAACCAATGTCAGTACTCAATGCAATGAATAATTATTATCACTATAGTTATGCTAATGTGCATAGGGGAATGTATTTTTTAGCCAATATAGCAACACAATCTTATGAAAATTCTCGTGAAACCGTTCGTGTTTTTCTAAATGCTCAAAAAGCTGAAGAAATTGTTTTTACGAAAAATGCAACAGAAGCTATTAATACTGTTGCTTATGGTTGGGCGATGCCAAAACTCAAAGAAGGTGATGAGATTGTTCTAACGATCATGGAACATCATTCAAATATTATTCCTTGGCATTTTCTCCGTGAACAAAAAGGTGTTAAACTTATTTTTGTTCCTGTCGATGAAAATGGTGTTCTGCACATTGAAGATTTCCAAAAGGCTTTAAGCGAAAAAACGCGGCTTGTTGCTATAACGCATATGTCCAATATATTAGGAACTGTGCCTCCTGTTAAAGAGATTATTAAACTAGCACATCAAAATTCTATTCCGGTTCTTGTTGATGGTTCTCAAGGAGCAGTACATTTAACCGTTGATGTGCAAGATCTCGATTGTGATTGGTATGTCTTTACAGGTCATAAGCTTTATGGTCCCACTGGTATTGGTGTTTTGTATGGTAAAGAAGATAGATTAGAAGAAATGCGTCCTTTTCAAGGGGGAGGGGAAATGATCGAGGAGGTAACAACCGATAAGGTGTTTTATAATGCTTCTCCTTACCGTTTTGAAGCAGGTACCCCTCCTATCGTTGAAGCTATTGGATTAACTGCGGCTATTGATTATATACAAGAGAAAGGTCGTAGCACGATTCATGCCCATGAGAGGTCCCTTTTAGCTTATGCGCAGGAAAAACTTAAAATGGTTGAGTCATTGCGTATTTATGGTCATTCTCCCAATAAAGGAGCTATTATATCATTTACAATTGAAGGAATTCACGCCCATGATATCGCTATGTTTATTGATAGAAAAGGGGTTGCAATACGTGCGGGAACTCATTGTGCACAGCCTTTATTACAGCGCTTTGGTCTAACATCTATTTGCCGCGCATCGTTAGCCATGTATAACACTAAAGAAGATATAGATCAATTGGTAGAAGCATTGCAAGAAACAAGGACATTTTTTAATGGCTGAATTAATTGAAGAGCGTCATTCTACAGAATCTGTTGAAACTGTAAGTGAAAATAAAAAATCTTACATATCAGCAATTCCAGCAGATGAAATTGATCGTATGACGAATGATATTATTGCTGCTCTTAAAACAGTTTATGACCCAGAGATTCCTGCTGATATTTATGAGCTAGGACTGATTTATCGTATTGATATTGAAGATGATCGTTCAGTAAAAATTGAAATGACTCTTACAGCACCGGGATGCCCTGTTGCTGGTGAAATGCCGGGGTGGGTAGAAAATGCAGTCAGTGCAGTTGAAGGGGTTTCGTATGTTGAAGTCACTATGACTTTTGATCCACCATGGACACCTGATTGTATGTCAGAAGAAGCTCAAATTGCTGTCGGATGGTACTAAAAGTATTGTTAAGAGACTCTAATTTAGCCATTCATGAATAAGCTGTTTACTTTTCACAAGCGTTTGAATTTAAGGACGATAGCATGAGTTATAATAAACAAAAACTAGAACTCACTTGGATTGGAAAAGAAAAACGCCCAAAACTAGAGCCTCGTATCTTATTAGAGGATCTTGAAAAATCTTATCACGCTTCGCATCAAATATCATCCCAAGATATTTTTGATAATAAACTTATTTTTGGTGACAATTTGCTCGCACTCAAAGCGCTTGAACAAGAATATATGGGGAAGATAAAATGTATCTATATCGATCCGCCTTATAATACAGGCAATGCCTTTGAACATTATGAAGATGGTTTAGAGCATTCCATATGGCTCAGCCTTATGAGAGACAGGCTAGAATTGTTACATCATTTACTGGCGGATGATGGAAGTATCTGGATATCAATTGATGATGATGAACAAGCCTATCTTAAAGTGATGATGGATGAAATTTTTGGTCGCCAAAATTTCATCAACAATATTATTTGGCAAAAGAAATATGCTCCACAAAATGATACAAAATGGCTTTCCGATAACCATGATTTTATCATGGTTTATGCCAAAGATAAAACGATTTGGCGCCCTCAATTGCTTCCTCGTTCAAACAATATGGATGCGCGCTATAAAAATCCTGATAATGATCCTCGCGGTCCTTGGAAATCTGGAGATTTATCCGTAAAAAGAGTAACACCTAAGGATATTTATGAAATCATCACACCTTCTGGACGCAAGGTAATGCCTCCTAATGGTAGAAGTTGGGCTATGAATAAAAAAAAATTCTTTGAATTATTGAACGATAATCGTATTTGGTTTGGTCCAACAGGAAGTAATGTTCCTTCTATGAAACGTTTTTTATCAGAAGTAAAAAATGGTATGGTTTCAATGACGATTTGGCTCTATACAGAAGTGGGACACAACCAAGATGCCAAAAGAGAAGTCAAAGTTTTTAATTCTGATAATGTCTTTACAACTCCCAAACCTGAGCGGTTAATGGAACGCATCATTCAACTTGCCACTAATCCCGGTGATCTTGTATTGGATTCTTTTGCGGGTTCCGGCACAACCGGTGCTGTTGCCCATAAAATGGGAAGAAAGTGGATTATGATTGAACTTGGTGAGCATTGTCACACCCACATTATCCCTCGTTTAAAACAAGTCATTGATGGAACTGATCAAGGGGGAATTTCCAAAAGTGTCAATTGGCAAGGTGGCGGTGGATTTCGCTATTATCGCCTTGCACCTTCTCTGTTACAAAAAGATCCATGGGGACAATGGATTATTAGTCGCGAATATAATGCTGCGATGCTTTCAGAAGCAATGTGCAAACATATGGGATTTACCTACGCACCTGATGAAAATCATTATTGGATGCAAGGGTATTCAACCGAAACAGATTATATTTATGTCACAACAAGCGCTATGACCCATGAACAACTCCGTATAATGAGTGAAGAGGTAGGCTCTCATCGCACGTTGCTGGTTTGTGGTACAGCCTTTGATACAAAATCAGCATCCTTTGAAAATCTGACACTCACTAAAATCCCCCGTGCAATATTAGAAAAATGCGAATGGGGAAGGGACGATTACAGTTTAAATGTAGCCAATCTTGAACCAGTGATTGTGGTAAAAGAAAACAACAAAAATAAAGATATTGCGCAAGCAGAATTAGATCTATTTGAATAATATATAAAAAGCGGAGTTTTTCATGAACACTGTTGAAAAAAGGATTTCTGCTCGCTTATCGTTACGTGATCCTCAACGTGAATCTTTAAATATTTTGGTAAAAATCTTAGAAAATATAGAGCTTTCTAAAAATGCTGATTTGGTTGCAGAGTTAGAAGTGATAAAAAATCTTTATCCTTCTGTGCAAGATTTTGAACGAAACTTTCCCTCTTTTTGTTTTGCCTTAGCAACAGGTGTTGGGAAAACGCGACTTATGGGGGCTTTTATTAGCTATCTTTATTTAACAGGTCGTAGCCGCCATTTTTTTGTTTTAGCGCCAAATTTGACTATTTATGAAAAGTTAAAACAGGATTTTAGTCCCCAAAGTCCAAAGTATGTTTTCAGTGGAATGAGTGAATTTATTGCCAATAGACCCGTTATTATTACAGGTGAAGATTATGAAAGTGGTAAAGGTATTCGCGTTGATGAACACCATTTTGAAGGACAAAAGCGTTTGTTTGAGAATAGAGATACGGCCTTTATCAATATTTTTAATATTTCTAAAATTAATACAACAGATAATAAAAAAGGCGCACTAAAATCTAGTATTCCGAGAATTAAACGCTTACAAGAAACGATTGGTGAAAGTTATTTTGATTATCTCGCAAATCTTCCTGATTTAGTTTTGTTAATGGATGAAGCACATCGTTATCGAGCTTCTGCTGGTGCGGCAGCAATTAATGAGTTAAAACCTGTTTTAGGAATAGAGCTTACAGCGACACCAAAAACAATAGGTGCAAAACCCGTAGATTTTAAAAATGTTGTCTATAGTTATTCACTTGCAGAGGCTATGAGGGATGGTTTTGTAAAAGAGCCTGCTGTTGCTACACGTAAAGATTTTCAACCTCAAAATTATACATCTGAACAATTAGAACATATCAAATTACAAGATGCAATTCATGCCCATGAAAACGTGAAAGCAGATTTAATTGTCTATGCAAAAGATTATAACAAAAATTTCGTTAAGCCTTTTATTTTAGTTGTCGCTCAAGATACAAATCATGCACAGAAATTGCGTGATTTATTGGAATCAGATGATTTTTTTGCAGGAGCTTATAAGGGAAAAGTTATAGAGATTCATACAAAACAGTCGAATATAGAAGAAGATCAAAATATTCAAAAGCTGATTGCAATTGAAAATTCTTATGACCCAACAGAAATTGTTATTCACGTTAATAAATTAAAGGAGGGGTGGGATGTTACGAATCTCTATACTATTGTACCGTTGCGTGCATCGGCTTCAGAAATTTTAACAGAGCAAACAATTGGGCGTGGATTGCGTTTGCCTTATGGGTATAGAACAGGCGTGGAAGTTATTGATCGTTTAACAATTATTGCGCATGATCGTTTTCAAGATATTATTGATCGTGCAAACGATCCAAACTCAATTATAAAAAAGCATATTGAGATTGGAACAGGGGGTGATATATCCTCTGAAAAGACAGATATAGTGACAGTTCCAAGTCAAGTAGAAGCTTTATTGATGCAAACGATGGTAACACGTAATTCCGATATAAATGGAGCATCTTCTGATTTACAAGGTATCATATTACGTAATACAGATTCCCCTACATTAACGCCTGAGGAGCAAGAAATTGTAGCGATCGCGTGGGATCTTATCAAAGAGAATGATAAATTGCCAAGTTCTCAAATGCTTTGTTCTGCACAGATACAAGAAAAAATTGCTAATAAAGTTATGAATATTAAGCCTTCATCACAAAAGTCTCTTGTATCAAAAGTGGTGACAATTCTGACAAAACAATTAACAGAACTGATAATAGATATTCCAAATATTATACTCATACCTTCGCGTGATGTTACTTATGGTTTTTATGATTTTGATTTAAAAAATCTAGAAAGCTTAAATTTTCAACCTGTTAGTAAAGAACTTTTAATTCGAGAATTGCGTACCCATAAAAGCATTTTTCTTACTTCTAAGAATGAATATGTAAAAGAGCCTTATCTTGAAAACTACATCATTCGTGGTTTGATTGATAATGACTTTGTCGATTATGATAACCATACGCTCTTATTACGAAAATTAGCTAGTCAGATAGTAGAACATTTCCGATCTTATTTACCCAATGATACAGCTGTTGAGAACGTATTAATTCACTATCAGCACAAGCTTACTAGTTTTATTGTTGCGCAATTAAGAGAACATCAATGGGAAACGCAAAAAGATTATGCGGTTAAAGTTACACGAGGTTTTACAACTTTATCACCTATCCATTATGTGTTACCGCAAGGGACGTCTCCTCTTGATTTTCGTAATATTCCTGCCATTAAAAGTGATATTAAAAAACTTGTATTCAGCGGCTTTAGAAAATGCTGTTATCCTTTACAAAAGTTTGATTCAGTAGAAGGGGAATTACGATTTGCTCAAATATTAGAGGATGATGCACAAGTCTTGAAATGGATGAAACCCGCTCGAGGTTTTTTCAGAATAGAATATGATAAAGGATCGACTTATGAACCGGACTTTGTTGTAGAAACGAAGGATGCCAAATATCTTTGTGAGCCTAAAAAAGCCTCTGAAATGCAAAATCCTATTGTTTTAAAAAAGAGAGAAGCTGCAGTTCAATGGTGTTGTCATGCAACGCGCTATGCGGCGACTTATGGCGATAAAAAATGGTATTATGTTCTTATTCCCCATGATGCTATTAAAGCAAATAGTAGTTTTGAAGGTTTGTGTGCAGAGTTTACCATTTCAGAATCTATACTTGAGAGCTCGTAACTTTTTGCTTCAAAAATAAAACACATAAGTTTTTTAATTGACGGGTGTGAGGTTCAATCAAATGTTTGAATAATTATTTTTAACTTTTTTCTAACGACGTTAAAATAAAAAGAAAAATGTATAGAAAAGTTATACAAGATTATGCTTTTGTATGGGGATTTGTAGCACATTTACAATTTTTTATAAAAGTACAATCTTATTTTCGTTATGTGAAAAGATCTTTGAGTTATAGTCATAAATTAAAAAAATATTTTGATTTTATTGAGTAATTTGATAAATGTTCTTTTTTTTAAAAACTTAAACAGTTTATTGTTCTTTCATTTAAAACGCTTGAATATAATGAAATACCCAGAGGATAAAAGGGGGAGTTTTTCATATGACTTTAAATTTAACAAACACTGTTTTTAATTTTTTAAAGAAAAACCCGACAAAAAAGTTTACAGCTCGAGAAATTGCTCAATGGATATTTGAAAATTACCCAGAGAAATGCCGCCAAAAACAAAAGCATTCAACGGCGATAATCAATCCCCTTAATAGTGATGCAGCTCTTATTCAGCAAATTGTTGCTGAAATAGGATCGCAGCGCCCTCAATTACAAAAGCGTTATTCAGAAATTAAAACCACTGAAGGACGACCGCGACAATATTATTTTACTAAACAAACAGATAGTGCTGAAATTGACGCAATAGAGGACAATGCAAAGAGTAGAACAGAAGGTGGCTCTGTTAAAGAGCATGATCTTTATCCGTTATTATCTAAATTTTTATGGTCAGAGCTTGCAGTTTATAGCAAGCGCATTAATGAGAAATGTTCTCGTAATAAACATGGTGCAGGCGGAAATAAATGGCTTTATCCAGATCTCGTAGGGATGCAAGATTTAAGCAAGGAATGGAATCGTGAAATCAAAGACTGTGTTTTGCAATATTTTGATAAAAAGACAAAGCTTTGGTCTTTTGAAGTAAAAATTCTCATCAATCGTTCAAATTTACGAAAAGCATTTTTTCAAACAGTTAGTAATTCTTCATGGGCTAATTTGAGTTATTTAGTAGCTAGTGAAATT
This sequence comes from Bartonella sp. CB10SXKL, assembly GCF_042195515.1. Taxonomy (NCBI): domain Bacteria; kingdom Pseudomonadati; phylum Pseudomonadota; class Alphaproteobacteria; order Hyphomicrobiales; family Bartonellaceae; genus Bartonella; species Bartonella sp. CB10SXKL. The sequence continues at coordinate 63,277 of NZ_JBHION010000004.1, read as the reverse complement.
GAAGGAGTTGATACATTAAAAGAGCTTCGGATGCTTTCAAGTTTGCATGGAATTGGATTTATAAGACTTAATAAGGAAAACTCTTCCGAGAGTGAGATCTTAATTCCTGCCAAAGAACGTAGTGATATTGACTGGGATACTGCTAATAGATTAGTGGAGGAAAACAAAGATTTTCTTGATTATATTAAGCTTATTCGTCAATTTTATCAAACTGGTGAGATGCGTTCTCTAGATTGGGATCATATGTATCTATGAGGGGTATTTTTAAAAAGACTCCATTGTTTAAAAGCCCTTTTTTCAGAGTGATGAAAAATTACTCTAACTATTTTGTTTGACTTATTATATTGATATTGTATCAATTAAATTTTTTTCGCGTACCTCATGAGTGGGGTTGAGTCGGGGAAGAGTAAAAATTCTGTTTTAGGCCTGTTCTATTTTGTGCATTGGGCATGATTCCATTAGATACTAGACTTAATGACTATAATTTATTACAAATTTGCTACTTTAGAGAGTGAAATTCGACTTTTTTGCTTTGTTTATATCAAGCATTAAAAATATTACTTTCTCATATTGAAGTCTTCTTACGGAGAATTTACACTACTATTTCTTTAATTTCTACTGCTGTTCATTTTGATTATTATTAAGTTTTTTATTATCCGAAGTAAACATTCAAAAATATTAATTTTATAAAATATTCACACAGTTTACTCAATTTCTTGAAATAGATTTAAAAAATAAATTTTTCTCACATCTTATAGTAAAGGGGTGTACTATCACAGTTTGCCACAATACTCTCTTTATTTTTCAATAATACCGCACGCTAAACGTGCACCACCTCCGCCAAGCGGTAATGGTTTATCTGATTGATTATCAGCCCCTAAATGAATGACTAAAGAGCGCCCTTTAATTTCAGAGATTTTTTTTAATCGTGGAGCAAGAACGCTCATTATGGCATATCCGTGCTTATCAACATAAAGTGCTGGTAAATCACCAAGATGACCATTGACATTATAAGGTCCTAAATGTTTTCCGGTATGTTCCGGATCATAATGTCCACCTGCGCTTCCACCAATTATGCCATCTTTTGTATCACATGAAGGATTCACATGTACATGAAAACCATGCATCCCTTCTGATAAAGTAGATAAATTAGGGATGAAAATCAAACCGTATGTGTTTTCTTCAATTTTAATGCTACCAATAGCCTTTTTGAAATTGTTATCTTCTAATTTATAAATATTTACTTGTGTTGATAGTGCTAATACAGAATTTTTATGAATTAAAAATGCCATAAAAAACAATAATGATAATAATATTTTTTTCATAAAATACCTTTATACTTATTTTTAAATAGATTATTATCTATAATTAATAATCTATATTAATAATATATTATATAAATGTCTTAAATTGAACTTTAACAAAAATAATTTAAATAGAAATATTAGTTATTAGAAAGAGCAAATAAATTAAAGTATGTTTATATATATATATTTCTAAACATAACTTTCATTTTTTGATCTATAAAAAATGTAGCTTCCATAGACTGATAATTATATCTCGCTTACATTTCTTCAAGAGATGCTTTAAAAAATCTACTTTTTTGATGTATAATAAAGAATTAAGCAAACAGTTTTAATAAGTTAGATGTTATTTCATTTATAATATGATAATCGTTTCATCAAAAAAAAGAACATATAATTTGTTGATGATTTAATTGTTTTTCATAGAAAAAATGACGAGAAATTTCTATTCATTATGAAATTTATAAGAGAAAGAATTATTATGATTCATATAAATTTCCCATAACATACAGCATATACCGACACTTCCTCCCATTCCTGATCCTATCAGTGCTCCTATTATTATTCCGGCAGAAAGTGCTACTCCTATACCCATTGCGATAACTGGACCAAATCCTGGAAGAGCAATATAACCATAAGCTGAAAGAGTTGCCGCGATAGCTCCTGATATGCTTCCATTTAAAACGCCAATGAAAGAAAATTCTTTAATAGAATGGCAGCACTTTTTTAAGTTTTTTTTCTTACGGCTGTAAAAAGAAATGTTGCTGTAAGTTTTAAAATCAATCATATTCTTTTCTTTCATTTTGAATGCTAACTGTTCCTGAATAGTCAACGGATACGAAAAAATGGGACTTTTTAAATTTTACTAAAGCACGCCAGATGCCATTGTCATCTAAACGCAATCGTTTAATATTCTCAAAACCATTTTGCATAAGACAATTTTTAACTTGTGAAGCAGTAAATGAGTTCTGACCTATTTTAGTGACATTTTGAGTAGAGCTATAGGTAAAGGTTTGACAATAAGGAAGGTGAAAAACTTCACTTATTGAAGTAGTGACTATCAACGAGACACATACAATCATTATAAAAAAAGTACTTAATTTCAAAAATTTATTTAGTGTCATCTTGTTACCATTTGTTAAAACAACACTTCATTAACCTCTGTGTTACTAACAGGTTCCAAAGATGATTTTATTTTTAATATTATACTTAATAATAAAAAGATTTTAAAATCTATTGATTAAATAAAACTGTTTTTTATTATTTATTTTCTTATTAAAATTAATATTATAAAATAACTCTTTAAAAACGGTATTATTTTTCATTTTCTTTATAGTGCAAAATTTAACAGATGTGATTTAGCAAGATATCTTTACAATTTAAGTTTTAGACTATAATTAAGTTTTATCTTATTTCATATCAATATGCTAAATATATATAATAATTTTTTCTTTCCTAGAAAGAACAAAGATATTTTTTGCATCAGTAATATGATATGATTGCAAAATGCAATTTATTATTTTTTTATTTTACGTTATTATCCATTATTGTTCAGTAGGGCTGTTTTGATGATTTTGTTGGAGATATTTGCATAATTTCCTTGAATCCATAACCCGGATACATTCCTTCGCGCATAAATAAATTACGTAATGGTGGGAAACTATGTAACAAACCAAGCCCAATGCTTCGTATGATATGAACAGGCAACATATGAGAAAGTAGAGCAGAGTTCAGTGTATGAACAGCTCCACTTCGGATTAATATATCTGGTTTGCGACATTTGTTATAATGTGCAACAATCATTTCAGAGTTAGAATTGGATATTTTATTAGGTAAAATATCAATTAAAGTTTGGACATCACGGAATCCTAAATTCAATCCTTGTGCCCCAATAGGGGGGAAAACATGAGCGGCTTCACCGACTAAAATTGTTCGATTAGCAGCAAAATGACGAGAAAGAAGTCCGAAAAGCGGCCATGCTTGAATTGATGTTTCTAAGCTTAGCTTTCCAAGCATTGATTGCATTTTGTTTTCGATCATTTTTGCAATTGTTTTTGGTTCTGTATTCAATAATTCTTCAGCACGGGAAGGATGAACAACCCATACAAGACTAGATCTTCGTCCTGGTAGTGGAACCTGTGTAAATGGACCGTGTTCTGTATGAAATTCGGTTGATGTATTTTGATGAGAAAACTCATGAGAAAAGTTGAGAACAAGTGCTTTTTGTGGATAATTCCACTGTTTGACACTTATCCCTGCTGCGGCACGTGTAAGAGAGTGACGTCCATCAGCTGCAATAACAAGTGGTGCTTGAATGACTCTACAATCAGCAAGAGTAATACATACATGTTTTTTTGTGTGATGAACAGATTTGGCTGCAGAAACAAATCTTGTAATATTAGGCGTATGTGTAACAGCATCGACTAAAGCACTGTTCAATTTTACATTAGGTATATTATAGCCAAAAGCTTTTTCACCAATTTCAGCAGAAGAAAAATGCACCGTAGGAGCATGCACAATTCTAGAAGTTATATCTATAATTCTCATGGAAGATAAAGCTGCTGCATGTTTTTGAAGATTATCCCAAATATTGAGTTTTTGAAGCATGCGTATTGCAGGCATCATAAGAGCAGTTGTCCGTAACTCATCTGTATGAGCAGGGGGCCCAACAAGAAAAACAGAAAGCCCCTCATGTGCAAGACTCAGCGCCGCTAACATTCCGACAGGGCCTGCACCAATAACAGCAATATCTTTATGCTCTTCCTTTTCAAATATCACAATGACTTGAACCTTTCTCCATTGAGAAAATATTTTAACATTTCCAAATGATCGCTCTCTTTTTATTATATGAAGCTCTTCTATTATAGTATGTAATAAATAATGCGATATAAAAAAGTAACCTTTTTATGATTTTTTAAAATGCTGAGTTATATCATCGGTAAAAAATGGCGTATTGATAGATGGTTGAAGACTTTAAAAACGAGGATAAGAAAAACTTGAAACGTAAACTAACAAAGAAAATCAAAACAAATGCTAAATTATTACGCCATAAAAAAGTAACAATGCCACAAGCAAAGGCCTTTTCTGTTCATTTACTAACAGCTTCGGGATCATTTTTAGCGTTTCTTTCTCTTATATCAGCCTCTCAAAAAGAATGGACAGCTATGTTCTGTTGGCTTGGGCTTGCTCTTCTCGTTGATGGTATAGATGGACCAATTGCACGTAAACTTGATGTTAAATACGTTCTTCCAACATGGTCTGGAGAGCTGTTAGATAATATTATTGATTACGTGACTTATGTCTTAATTCCTGCCTTTGCACTCTATCAAAGTGGTTTTATGGGGGTAGGGTTATCATTTTCATTGAGTGCAATTATTGTTATTTCATCTGCTATTTATTATGCAGATACTAGTATGAAAACCAAAGAAAATTTTTTTAAAGGATTTCCTGTTGTTTGGAATATGATGATTTTTACGCTTTTTGTCGTCAGACCAGGAGAGTGGATTACTTTTATCATTATTGTTTTATCGGCGATTATATCTTTTTTGCCAATTTATTTTATTCATCCAGTAAGAGTCCTTCGTTTACGTAGGGTTAATTTTCCCATTTTTCTCTTATGGTGTTTTTTTGGTATTTCTGCCTTCTTTTATCAACTAGAGGCTCCCTATTGGGTTAAAATAGGAATTTCGGTAACAGGAATTTATATATATTGTATTGGTGCAATCATGCAAATATTTCCTCAACTTGGGGCAAAAAATATAAAAAAAACAATGAAATAGTTGTTTTAAGAAGGGTGTGAGATGCAAATTAATTTTGGAGCAGATGATGATATTTCTTTTACGAAAGAAGGGCGGGCTGGTATTATAAAGCTCACACGTCCTTCAGCATTAAACGCTCTTAATCAACGAATGGTTTCAGCTTTAAAAAAAGCTCTCAGAACATGGGAAACAGATGATAATGTTTCTTGTGTCTTAATTGAAGGGGAGGGGCGTGCTTTTTGTGCTGGTGGAGATATTGTAGAAATCTATCATATGGGGAAAAGTGTTGCTGCTTGTCAATACTTTAGGGATGAATATAGCTTAAATGCTTATATCAAACATTTTTCAAAGCCCTACATTGCTTTCTTAAACGGTATTTGGATGGGAGGAGGGGTCGGTATTTCTCTCTATGGTTCGCATCGAATTGTTACAGAAAATACAGTTTTTGCTATGCCAGAAGGTGCGATTGGATTTTTCCCAGATGTAGGTGCAAGTTTTTTCTTACCATCTCTTCCCAATCATTTTGGCATCTATCTTGCATTAACGGGCGCACGCATAAAGTGGGGAGATTGCTTAAATTTAGGATTAGCAACACACGCCGTTGCTGAAACTGAATTCGATATGATTAGAAAAGCTGTTATTGAGCAAGGAGATCCTACTTTAGCTTTAAACGAGCGAGCAATTACAAAAGACTATGAAACAAGTCATGAAATACGTTGTATTATTAACAGTTGTTTTAGTGCCCATAGCTTAGAAGAATGTCTTGAGTTGCTACATAAAAAAAGCAATGAAGATGTTTTATTTGCTAAAGAATGTTATGATATTTTGCAGTCACGTTCCCCGACAAGTTTAAAAGTTATCTGGAAACAAATGAAACAAAATTCATCTCAAACGTTGGAAGATTGTATGAAAATTGAAAACCGCATAGCGCATCATATGATTCATTCACATGATTTTTATGAAGGTATACGTGCTATGTTAATCGATAAGGATAAAAGACCTCAATGGCAGCCAGATAAACTTTCAAATGTGACAGATGAAATGGTAGATTCTTACTTCCAACCTGTTGAACAAGAGTTATTATTGTGAAAAATAATTCTCACAAACAGATTTCAAAAATCAATTTAATCTATAACTGTTACTTACGGTTTTTGGCACTTATTTGCTTAGTTCTAGGTATTTGTTATTGGATACGCCTTGTTGGTGTTTTTCCAGGTATTCTATGGCGTTTTGATCTTATGCCTTGGCAGTGGCAATTTGCATCAGTTATATTGGCTATTCTCTATCCTATTGCCTTAGTTGGACTTTGGATGTATTCACTATGGGGCATCATTGTGTGGTGTATTGCAGCATTGATTGAAGCAATAACAATGTATTATTCCGATTTTATTTATCAGCCATTTGTACCATTATTTCATGGAATATTGTTTTTAGCTTTTATAGCACTACAAATTGTGATGATTTTTTTTAAAAGAGTAAAAAATAAAAAACATTGTGATTGAAATTTTCAAGCCAGAATAACAGGCTCGATTTTCAATCTTAGCTAACTTAAGTAGCTCATTTTAAAGATTCGTTCTTCAAAGCGCTGATGCTAGATATACTTTTTCTATAAAGTTCCATAATATATATTATGCGATAATATGATACAGAAGATAAATCCTTTATCCAAAAAGAAAACCCTACTTTAAAACATCATCATAATATTTATATCATACAATTTACTTTTAAAATAAAATTTGGTCTTTAAGGTATATACCTTAAAGACCAAAATAGTGATAACGAAATTACGTATAATAAAATAAGGAAAATTATTGCATTATTTTACAACGTTTCATACGTGCAAGATCACTCAAAACAGCATTACGGTTATTTAAAGCCGAAATTTCATTACTTTCACTGGATTTAGTATCCATAAAAAACAAAGCAGGTACAAATACAACACTTGCCGCTGCTAAAGCCACGTTTTTATTTCTTGCTTTAGAACGCTCTGCAATTGTATCATTAATCTGACGTTTATTAGCAAAAAACTCCCGTTGAATATCGGCACAACTCATTGATCCGTCATGTAATGTTGTCGTTGCAATATTTTTTTCTAAACGCCCCCCACATGCTGTTAAGGAAACCGCTAAAACCACAATACATACACCCCGCTTAAAATTCTTATACATAAAAGCCTCATTTTTGACATAAAAAACACTAAATATGTCAAAAATTAAATAAAATAAAGGATAAATTTAAAAGTATTTTATTTAACTTAAAATATTGCGCATAATAAGCTTATGCATCTGTTTCAAAAGTAAGACCTTGATATGCAGGTTTTACATAGGATGGAACGTAATTTATAACCTTATTGTAATCCAGCGATCTGTCCATATGTGTGAGTATTGCTTGTTTTGGCTTTAAATATTCTATCCACTGTAATGCTTGATCAACAGAAAAATGACTCGGATGGGATTTAAATTGAAGAGCTTCAATGATGAGAACATCCAAATCCATTAATTTGGATAAAGTTTTTTCAGGAAATTTACTAACATCCGTACAATAGGCAACATTCCCAATCCGAAAACCTAAGGAATGAATGTTTCCGTGGTGTTGTAAATGTGTATTGACGCTTATTTCTCCGCCCTGCCCCTGAATAATAAATTGGCTATCTTCATTGATAAGATGCTCTTTTAAAATGGGAGAATAAGATGAATCTTTTGGAGTTTGAAAACAATATCCGAAAGCACTTTTGAGATGCTCTAGTGTAAATCTGTCGGCATAGATATCTATTAAACATTTTTGTGCAAGTGCATAGCTGCGTAAATCATCAATACCGTGGATATGGTCTGCATGAGAATGCGTGTAAAGAGCAGCATCAAGATGGCTTACACGCGCATCGATCATTTGTGAGCGAAAATCTGGACCTGTATCAATAACGATCGTTGTTTTTTCTCCTGAAGGTTTAATACGTTCAACTAATAAAGAACTTCTGTAGCGTTTATTTTTAGGGTTATTCGGATCACATGTTCCCCAATCACCATTAGGTCTTGGCACTCCTGGAGAAGGACCACAACCTAATATTGTAAATCGGTATTGATCACACATATCTTTTGCCTTATTTCATTTTGCTAAATAAACGAAAAGCATTACGCGTTGTTATTTGAGCTGTTTCTTCAATGCTTAAGCCAATTGTTTCAGCCAAAACAGCTGCTGTATAACATACAAAAGATGGTTCATTTGTTTTGCCCCGATGGGGACTAGGTGCTAAAAATGGAGCATCTGTTTCCACTAACAAATGCTCATGGGGCACAATTTTTGCTATTTCACGGATTTCAAATGCGTTTTTAAAAGTAAGAATACCTGAAAAAGAAATATAACCACCAAGTTCAATTCCAGCACGAGCAAGTTGCATTCCAGACGAATAACAATGAAGGATAAAGGGAAAAGCTCCTTCTTTTGTCTGTTCACGTAATATTTTCTCCATATCGATATCGGCATTGCGTGAATGTATAACAAGAGGAATCTGTGTTTCTCGAGAAGCAATGATATGTTCATAAAAAACTTTCTTTTGCTCTTCTGGAGTAGAATAATCATAATGATAATCAAGTCCCCCTTCCCCAAACGCAACAATTTTAGGGTGATTCGAGAGCTGTATAAGCTCTTCCGCTGTAATATTTTGTTCTTCATGCGCATGATTGGGGTGTGTTCCAACGGAACAAAAGACTTGATCATAGCTTTGCGCAATGGCTAACAGCTTATCTAACTTATAAACATGGGTTGAAATTGTTATCATACGTTTAACGTCAGCATCTAAAGCCCGTTGGATAACATTATCCAAATCTTGTGAAAAATCTTCAAAATCAAGATGACAATGTGTATCAATCAACATGATGAGTATCTTCTTTCTTCAAGATATAACGAGGAAAAATTGGTTCTGGTGGTGGAAGATCAAGCCCTTCTTGAATTTTTGAATGACTTATATGATACAATAACCGATCATCTTCAGCAACCGCAAGGCTATCAAGAAGTTTCGCTGCTGATTGGGGTATGAAAGGCAAAAGCATAATTCCTATTCTCCGCAAGATTTCTACAGTTATATAAAGAACTGTAGAAAATCGCTCTCGATCATTTTTACGTAAACTCCAAGGTTGTTCGTTGGCAAAATAGCGATTGGCATCTGCTACAATTGAAAAAATAGCTGAAAGTGCTAAATGCATACTATAAGAAGACATAGCTTGGTGTACAGTTTCAAGTACTTGAAGAGATTGTTCTAAAAGCTGTTTATCTTGAGCTGAAAATGAAGCTGGTTTCGGGACTTGTGCATTACAATTTTTGGCAATCATAGACAAACAGCGCTGTGCTAAATTACCAAGATCATTAGCAAGATCAGCATTAATACGGTTCACAAGGCTTTCATGACTATAACTACCATCTTGTCCGAATGGCACTTCACGGAGAAGGAAATAACGGACCTGATCAAGACCATAGTGTTCAACCATTTCAAAAGGATCAACGACATTTCCAATAGATTTTGACATTTTTGCACCACGATTAAGTAAAAAACCATGTGCAAAAATATTTTTAGGCAATTCAATTCCAGCAGACATTAAAAATGCCGGCCAATAGACTGCATGAAAACGAATAATATCCTTACCAATAATATGCGTATTTGCAGGCCAAAAATCACGTTTTTTTGAATTTTCATTGAAAAAACCTATTGCTGATAGATAATTTGTAAGCGCATCAACCCAGACATACATCACGTGCTTTGGATTCTCAGGAACAGCAATTCCCCAGTTAAAACTTGCGCGTGAAATAGAGATATCTTTTAAACCTGATTTGATAAAACTTATAATTTCATTACGCCGCTCAAATGGAGCAATAAAATCAGGATGTTTTTCATAATATTCAAGAAGAGCCTTTTCATAATGAGAAAGTTTAAAAAAATAACTTTCTTCTTCATTCCATTCAACTGGAGAGCCTAATTCCTTCTCACGACGGATGTTGTCTGGTCCAACTTCCGTATCTTTTTCTTCATAATAGGCTTCTTGGCGAACCGAATACCACCCCGTATAACGACCGAGATAAATATCGCCATTTGCTTCCATCTTTTTCCAAATTTCTTGACAAGCTTGATAATGGCGTTCTTCTGTCGTACGGATAAAATCATCGTTAGAACAATTTAATACTGCAAGCATTTTTTGAAACACCGCACTATTACGATCTGCAAGCTGCTGAGGTGTCATGCCTAATGCAGCTGCGGTTTGTTGCATCTTGAGACCATGCTCATCTGTACCAGAAAGAAAAAATACATTTTTTCCGTTTAACCGTTGAAAGCGGGCTAAAACATCGCTTGCAATTGCACTATAAGCATGTCCAATATGTGGAGCACCATTAGGATAAAAAATGGGAGTTGTTATGTAATATGTGTCACGCATGTCATACTCGTTGTAAAACGCTATAAATAAAAGATATTATGACATAACGTTTGTTTATCGCATTGTCACGGAAAAACTAATCCTCATGAATGATCTTATGAACTTTAAAAAGCAAGTTAATAACAAACTGCTTTTTATCGAGATTAAACAGTTGTATTTCCTCTATTTCTTGATGAATCTCCCGCCATTTTTCCGCATATTTTTTTGAGAGAAATAAGTCTCCCTTTTCAACGAGCATGATAGCTTTTTTTTGAATTTTATTAAGAATTTCATCACAAAATTGTTGAAATTGGAATGTAGAAGAAACAGATGAAAATGTTTGTGCAAGAGTATGTACAATCATTGCGTTACAAACAGGTTTCTCTAGGAGAGCATCAATTGTTTTAATAATTTCAAAACCGCCATGGCAAACAAGTAAAGCAGCTTTTCGAGGACTTCCTTTAGATTTTTCAATAATCATTTCAATTGTTTTCTCATCAGGTAAATCCTGATTGGCGAAAATATGTGTAATAACTTTTTTCATTTCATCGTTATTCAAGGGACGAAAAGAGATTTTTTGACACCGTGAATGGATTGTTGGAAGCAATTTGCCAGAAGAATGCGCGATAATAACAAATAACGTTTTTGTAGGTGGTTCTTCAAGTATTTTAAGAATTGCATTTGCTGCATTTCTATTCATATCATCTGCAGAATCAACAATAACTATACGCCATCCATTTTCTTGTGATGTTCGGCTTAAAAAATGCATAATATCACGGATATCATCAACGAGTATTCCTGTTTTAAACTTTTGCGTTTTCACATCAAATCGACGTGAAATATACAAAAGACCAGGGTGACTTCCTTGTGTAATTTGGCGCCATGGGGTAGAATAAGGATCGGGTTTCAAGAAAGCACTCTGTTGAAAACTTAAAATGTTCCAAGCAAGATGAAAGGCTAATGTAGCCTTTCCAATCCCATATTCTCCTTCAAATAATAATGCATGATGTAAACGCTCTTCTTTAAGCATTTGTGTCAAAAAATGACGCACATCCTCATGACCAAAGATAACATTGTTCTGGGATGGTGATAAAATTGTATCAATATCATCATATTGGCGTAAGGTATTTACATTACTCATGAAAGCTGATCCAACAATACCTGATGACAAATATTTTTTATTTGATGAGCAATGGCTTCCACTGAGCCAGTGGCATCAATAACTCGAAATCTATGGGGTTCCTGTTTGGCCAATTGAAGAAAAGCCTGACGCCTTTGTTCTTGAATTTCCAACAGATCTTTTTCAAAATAATCAATTTCTTCTGTTTTTTTTCTTCGCAAATTTGCACGCTTCATACCACACATTGCAGGCATATCTAATAAAAATGTTAAATGAGGCAAAATACCATTGAGCGCAATACACTCTAAAACAGAAAGAAGAGAAGAACTGACGGTATCATTGAGTCCTTGATAAACGCGTGTAGAATCAATAAAGCGGTCACATAAAACGATTTTACCTTTTTGCAAAGAAGGTGCGATAACCTCAGTAACATGGTCGACACGTGCAGCTGTAAACAAAACAGCTTCAATCAACGGTCCATACTGTCGCGCCTGCCCCGACAACAAAATATGCCGGATTGCTTCTGCTCCTGGTGTTCCTCCTGGTTCTCGTGTTGTGACAACATCATAACCTTGGTGTGAGAGAGACTCAGCAAGTAAAGAAATCTGCACCGTTTTCCCTACCCCGTCCCCTCCTTCAAATGTAATAAAATAACCTGACACGTATGATCTTAACCTTATTAGCGCGTAACTACAAATATTTTCGTAACCATCCAATTGTTATTTCATAGAATGCATTTTTTACTTTTGCAAAGAAACTTCCTTCCTGAACATTCATTCCGGCAAAAACTGGTTTTTCCAGAAGAACCTTTTTATCTTCTAAAATTTGAATAACGCCAACTGATTGCCCAGAAACGATGGGAGCTTTCAATGGACCATGATATTTAATTTTTGCTTTAACATTTACTTTTTTTTCATTCGAAAGCATAAAACTTATTGGTGTTTTAACAATGAGTGGAACAAAATTTTGTTTACCACCATAAACAGAAGCACGACCAACCGTTTCTTCTTTTGTAAAAATCGTTTTGAGATCAAAAGCCGTCATTCCCCATTGAAGAATGCGTTCTATTTCTTTTGTATATTTTTTACCATCTTGCAAACCATTGATTGCTAAAAAAAGACGTCGATGATTTTTAGAAATGGTGGCAACCATTGAAAAACCTTCTTTTTCACTGTAGCCAAAACCAAATCCTTCTACACCAATTTCCTTAGAAATAAGAGGATTTTTATTACGTTGAAAAATATTATTCCATGTAAAATGAGGCTCACAATAAAGTGCATAATAGTCCGGATATTCCTGAACAATATGACGTGCTAATATAATCATATCACGCACAGTTACAAATTGTCCCTCTTCGGGTAACCCTGTTGCATTAACAAAATGACTCTGAGATAATCCGATTATTTTTGCGCGCTGATTCATCAACTTTGTGAAATGAGCTTCATCTCCCGATATTCCTTCAGCAAGAATAATAGCAGCATCATTTCCATTCACAATAATTAAACCACGCAACAGATCAGAAACACTGATTTCTGTTTTTATCTTTGCAAACATAGTGGTTGTACCGGAAGGTGCTCCACCCTTGCGCCAAGCATTTTCACTGACCTTAAATTTCTGCGTACTTTTTAATAATCCTTTTTTTAATTGATGAAATACAACTTCTGCTGTCATCAATTTTACTAATGAAGCAGGAAAAAAAGGAATAGCACTTTGTTTTTCATAAAGTATTGTCTCTGTATCATCATCGAGTAATAACAATTGTGAAGCAGAAATTTGAAAATCTTCTGCTTTCCCCCACATGACAAATACCAATATCCCCCATAAGGTCAATAAGATCCTTAATATTGTGTACATAGCTGCTCCTCCCATCCCAAAGATCAACATAAAGAATCTTATATAGGAAAAAACTTTTTTATTTCCGCAAATTGAGGAATTATTGATAACTCAAGAAAAGATTTTATTTTTATTCAGCGTTAGCAAAAGTAAAATGATGCACTTCTTATCTTCCACCTAGATTCAATTTTATGTTTTAAAGCATGAGAGACAAAATTTTTTTTTATTTGTTGTTTTATATTGATAGTAGATTGATTTATTATGATAAATTATAATCTTTTAACGTGGATCTGATTCAAAATACTGTAAGATTCTTTCGTTATATTTCCTCTCATATTGAATTCAATAAAATCGCTTGCTTACGCATCATAAGTAGGGTTCGTATATAGATAAAAATTATTAAAAAAGAGAGTAAAAATACTTCTTATCAACCTCTCAAGTGTTAAGAATTATCGCATAAAACATTGGGGCTTGCAAAGTGTATGACGGTGTCGGTTTATATCTTCATAAGTGTGAAGATGGTGATATCTAAAGGCGTTACAGTTATGCCATTCACAGGCGCTGTCGTAAAATAGACCTGTAGCGTGTTGAAGTATGTCTCTTTTAAATAAGTTCGTGAATTGGCAATGTAAGCGTATTTTGTTTGAGACGCTCTGTTTTTCGTGAGGGAACTTACTCCATTAAAGAACATGATAAACAAAAGCATGAGGTAATATATAATCTCTTCATAAGATATTACCGTGGATACTTTGGAAAATTGCAAAGCCGAATCAAAAGAAAATATTTTTTTACTTGTTAAGCTTTTTATTCCTCTCAAATCGATTGTACAGTTGTTTTGGAGATTACACAAACAGACTGATACAATAATCTACCTTCGTCTAGCAAAAGCTATTACAGTAAGAAAAGTACGCGCTTTATTAAGCAAGCAATATCATAAAACGACGAATAGACCAGCAATGGAGTAGAAAGGCCGTACTGAATTTATAATAATAGCACCCCACCACGCTTTTTGAAAAGGACAAAGCGCTTTAAGATGAAAATCTTACACTAAATCCGTAAGTTCTTACCTTTTTTACTAGAAAATTATATAGATAAAAAATCAATGCATTTTTTCTTAAAACAGTTGTAGCCAATTGACCTTTGTTTTTTTGTTTAGCTTATTTATAGAAGCAACTTGATCGAATGGAATCGGCTTATCAACCATGATAGGACCAATTTCTGGCAATTTAACTGCAACAGTTTTATTACGTTGTTCCTGTTCAACAGCAGCTGCTTTAGCTAGTTCCTTTTTGTTTCCTGTATTGCGCTGCTCTTTTAACAAAACAGTTTCTCTTTTTTTCGAAACATTTTCCGACGCTAATGAATATGGGGCAGCATTTCCAGGAGTATAAGAGGACATTAAATATGCACCATCATAATAGCCAACAGGTGCTTCAGCAATATATTCTACTTTAACATCTGCAACCCCCCTATCTACATACCCCAGTATTGTCGCAGCTTGCCTTGATAAATCAATGATTCTGTCTTTCATAAAAGGTCCGCGATCATTCACTCTAACAACGATTGAAGATCCATTTTTCAAATTAGTGACACGAGCATAGCTAGGTAAAGGCATTGTAGGATGAGCAGCAGTCAAAAGATTCATGTCATAAATTTCACCGTTGGCAGTTAAACGTCCATGAAAATCTGAACCATACCATGATGCTTCGCCAACACGTTTATAAGTTGGATCACTTTGAGGATAATACCACTTTCCTTTTATTTGATAAGGTTTACCAACAATCGCTCGTCCACGCTTTTTTTCTTCCGATTGATTCTTCTTATTGGAGACTTGTTGAGGTAGTACAGAAGTGTTTACGTTAATTGGTTTATTATGATAGGAATCTTTTATTGAAAAATTCATAGTTTGGCTTGCGCAACAAGATACCAGTGACTGAGAAATGACGATCATAGAAAACAATTGAAGTGTTGGTTTAATCATAAAAGTAAATTTCTTTTTTCTATTTGAAGGCATCTATTCAGTCCACTTATTTCTGTTAAGTACTACTGTAAAAACCACGTCACGCTTTTTGTACGCAACGGAAGAATTTACGTTTTTAAATGATTCCCCTCGCGCATATACCACTCTTGAATTGGCCCCTTCTATCAAGAAATTAACGTATTGTTAACCTTTTTATGATCTTCATAAGAAATAAATGTACTATAGTAGATGTTAAAAAGAGTAAAAATTAAATAAATCAACATCTTATAGAAAAGTCATTTCATAATATAAAGTGTGAATAAGTGGTGATTTTAGCAACTTGTTTTGCGAATCATGTAATGCAGTGGGTATTAAAAAATCAACCTATAGATTGAGAAAATTAGAAACCACATGTGCTGCCAACGCAGGTACAATCCTATCGTAATCTTAAAGCTCTTTTTTGTTGGACAGGAGACAGCATAGCATCGCTCTATTTCAAAACAGCTGATAGAAAATGACAGGTTATAGAATCAACAAAAAACTTCAAAAAGAATAAAAACAAGAAAGATTCTTAAATTTTTTATAGCCTATTGATATTAATTTAAATTTGGTGAGCGCGCAGGGATTCGAACCCTGGACCTACTGATTAAAAGTCAGTTGCTCTACCAGCTGAGCTACGCGCTCTCATACAAGCTATCTAGTTTGCACACTATCTAATTTGTAGAAAGTGAAGGGAACATACGGTTGACTTTCCATTTGGTCAACACCTTTTGGAGAAAAATATTATTATTTTCTTCAATTATCAATAATTTTTCGTTTTCACCCCTTTACTTCATCATTGTATAAGTACTCTTTAATCTTATTTTTGAAGTTTCAATAAAGGAAAAATTTCACTGCAAAATATTGCATAGATTCGAAGCGTTAAAATTATGAGAAATTACCCCCTTCCCCTCACATGGGTTGTTGAGCATAATGGGTAGAGAAGAAAAAATACCTTTTATTATAATATTATTTTTTATATCTTTATATCTTAGTGTTCAATTTTCAAATATAAATACAGATTTATAAGATAATATATTGATTTATAATAATTTATCATTTTTATCACTTGAGTGATAAGTCTCAAATACTGTAAGCTTATCTCATTTCAAATCTTTTTTATATTGAAACAATAAAAAGCATTTTCTTGA
This sequence comes from Bartonella sp. CB10SXKL, assembly GCF_042195515.1. NCBI lineage: Bacteria > Pseudomonadati > Pseudomonadota > Alphaproteobacteria > Hyphomicrobiales > Bartonellaceae > Bartonella > Bartonella sp. CB10SXKL. The sequence continues at coordinate 46,713 of NZ_JBHION010000004.1, read as the reverse complement.
CCAATATAAGTGAGAGAATAAAACTATAAAAAAGAAATGAAAATACCTTTTATGCCTCCTTTCAATAATCAAAATTTATCGTAACATTAGGGTTCATGAAAATAGTATATAGCAGTTGACACGTTAGACCTGAAAATGGAACAATGAGCAACAATGGCATTTTGAGAGTATAATTTTATTTATGCATAATGAATATATAACGAAAGCCAGTTTATCCTATAGAATAAAGTAGATATGAAGCAAAAATTTAGTCTCATTGAAAATATCTCGAATGACTATAAATTGTGTTCACTATTAGAGCTGTAGATAATTTTACTAAGAATAAAAAAGCAGAAATAATATGCAGTATGTAAAATGATTTTAAATACCCATAGAGAGTTCTAAATATATAGAATACCTTCTATTTAACTTTTTTATATCAGAAATTACAAAACATGTAGATATATTTTTAGAAGAAAAGGATAATACTGGTCATAAAATTTGGTGTTAGATAATTCAGTCAGAACTATAAAGTATTTTATACATTATTTAATATTAATGTAGCTATATAGTATATAAATAATAATTTAAATATATCTATAAATAAACATATTGCTTTATTAACATATAAGATCAAAAACAAAGAAAATAATTTTGATTTGGCGATAAAAATTGTAAAAATGTTATATATACATGTATTTTTACTTTACTAATTTTTATTATTTTGATTGGAATATTGAATGCTAACATGTAAACAGTATGAGCTACTCTTGTTTATTCATAACCATATAAAAGAAACTGGTGTTCCTCCTTCTTTTGAAGAAATGAAAAATGCATTAGAACTTTCTTCAAAGTCTGGTATTCATAAGCTCATTATAGCCTTAGAACAAAGAGGTTTTATACGTCGTTTGCCCAATCGTGCTCGTGCTGTGGAGGTAATTCGACTTCCTGAGAAAATAACATTTAACCTTTCTTTAGCACGTAAAATTTCTCCCAGTATAATAGAAAGAAATAAAAGGGAAATATCAAAAAGCTTGAGTCCCTTTGATGAAGAAGAAAAAAAAAATATCACCATTCCTATTATGGGACGTATTTCTGCAAGCGTACCCGCCTCTGCTATACTGCAGCAAATAAACAGCCTTTCTCTTCCACTCGATATGGTTAATACAGGTGAGCACTACGCATTAGAAGTTAAAGATGATTCTATGATGGAGGCTGGTATCTTTGATAAAGATACGATCATTGTGAAACGTCAAAATACAGCAATAACAGGTGAAATTATTGTTGCGTTTATTGATAAAAAAGAAGCAACATTAAAACGTTATCGACGCAAAGGAGCTTCTATTGCATTAGAAGCTGCAAATCCTCATTATGAAGTACGGACATACGAATCCGAGCGTGTAGAAATACAAGGCAAACTTACCGGACTTATTCGCAAATATTAAAAAATAAACCTTATAGTACGCGATATATATCGCAATAAGAAGCTGTTGAGTATTTTTTTATTGTGCCACACGCAATTGACTTCTTCTCCACAGCCAAAGGATGCCCCCAATTCGGTTTATAAACAATCCAGATCCTTATCGAGCGGATTTCACTTTCCCTTCCCTCCATGTTCTTCACTTATGCAAGGCTTGGCAAGTAAGCTTTAAAATATTCACCACGTACTTTGAAAAGAACTTGAATGCTTTTAAGAAAGCAGCCTTATATCCTCGTCCTCAATGATGGAATTTTACGATATAATAAGACAAAATTGTATGCATGCATAAAAACACATAAAATTTTGTAGAAAAAAATCAAATAACTTTGTAACAGACTGTATTGCATAGGTATAAAAATAAAGAACATTATTTTTAAGTTAATAAAAACGTAACTGAATCATTCATAGTAATTGTAGGATCATCATGGTAGCACCTCGTATTAGTTTTGTCTCCCTCGGATGCCCAAAAGCACTCGTAGATTCTGAGCGAATTATTACACGCCTTCGCTCCGAAGGGTATGAGATTTCACGTCAACATCAAGGAGCTGATGTCGTTATTGTGAATACCTGTGGTTTTCTTGACTCGGCAAGGAAAGAATCATTAGCCAATATTGATGAAGCTCTTAAAAAAAATGGAAAAGTTATTGTAACAGGGTGTCTTGGTGCTGATCCTGATGCTATTCGCCAAACATATCCTAATGTATTGGCTATTACAAAACCGCAAGCTTATGAAAGCGTTATAGAAGCTGTTCATACAGCAATTCCTCCAATTCATGATCCTTTTCTTGATTTAGTTCCTCCCCAAGGTATTCGTTTAACACCTCGCCATTACGCCTACTTAAAGATTTCTGAAGGATGCTCTAACCAGTGTAGTTTTTGTATCATCCCTACTCTGCGTGGTGATCTCACTTCACGTCCCATCAGCGATGTTCTTCGTGAAGCTGAAAAACTCGTGCAAGCGGGTGTAAAAGAACTTTTGGTTATTTCACAAGATACGAGTGCTTATGGTGTTGATCTTAAATATCTCGAAAATTCTTGGAAAGATCGTACAATCAAAACGAAATTCTTTGATCTTTGTCGCGAACTAGGCGATATGGGTATTTGGGTACGTATGCATTACGTTTATCCTTATCCCCATGTTGATGAAGTTATCGAACTTATGGCTGCAAAAAAAATTCTTCCTTATCTGGATATTCCTTTTCAGCATGCATCACCGGCTGTTTTGCGTCACATGAAGCGTCCCGCACTTATGGAAAAAACAAACCGTAGAATTGAAAAATGGCGGAAAATCTGTCCAGATCTTACTTTGCGATCAACATTTATTGTTGGTTTTCCTGGTGAAACGAATGAAGATTTTAATATACTTCTAGAATGGCTAGAAGAAGCAAAAATTGAACGCGCTGGGTGCTTTAAATATGAAGAAGTAAAAGGAGCTGCCGCAAATGATTTGGGATTAGAAAATATTCCTGAAGAGGTGAAAGAAAACCGCTGGCATCGTTTTATGGCAAAACAACAACAAATTTCTACATATCTTTTAAAGAAAAAAATTGGAAAAAGACTCCAAGTTCTTATTGATGAAAGTCAAGGAAAAGTTGCCAAAGGACGGAGTCAGTACGATGCTCCAGAAATAGATGGTGTTGTCCATATATCATCACGACGCCCACTGCGTGTTGGTGAATTTGTCACCGTTAAAATCGAACAATCGGATGCCTATGACCTTTATGGTATAGCCGTTTAAAAATTTAACTCCTTCTCTGTCCTCAATGATGAAGATTTCTATCAGCATTGGTTTATAAAAGGTCGGCTACTCACAATCGAACTTGATCACTTATGTAACTCACTTCATGAGAATTTACGAGCAATTCTTGCCCTGAGTGTTGCTATACACTCCCAAAATATCAAGCAGTTATATATTCTCTTAATTTAATACCTTAAATGACGGTGATGGCGGCGCAACAGAATAAAATAAAATCCACAAGGTTCACTATTTTTAATTAACAAAAGAGCAAATCAACAATCGTACTATTTTCCTATTTTTGATATTGCGACAGTCATTGGTTAGTGAAAGAAAAATTTTTTCAAGAGAGTTTGATGCACACGAGAATTTCCTTTGTGATATGCAGGCAGATGTTTTTTATAGATGCAATATAAGAGAATTTGAAACAAAACAATCTGACGTATCTAAATTAAAAAACAATAAATTATCATTATAAATAAGTATCTTATCTTAAACTCTTTGAACTTATTTTTTTAAATATCTAATTATTATTAACACGTTTTAAAATCAAAGAATTTCTTATCAAGCAAATGACTTGGGCGTACATTTGTTAAAGCGCGAATCATCGTATCTTTACGTCCTGGCATTTGTCTTTCTATATTTTTCAGCATTTCTTTCATGGCATTACGTTGCAAACCATCTTGACTACCGCAAAGATTACAAGGAATAATCGGAAATTGCATTGCTTGAGAAAATTTTTCCATATCTTCCTCAGCAGCATAAACAAGAGGACGTAACACAAAAAGATCTCCTTCATCATTTTTAAGCTTTCCAGGCATGGCAGCTAATCGGCCACCGTGAAACAAATTCATAAAAAATGTTTCTAAAACATCATCACGATGATGACCTAAAACTAATGCAGAACATCCCTCTTCACGTGCAATACGATAGAGATTACCACGTCGTAATCGAGAACAAAGTGAACAATATGTCTGCGACTCTGCCAATTTATCTGTAACAATGGAATAAGTATCCTGATATTCAATACGATATGGAATTTTATAAGAACTTAAAAAGTCTGGAAGAATATGCTTAGGGAATCCTGGTTGCCCTTGATCAAGATTACAGGCAAGAATTTCAACGGATAAAAGACCTCGCCACTTTAAGTCTAAAAGAAGCGCTAATAAACCATAAGAGTCTTTTCCACCCGATAAAGCAACAAGCCATTTTTCTCCTGTAGAGAGCATAGAAAAATCATCCAAAGCTTGTCGCATATGACGTAAAAGTCGTTTGCGTAATTTATTAAATTCTACGCTTGAAGGAGCAACACGAAACATTGGATGACAATTATCTGCTTCGCTTATTAAAGGATCATCTCTCCCTTCGTTTTCTTCTATTACTTGATATTCAACTGGAACATCATTCATAATACCATATCCTGCACAATAAACAGCTCGTTTTGCAAAGATAAAAACAAATATTAAAGCAAGCTTACATTTATGTTTTTTGAATTTATAAATTAGATACACAAAAAAGAAATGGAACTATATAAGTCTATGACTATAAAACATAGCAATAAACTTAATATAGAACCATTCACAAAAAATACTTACTAACTTCAAAGATTGTAAAAATAACACAATATTTTGAAGTTATCATAATAGAAGAGAGAAACAATTTCTCTTACAGAAAAATTATCGAGAATAAAATTCAACAACCAAATTAGGTTCCATTTGCACAGCATAAGGAACATCTGCAAAAGCAGGAATACGTGTAAAGGTTGCTTTCATCTGTTTATGATCTGCTTCAATATAATCAGGGACATCACGTTCTGCCAATTGCACTGATTCTAAAACTAAAATAAGTTGTTTCGATTTTTCCCGAACCTCAATAACATCACCTGGTTTACAACGATAAGATTGAATGTTTGTGCGCCGCCCATTGACATTAACATGACCGTGATTGATAAATTGGCGAGAAGCAAAAATCGTAGGTACGAATTTTGCACGATAAACAACAGCATCCAAACGTGATTCTAACAGACCGATAAGATTTTCGCCAGTATCGCCCCGTCGACGAGCAGCCTCTTCATAGGTTTTATGAAATTGTTTTTCTGAAATATCTCCATAAAACCCTTTCAATTTCTGTTTAGCGCGCAACTGCACCCCATAGTCAGAAAGTTTTCCTTTACGACGCTGTCCATGCTGACCTGGACCATAATCACGACGATTGACAGGAGATTTTGGACGCCCCCAAATATTTTCTCCCATACGACGGTCAATTTTATACTTTGTTGTTTCGCGTTTACTCATCGCATTTCCTTATAAAATAAAACACGAGATCTTAAGATCCCAAGGAAACGCGCCCTCCTCTGCCTTTAAATACTAAAGACTGACAGAATACCTTAACATATCAATATGCAAAGTTATCCACGGGACACGTCAATTAATGCTATTTTCTTGAAAAAATAGCCAGATCATCATTATTGGTCTCGTAACCCAAAGTCAACTCCTTTCATGAGTTTTAAGCCAAATCCTTTAAACAAATTCTCCGTTAAAGAAGTGATATTTTTAGATGTCAACAACGCAAAATCTTGATATTTCTTTATATATTGATGGTGTATTTTTCCCGACAATGGTAATAAAGATCTGATATGTTTGGCGATCGCTTTCGCCGGATCAATCCACTCAACGGACCATAAAGCATGTTCACGAAAGAAATTAATCAAAAAAGGATAATGTGTGCAGGCTAAAACAATAACATCCGTATATTGTCCATTTTTTTCCACAAAACATGGCAGGATTTCTTTTCTTAACTCTTCTGAATCGATAGATTTTCCCCGTAAATAATCTTCAGCAAGTCCAGCCAGCTTTTTACTTCCCACAAGCTGAACATGACACTGTCCAGCAAAAGAGTTAATTAATTCATTTGTATAAGCACGTTTAACTGTTCCTGGAGTCGCTAATACGGAAATAAAACCAGATTTTGTTTGTTCTGCAGCTGATTTAATTGCAGGAACCGTTCCTACAAAAGGGACATGAGGAAAATTCTGTCGTAAATCTGCTATCATCAGTGTAGAAACAGTGTTGCAAGCAATCACACATAAAGCTGGATTGTAGCGTGTTAAAAGATTTGTAAAAATCTTCAAAATACGCTCTTTCAAAATATTTTCTTTCCAATTTCCATAAGGAAATCCTGCATCATCAGCAACATAGATAAATTGCATTTCAGGAATAAGAATACGCGCTTCCCTAAACACTGTTAAACCACCAATACCGCTATCAAAAAAAAGAACAGGTCGTTCATCCATTAGTTTTCACACTTATTTTTAATTTTTTTACGATCACGTTCTTCAGGTGCTCTACTCCCCCGTGGATATTGTGGCGAAAAATGATCCAAAGAAGATATAATGCCTCGCAATAAACGAACCTCAGGTTCACTAAAGTTAGCGCGCGTAAAAACAGAGCGCAAATTTGCAAGCATTACTTCTTTGCGTTCTGGGGGTCTAAAATACCCACGGATATTCAAAGCCTCTTCTAACTGAGATAAAAAACCATGAAATATTGTTTTATTTGCAGGTTCCATCTCTGCGGCACGAAATGCCGTATCGCTGACATTCTCTAAACCAGTTTTCATCCATTCGTAAGACATTAAAAGAACCGCTTGCGCAATATTAAGTGACGCAAAAGCAGGATTAACTGGAAAAGTAATAATTTCATCAACAAGGCTGATTTCATCATTTTCTAGTCCCCATCTCTCTCTTCCAAAGACAATACCTGTCTTATGTCCGATACTTTCACGCTGACGTAATACGCTTGCTGCTTCGACAGCACTTTTTACAGTTTTAAATCCACATCTTTCACGTGCTGTTGTGGCAAAAACATAGTGTAAATCTGCAATTGAATCACGCAATGTGTTAAAAATCACAGCATTGTTAATGACATGATCAGCTTTACTTGCAGCAGCTCTAGCTTTTTCATTTGGAAACATTTCTCGAGGTTTGACTAATCGAAGCTTAGAAAGCCCAAAATTCGCCATTGCCCTTGCGACCATACCAATGTTTTCAGGAAGCTGCGGTTCAACTAAAATAATAATGGGACCATTTGTTAAATTTTCACGATTCTTATTCGTTCCTGCCATCAATCTTACCTAGTTTCACTTAAACTATCTCCCTCTCCACTATTTTTTACGAAACCTTTTTCACAATACTCTAATGCTGTTTAATAATAAATTATAGACAATGTTATCTTTTCATTCAAAGATAATAGTTTCTAAACCTAATAATAAATTTTAAAAGCCATTAAAGTGAACGATATCGTAGCGTTTTTTACATCAATTTTATCTACTTTTAATAGGAAACAGCCCCTGCAAATCATAATCTCAGTTGAATTATGAAATCATAAATCCTAAAAAGGGATATGCACTTTATTCCCAAACTTTTTCCTGCAAAGCTTATCCGTCGTTATAAACGTTTCCTTGCAGATGTTCAACAAGATGATCAGCATGTCCTCACCGTGTCTGTACCTAATACAGGATCAATGCTTGGATTAACAGCTTTCAACTCCAATATTTGGCTTTCTTATCATAACGACATCAAACGAAAATATGCCTATCAATTAGAAATTATTGAAGCCGATAATACTTTGGTTGGCATTAATACTTCTTTACCCAATAAGCTTGCGTTAGAGGCAATTCAAAACGGATTACTACCAGAATTAAGTGGATATAAAACAATTTTAAAAGAACAACGCTATGGGACACAATCACGAATTGACTTTCTTTTACAAGATGACATTCTTCCTGATTGTTACCTAGAAGTCAAAAATGTTCATTTTATTCGTCAGAAAGGATTAGCAGAATTTCCTGATAGCGAAACAAAACGTGGTGCACGTCACCTTGATGAGCTCATAGGAGTTGTACAACAAGGAAAACGAGCTGCTATGCTTTATATTATTCAACGAGAAGATTGCACAGCTTTTACAATTTGTCATGATCTTGATCCACTCTATGGACGTAAGTTTGATTTAGCATTAAAATCAGGGGTAGAATGTTATGCTGTAAAGTGTCATGTAAGTGTAGAAGGCATTTTTCCGATTCAGAGAGTAAAAATAGAAAATAGAAGAAACAATGACTGAGTATATCGAATATAATAAAATCCCTTTAAAATTTAATGGAAAAATCCGCATTTTCGATGATTATGCTTTTGCTAAAATGCGTGAAGTTGGTCGTATTGCTGCAGAATGCCTTGATGCGCTTACGGATATTATTAAGCCGGGCGTTACTACGCAAGAAATTGATGATTTTGTATTCGTTTTTGGTGCTAAGCGAGGAGCACTTCCTGCTGATCTAAATTATCATGGATACAGCCATTCATGCTGTACATCTATCAATCACGTTGTCTGCCATGGCATTCCCAATAAAAGACCTTTGCAAGAAGGTGATATTGTAAATGTTGATGTAACCTTTATCCTTGATGGTTGGCATGGGGATTCAAGCCGAATGTATCCTGTTGGAAAAATTAGGCGTGCAGCAGAACGCTTGCTAAAAATAACCTATGAAAGTCTTATGAAAGGAATCGCTGTCGTTAAGCCTGGAGCAACGACAGGTGATATCGGGGCAGCCATTCAACAGTATGCAGAATCTGAACGCTGTTCAATTGTGAGAGACTTTTGCGGACATGGTATCGGCCAGCTTTTTCATGATGCTCCTAATATCCTCCATTATGGAGCCCCTGGAGAAGGAGTCGAATTAAAACAAGGTATGATGTTTACAATTGAGCCTATGATTAACCTTGGTAAACCACAAGTTAAGATTTTATCTGACGGTTGGACTGCTGTTACCCGTGACCGTTCTCTGACAGCACAATATGAACATACAATTGGTGTGACAAATGAAGGATATGAAATATTTACGCAATCTCCTAAAAATATTTTTTATATTCCAAATTCGCATACCTAACGCAACGTAGAGATGTTATGGCTAAAAAATTAAATCAAAAGGAAGGTACTCAAAGTAATCACTTTGCATTAACATCGAGTTCTCCACTCACCCCAGTATCAGAAAGAAAAAGTGAAGAGCCTCAGAAAAACGCACAGCTTCATAAACATTATCAAGGACATCGTGAACGTCTTCGGAAGCGCTATTTAAAGTCAAAAGGAAATGCAATTGAAGATTATGAGTATCTTGAATTATTGCTTTTTCGCACAATACCCCGTGCAAACACAAAACCCATAGCTAAAAATTTGATAGCGCGTTTTGGTTCATTAGCTGATGTGTTGGGAGCGGACATTCACCGACTTCAAGAAATTCCAGGATGTGGTCCCGCCACTGCAATTGATTTAAAAATTATTTCAGATGTTGCTGGACGTCTTGCTCGTGCGCAATTGTTTAAACGCGATATTTTTTCATCATGGGATAAAGTTTTAGCTTATTGTAAAGCTGTTATGGCTCACGAAACACGTGAACAATTTCGTATTTTGTTTCTTGATAAGAAAAACGGCTTGCTTGCTGATGAGGTGCAACAAACTGGAACCATTGATCATACCCCTGTTTATCCTCGTGAAGTTATTTCTCGCGCTTTAGAGTTATCCGCCTCAGGACTTATCTTAGTCCACAATCACCCTTCTGGCGATTCCACCCCCTCTGATGCAGATATAACAATGACATATAGATTAAAAGATGCAGCAAATGCATTAGGCATTATTATCCATGACCATCTTATTATTGCACGAAATAACCATACGAGCTTTAAAGCGTTAAAACTTATATAAATCTTATGGGTTAAAAAGACTTCATTCAACTATGAATAACAAATCAATTTTCTAAATCAATATCTAATATAGCCATTGAAAAATTATAGGAGAGCTCTTCTTCATCATCATCTCGATAGATAATGCCTAAAAACTCATCTCCCATATAAACCTCACAAGAATCACTCTTTTTAGGCCGTGCTCTGACTTGCAATGCTGAGTTTTGGAATATATTTTTAAAATAATGATCAAGTTTTTTTATTTCATCAGCATTCACTATGCTCTCCTGTTTTTTGAAACGATTAAAATAATTGCGTGTCGCGCAAATAAGACACTCTTATGATTCTGTAAAGTCAGTAAAAAAGCATAATCTGAATATTTACTTAATGTTACATATATTTACAACGTTCTTTATAAATTCATAAAGAACGTTTACAAAAAGAGTCTATCATTATTAAATATACCCGTATAGATTAAAAAATGGCAAAAAAACTGTATATTTTTAATAATTTTACTTTATCTCCAATTTTAGCATCTGTATTTAGAATGCATATTTGTAAGAATAAATTGATCAATAATTTATAATTTTGTTCCTTTTATAAAAAATGTAAATAACAATATTTTTTTATTTAAAACTACATTTTTTAGCAAAAAATATTTATTACATCATTCAAAAATAATTCTTTTTAATAACTTTTAAAGTATAATTATCTAATCTTAGAAGAGTTACATCTCTGAAAAATATACAAAATAAGCTAATAAGAGTTTATTTTTCTTTTCATTCTTTATAAAAACTTATGTCACAAAAGAAAGATTTTTAAATAAGCTTTTTTAATTTATACGAGATAAAAATATTGGGTATTTCTGTAAATTCTAAAAGCTATGAAGAATTCTTATTTTATAGGATAACGAGAAAGAAAATCGATAACACCTTTTTTATAAACTTTATCGCCTACAGCAAGCATATGATCTCGATCAGGAATTGATATAGCTTCACCACAAGGCAACAAGGCTGCCAATGGCTCTGCAGCACCGCCAATTTCATCTAATGAACCAACAGCAACAAGTGCTGGTTGTTTGATTTTGTAAACTTCAGACGCCGTTAACTCCTGTTTTGATGTAATGATACAAGCAGCAAGAGCACGTCTATCGCTTTTCGTTTGATCTGCAAATTTACGGAACATTAAACCGCGTGCATTGGTAATGGTGGAAATATCTTCTGCTAAAAGGGCCTCAGCAACAGGCTCCCAATTTCCTGCTCCCGTCACCATACCAATACCTAAACCACCAAAAATAACACTGTGTACATATGTTGGATGCAAAAGAGCCATAAAAGCACTAATACGAGCCCCCATAGAATATCCCATAACATGAGCTTTAGATAACTCTAAATGCTGTAGTAACTTTACAGCGTCGCCAGCCATAGCTTGAGGTGTATAAAAGACAGGATCATAACTTTTAACTGAATCTCCGTGACCGCGATTATCAAGAGCAATAACACGATATCCTGCTTCAGTGAGAATACGAAACCAACCCGTTGCATACCAATTCACCCGTGCAGAAGATCCAAAACCATGGATCAACAAAATAGGCGCGCCCTGCCCTTCTTCTCGATAAGCAAATCGCAAACCATTATATTCAAAAAAACGAATATCTTCAGCGGTCATTTTTTATTGCACTTTCCACAAAGTACAGGATGAATAACACGTTGCCCTTTTTGTATCTTTTTTTCAGAAACTTCACCAGCGTTAATCTCAAGTGCAAAAGCTGCAGGAACTTCTGATGAAATGGTCTTTGTTGAAAATGGAGAAGTATTTTCAACAATCGATACAATAACTCCCTCAGAGTTTAAAAAAATCATATCTAAAGGTAAAGGGGTATTTGCCATCCACATAAAAATTTTCTGCTCATCTCCCGATTGAGAACTTTTTAGCTGCTTAAAGAGCATTGCACGATCGCGTGGAAAATCAGTTCGATACATTAAACCAGCTGCTGCTTGAGATGGCGTAAAAGCAATCTCTGCCTTATAAAAAACCGGACCTTGCTTTGTATGTATTTCTAAAGGAATCGGATGCACAGGAATCTCTATGGGCTCCTTTGCTACAACAACACGCATATCTAGCATAAAAAGCATCACCAATAAAGCAATATGCCCCTTTTTAAAAGGCTTTAACATTCTTGTCTCCACCACAGAAAAATTTTAAATTTTGTTTATAAAATAAAAAGTACCAGAGCTTAAAAGTCAAAAAACAAGAGAATTGCTTCCTTGTTATTTTCTAGTTTCTTTCAACGTAATATGCACAATTTCCTTCATTTGGTTTATAGATTCACGAGAGCTATATTTTCTTTAAAAATCTACTTCTATAGCAATTTATGAAACAATCACCTTTAAAAATACAGGAAACATACTGATTTCACTCGTGAAATTTAATGCGTAGCTAAAGGAATGCCTATATCCGGATAAATCTCTGCTGTCATTAAACCTTTTTCTCCTTTACCAAAACGTACAAGAACAACTTGACCGGAACGAAGCTCTGCTAAACCAAAACGGCGCAATGTTTCCATATGAATAAAAATATCTTCCGTTCCTTGCCCACGGCTAAGAAAACCGTATCCTTTGTCACGATTAAACCATTTAACAATTGCTCGTTCTAGTCCACTTTCTGGAGTAACAACAACATGGGTACGGGCTGGAACTTCTGATGGATGAATTGCTGAAGAACAATCTATGGATTTCACCTGAACGCACTTTAATCCTCGTTCAGTTTTTTCCACAGCACAAATGACTTTAGCTCCCTCCAAAGCTGTTTGAAAACCATCCCTTCGCATTACTGTAACATGCAATAATATATCGGGGAAATGAGGTAAATCAGGTACAATAAATCCATACCCCTTACTACCATCAAACCACTTAATGACACCACTGATTTCGATAATCTCCCCACAAGCACCTATACTATCCTCAGATGGGGAACAATCCTTTAATGCATCCTTACTCGTCATAATAACGTGATCCTGTAGCTTATAAATTGTACGATATTGATTCTCTAGGTTTAAGTAAACATTGCTCTTGTATCAACACGCAAGCCCCAAGATAAGATTTCCCCACATTGTCGTATCTTCTATGTTAATGTCAGAGAATATCAACATGAATATTTATAAAACTATTTGATTGTACACTTTACATACCTTACAAGAAGTGCCCTACAAAAGAGGTCATATAAAAGTTTTTTTACATAATGATATTTTGATTAATGTGTAACTTGCATGATGAAGAAGTTCAATATAAGGTGAAAAAACGACAATTCAATTAAGGAAAATGCGCAATGCAATTGAAGAAAATCCTTACGATAATCGCAGCATTTATGGCATTTACAGCAAATGTTTATGCGAGTGAACCTATTAAGATTGGTGTTTATCTTCCATTAAGTGGTCAAAATGCATTTGGAGGTCAGCTTGAAATTAGAGGTATAGAATTAGCCCATAAAAAAGTTCCAGAAATTTTAGGACGTAAAGTAGAACTTGTTATTATTGATAATAAGTCTGATAAAGTAGAAGCGGCTAATGCTGTTATGCGTTTAACAGCAAGTGAAAAAGTGAGTGGAATCATTGGTAGCTATGGTTCTTCGCTCTCGTTAGCAGGTGGTGAAATATCTGAAAAGGCAAAGACTCCAACCATTGCAACGTCCTCAACAAGTCCCCTTGTTACACAGGGTAAAAAATATTACTTTCGTGCTTGCTTTATTGATTCCTATCAAGGAGTAGGAATCGCAACTTATGTAAGCCAAACTTTACACGCAAAAAAGGCTGCTATCCTTAAAGATATTTCAAGCGATTATGCTATTGGTCTTGCAAGTTATTTTACGCGTGCTTTCAAAAAATTAGGTGGTGAAGTTATCTCAAATTTAAATTATAATTCTGGAGATCAGGACTTTTCAGCTGTTCTCACGCAAATTATCGCCCAGAAACCTGATATCTTATTCATTCCATCTTACTTTTCTGAAGGTGCTATCATCATGAAACAAGCACGAGAATTAGGGGCTAAGTTTCAAATTATGGGTGGAGATGCTATGGATAATCCAGAAACCATTACGATTGCAGGAAAAGCTGCAGAAGGTTTCTTACATACGACACTTCCCTATAGTGAGGATATGCCAAATATGTCAGTAGCTGCGCAAGAATTCACAAAAGAATGGAAAAAAGCTTACCCTGACAAAGAACCAAATATCAATTCTGTTTTGGGATACACGAGTTATATGATGTTCATGAAGGCTATTGAAAATGCTGGTAGCACTGATCGTGAAAAAATTACTATCGCACTTAGCCAATTAAAAGATTTTCCTACCCCCTTTGGGGATATGTCAATGGATGAAAATCATAATCCTAAAATTCCTATTGGTATCATTAAAATACAGGATGGAAAACGTGTTTATTTAGAAGAAGTTAAACCTGCTTTTTAATTAAAAAGTTGTACTTATTAAAATGCAAGAATTGGTTGAGGATCTTTTTCTCAACCAAAAACTTAGAAATTTCTTATTGTCCTATGTAAATTAACAAATGTGGAAGGATGAGAGATGAGCACTGAAATGTTCATCCAGTACTTTTTTAATGCACTGGCATTGGGATCTCTTTATGGGCTTATTGCTATTGGCTACACCATGGTCTACGGTATACTGAGACTCATTAATTTTGCTCACGGTGATATCTTTATGCTGGGAGCATATTTTGTTTTCTTTTCCACAATTGGCTTTATGCCTGCTTGGGCAGCTTTTCTTCTTTTGTTCCTTGCTGCTCTTGTTTATTATTCGGTCTTTATAGGCTTTAAAAGGCGTCCTCCAATTTATTGGATTGCTACTTTTTTAATTCTTGCGCTAGGATTTGTTTATTATTTTAAAATTTCCCCACAAGATTTTACACCGATTTGGGTTTTAGCTCTTTGTTTTTCCATTTTTATTACAAGTGCTGTGGGTGTTGCTGTTGATCAATTTGCTTATAAACCTCTACGCCATGCTCCGCGCATTTCGGCACTTATCGGTGCAATCGGTGTTTCTTTTTTTATTGAAAATCTTGCTACTGTACTCTTTAGTGGTGTTCCGAAAGGTGTACAACAGCCAGATTTTCTTGTAACACCATTTTTATGGCATCTAGGATCAGGAGCAGATGGTATCATCAGAATTGCTCCCATGTCTTTGATCGTTCCCTTTGTGTCATTAATTCTTATTTTATTACTATTATGGATTATCCATAAAACAAAACCGGGTCTTGCTATGCGCGCAATCTCCCATGATATTGAAACAACACGTTTGATGGGTGTGTCTGTCAATAAAGTTATTGCGTTTACATTTGGAATAGGCTCAGCTCTTGCCGCTATAGCAGGCATTATGTGGTCTTTACGTTATCCTCAAATTCAGCCTTATATGGGTGTTCTTCCTGGTCTCAAAGCATTTATCGCTGCTGTTATCGGAGGTATTGGTTCGATACCAGGTGCAATGTTGGGAGGATTGTTATTAGGGTTTATTGAAATTATGATTATCGCATTTTTTCCCGCGCTATCTGGATATCGAGATGCCTTCGCTTTCATTTTATTGATTCTGATTTTATTGATATTGCCCACAGGATTAATGGGTAAAAGAAGTCAGGAGAAAATCTAATGGCGAAGTCAGCGACAACTGTTTTATCGTGTATAAGTATTTTCGTTTTTATAGGTTTTTTATTTTATGCTGATAGCCATTTTAATGACTATACGCTTCGTATCATAAATCTGATTGCTATTAATGCGATATTGGCAATTTCGCTTAATTTGATTTACGGTTTCACAGGTATGTTTTCTCTTGGACATGCTGGATTTATGGCTATTGGTGCTTATGTTTGCGCAATTTTACTTCTTTCCCCTGAACAAAAAGAAATGATGTGGATTCTTGATCCTATTGCTGAACCATTATACCATTTACAGTTACCTTTTTTTATCGCTGTTGTTGTAAGTGGTTTGTGTGCTGCAGTTGTAGGTTTATTGATTGCTTTACCAATATTGCGTCTTGGTGGTGATTATCTTGGAATTGCAACATTAGGTTTTGCAGAAATTATTCGCATTGTCATTACGAACGCAACATCGCTCACAAATGGCTCTTTGGGAATCAAAGGAATACCTCAAAATGCAACATTATGGTGGAACTACGGTTGGCTAGCATTTACTGTTCTCTTTATTGTCCTCTTACTGCAAAGCAATACTGGTAACGTATTACGTGCTATCCGTGATGATGAAATAGCTGCGAAAACTATGGGAATTAACGCTTTTTTCTACCGTAGTTTTTCTTTTACTGTTGGAGCGTTTTTTGCAGGTATAGGTGGCGCATTAATGGCGGCTCTTATTTCAACCATTGATCCAAAAATGTTTAATTTTCTTTTGACTTTTAATATTTTGATGATTGTTGTTGCTGGTGGTCTCGGTTCAATTACAGGGAGCATTATTGGCAGCATTATTATTACAGTAATGCTTGAATGGCTTCGTATTATTGAAAGTCCATTTGACTTAGGTTTTATACATATTCCAGAAACCCCAGGACTTCGTATGGTTGTTTTTTCTCTTTTATTGCTGGTAATTATTTTGTTTTGGAGAAAAGGGTTAATGGGACAACGAGAATTCTCATGGAATGGAATTTATAGCTTTTTGACACGCAAAAAGCTTTCTAATACTGAGGGAAAGCTATGAACGACAACATCCTTTCACTCAATAATATTGTAATGCGTTTTGGCGGATTAGTTGCTGTAAATAATGTTAATATGGCAATTAAACGAGGAAGTATTACTGGGTTAATTGGTCCCAATGGTGCTGGAAAAACAACAGTTTTCAATATGATTTCTGGATTTTATGCTCCTACAAGCGGCATCATTCTTTTTGATGAGAAAAAAATTTCTGGAGCGTCTCCTTATATTATCTGTAGAAGCCATATTGCCAGAACATTTCAAAATATTCGTCTTTTTTCAGGGTTAACGGTTTTGCAGAATGTTATGGTAGGAGCGCATGTTCGACAAAAATATCCTTGGTTTTCTTCAGCTCTATTTTTTTCAAAAGCAATGAAAGAAAAGAAGGAAGTTTATAAAAATTCCTTGGAGCTCCTTGAACAGCTACAACTTGATCACCTTGCCAATCAATCGGCAACAGCTTTACCTTATGGTGTGCAACGACGTCTAGAAATTGCACGCGCGTTAGCCACAAAGCCCAAATTGCTTCTTCTTGATGAACCTGTTGCTGGCATGAACCCACAAGAAAGTGAAGATCTTAGAAAATTCATCGCAAAAGTGCAAAAAGACTTTGATCTTACAATTCTTCTTATTGAGCACGATATGAAAGTGGTTATGGGGCTTTGCCAACATATTTTGGTTATGGAATATGGCTGTTGCATTGCCAATGGTACACCAGATGAAATTCGTAATAACCCTAAAGTTATTGAAGCTTATCTTGGCGGAGATGTTTATGGATATTCTTAAAATAAAAAATCTTTACGTTCATTATGGCGCCATTAAAGCTGTCCAAAATCTTTCTATGTCCATAAAGCGGGGCAGTATTGTCACTTTAATTGGAGCCAATGGTGCAGGAAAAAGCAGTATTGTACGTTCTATTACAGGACTTAATCGCTCTGTTTATGGAGAAATTACCTATAATGGCAAATCTATTATTAAAAAATCACCAGAAGAGATTTTGCGATTAGGGATTGCTCTAAGTCCTGAAGGACGACGTATCATGCCCCATCTCACTGTTTTAGAGAATCTTCATTTAGGTGCTTATATTCGTCACGATAAGCAGGGAATTTCCCGTGATATTGAATGGATATTTGACCTTTTTCCGCGCCTACGTGAAAGAGCAAAACAGTTGGGAGGAACAATGTCAGGTGGTGAACAACAGATGGTTGCTGTGGGCCGTGCACTCATGAGCAATCCTGATATGGTCATATTAGATGAACCCTCGTTGGGGTTAGCGCCACTTCTCGTTCGAGAAATTTTTTCTATTATTCGAAAAATTAATGATATGGGAAAAACTGTTCTTCTTATTGAACAAAATGCATTTGCTGCACTTTCCATAGCTGACTATGCTTATATTTTAGAGGTAGGACATATTTTATTTCACGGTGAAGGAAAAACTATGCTCTCTGATTCGCGTGTTAAAGAAGCCTATCTTGGTGGATAAAAACTACGAATTAAGGAAATAGAGCTCATTCCCTCCACCTTTAAAAAAGCATTTCTCATTAAGGATGAGAAATGCTCCTTTGTGAATTTTGACTATTACATCCACCATTTTTCTGCACTGAATATTCCTGCTTCTTGTTCAATAATATGCGCTATCTGAAAAATGACTTCTTCAGAAAAAGGTTTACCAATCAATTGCAATCCTAGAGGTAAACCATTTGATGACAGACCAGCAGGAACAGAAATTCCTGGTAAACCAGCCATATTGACTGGTACCGTAAAAATATCATTAAGATACATTGCTACAGCATCAGTTTTTATTTTTTCATCAGCAATACCAAAAGCAGGTGTTGGTGTTGCTGGTGTCAAAATAGCATCAATGCCTGAAGCAAAACATTGATCAAAATCACGTTTTACGAGTGTTCTTACTTTTTGAGCTCTTAGATAACAGGCATCATAATAACCAGATGAAAGGACATAAGTCCCCACCAAAATACGCCGCTTAACTTCATTACCAAAACCAACAGAACGTGTATTTTCATACATCTCAATGATGTCTTTTCCAGGCATGCGCAAACCAAAACGCACACCATCATAACGCGCTAAATTAGAAGAGGCTTCTGCAGGAGCTATAATGTAATAAGAAGGTAGAGCATATTTTGTATGAGGCAAAGAAATATCCTTAATCTCAGCACCTGCTTCTTTTAACCAATTTATTCCTTTTTGCCAAAGCTCAATAATTTCTGGAGACATTCCATCCACATGATATTCTTTTGGAATACCTATTTTCATTCCTTTGATTGATTGACCAAGATAACTCTCATAATCAGGAACTGGTAAATTGACGGAAGTAGAATCTTTTTCATCAAAAGAGGCCATTGATCTGAGTAAGATAGCACAATCACGAACATCTCTGGCAACAGGTCCAGCTTGATCAAGAGATGAAGCAAACGCGACAACGCCCCATCGCGAACAACGTCCATAAGTTGGTTTTATTCCTACAGTTCCAGTAAACGCTGCTGGTTGACGTATTGAGCCACCTGTATCTGTTGCTGTTGCCCCAGCACAAATTTGTGCAGCAACAGCGGCAGCAGATCCTCCCGATGAACCACCGGGTACGAGTTTTTCATTCGAGCCTTTTTTTCTCCATGGACTAATAACGGGGCCATAATATGATGTTTCGTTGGATGAGCCCATAGCAAACTCATCCATATTAAGTTTTCCTAACATCACAGCACCGTCTTGCCATAAATTAGCTGTGACAGTTGATTCATAGTGCGGTTTAAAACCATCAAGGATATATGAACAGGCTTGAGTATGAACACCATAGGTTGCAAAAAGATCTTTAATCCCCAAGGGGATTCCTTCTAAAAGCCCTCCCTGCCCTTTCGCTAAGCGACTGTCTGATTCAGCAGCCATTTTCATTGCCTGTTCTGCTGTTATTGTTACATAAGCATTCAAAATTGGATTAGCTAATTCTATTGCTTGTAAATAAGCTTCCGTTAATTCTGTTGCTTTGAGATTCTTCTTTGTTAAAACATCACGAGCTTGCGCAATTGTGAGGGTTGTTAAATCAGTCATATTGGTTCTCAAATTTCAAAAATATAAAAAATTACTCAACAATTTTTGAGACAAGAAAAAAATTTTCTTCTGTAACAGGAGCATTGGCTACAATATCTGCTGCTTTATCACCATCTGTAACACTATCTTCACGCATTCGTAGAGTCATTGGCATCACAGATGTTAATGGCTCAATTCCACTGACATCAACTTCATTCAATTGTTCTACAAAACCTAAAATAGCATTGAATTTTTTTGTCACAGGTTCTATCTCATCATCGTGGAGGGCAATCCTTGCTAAATGTGCTATCCGCTTGACTGTCTCTTGATCAACAGACATACTCTTTACGCCTTTCTGCTTTTTTGTTTATTTATTGATCTTTATTCTGGCTATACAAGGCTGCACTTGTAAGTGCAAGAATATTAGATAACATGAATAAAGAATATAACTATAGATCTGAAACATTAAAAAACGTATTATCCCCTTATGACTGTTATTAATATAGATGAAGTTATAACACATCTTTTGCCTAAACAAACAATAGCAGGCTTAGATTTAGGGACAAAGACTATCGGAATTGCCATTTCTGATATGGGGCTGACTGTTTCAAATCCACGTCCTGTACTACAGCGAAAAAAATTTACAGAAGATGCTTACACACTTATTAAAATTTTTGACCGTGAAAATGTAGGCGTTATTATCATTGGCTTACCTCTTAACATGAATGGAAGCAGTGGCTCTCGTGTTCAAGCAACCAGAGCTTTTGTGAGCAATATGAAAGCTTATACAAAAATTCCATTTGTTTTTTGGGACGAACGTTTATCAACAATTGCTGCGGAACGGTCTCTTTTAGAAATGAATGTATCGCGCGCTAAAAGAGCAAGCCGTATTGATTCGGCAGCCGCCGCTTTTATATTGCAAGGTGCTCTCAATAGAATTCAACACTTTCATCATATGGAAGGATAGAGGACATTGAGCAAATGCCCTGCATTATATCGTGCGATGAGCATCCCGTAAGAAGATCTCCATTGTCCCCCAAGGCGGCTTTCCATATAGGCATTTGCAACATGTTCTATGTCTGTAGAACGTAATGCTGCTGCTGCTGCTGCATAAGCTACCTGTTCAACAAAAAACCTTCCTGCACCTTCATTTGCTGATGCCATATCACCTGCTGACTTAATGATTTCAATTGCTCTGGGTCCCGCTGGTCCAATATCAAGAGCAATTTTTTCCAACAATTTCTGAAACAATCCCGGTGCTTTTTCAGCAATAAGAATGGCATCCTTTACCAATTGATTAGCAGAACTATTTCTCACAATTCGCGCAGGCCCATTATGCAACATTTGTGATAATGGATTATTCTCTATAAAACTTTCAATACCAAGTTGTGCAATAATTTCACCAATAATAGGCACAACCAATTGACTTACATGATAAGCAATAATAGGTGTCATAATACGGGCAAAAGCTGCTTCAGAACGGTCATTTGCTGCATTGTCAAATGCTCTCGCTAAACGCAAAACCAATGCTTGTGAGGCAGCTATATCTAATGCAATATCTGCAAAAATACGTTCTGTCAGTGGAGGTAACGGCTGATTGGGCATTTTTTTCCGGAAAAAATCTATACCAAATTGAAGAGCCGCTCGTAAAACACCTGCCGATATGACAGATTGATCGAAACGCATCATCGTCTCGATATCTTTAATAACTTTAAGCCCTTCTCCAGCATTTCCCAAAAGCCAGCCATAACTGCCTTGGAAATCGACAACCCCCTCTGGTGTTAAAAGTTCTCCAGAACGCTGAATTAAATGACGAATCGATATAGATCCATTTAATGCGCCATTTTCTTGTATGCGTGGAATAAAAAAACAACTTAAATGACCATTTAAATCTGCACTAACAAGATATCCGTCAGCGGTAGGATTAATAACATTGGTTTTTACAACATTTAAACGATATAGATCACGTTCCATACTTTCATCGAAAGAAATTTTCTTAACACTTGGAAAATTGAAAGCGTATTTTTCAATATCGTCAAATGCACAAGTTAGAGAAGCAGCCTTTTTATGATGAATAGGCTTTGATGAAGAATCATATTGGCGTGATAAAAGTACATTTTGCCATTTTTTGAAGAGCTCAATATCACTAATTAAAACAGCAATAGCTGCACTCGTTATGATAACTTCATTTAAATGTCCTGTTTCTAAACCAGCAGATAAAGCTAAACGAATCGCACGCGCTTGATAGCGTACTCCATTTTCTGAACTCGCATTTTCCCAAAGTGAGGTAACCAAACCTGCTTGTCTAGAATATTGTTGAAGAGCTTGATAGGAAGAATGGATCTCTAATTTTTCTGTTGGTTGCCCCCATTCATCATTATAGCATAGTAAAGGCTTATAATGATTCGCTAAGCAAGAAAGTTTCCATGCTTCTCGACTCGCGGCAAAATCCCCTATTTCTTCAAAACTTGCTAACAAAAACTTAGGCAAAGTAGAAGCAATACGAAACATAAGCGTATCGCTAAGAAATGTATTTTTTCGACGAGTATTTTGCGCAGATACAGCACTCATAGGTATATTCCTACATTCAAATCATTCATATCATAGACTATTTGTCTTTTTAGAGTTAAGAAACATTTATCATATTCAAACAAATGCTTGTTTAACCTGTTTAGAGAGAGATAAAGAAGAATGCTATGATGCAAGATAATTTTTTTCCACTTTTCCCTCATCAACATCTTTTAGCTATTAAAGATCTAAGTGTACAAGACCTTAATACATTGCTTGATCGTGCAGAAGCAAATGTTATCCTTTCTAACAAAATTGATAAAATAAAATCTACTTTGCATGGACGGACTCAAATTAATCTCTTTTTTGAAGCCTCTACGCGAACACAATCTTCTTTTGAATTAGCGGGTAAAAGGCTAGGTGCACATGTGATGAGTCTTGCGATCGGCAACTCATCTGTAAAAAAGGGAGAAACATTACTTGATACAGCTACAACTCTCAATGCGATGAAGCCAGATATACTGGTTTTTCGCCATAACAGTGCAGGAGCGGCAGCTTTATTAGCGCAAAAAGTTGATTGTTGTGTTATTAATGCAGGTGATGGTGCTCATGAACATCCAACCCAAGCTTTATTAGATGCTCTAACCATTAAAAGGGCAAAAGGTCGTATTGAAGGATTAACTGTTGCGATTTGCGGAGATATCTTACACTCACGTGTTGCCCGTTCCAATATCTTGTGTCTTAATGCTTTGGGTGCTCGTGTTCGTGCTGTTGCTCCCTCAACACTCTTACCCGCAGAAATCGCTCATATGAGTGTTGAGGTTTTTAACACGATGAAAGAAGGTCTTAAAAATGCTGACGTTATCATGATGTTGCGCTTACAGCATGAACGGATGACAGGCTCTTTTATTCCCTCTACGCGTGAATATTTCCATTATTTTGGCTTACATAAAGAAAATTTAGCCTATGCCAAAAATGATTCTATTATTCTGCATCCTGGCCCATTAAACCGTGGTGTAGAGATTGCATCCGACATAGCAGATGGACCACAAAGTATGATTCATACACAAGTAGAAATGGGAATTGCAGTGCGTATGGCTGTCATGGAGGCTTTATTAGATTCACGCGCAAAGATCAGTGGAGAAAAAAAATGATAAAACCAATTGTTTTTCAAAATGCTCGTATTATTGATCCTTCGCGCACAATCGATGAAATTGGTACAGTTATTGTTGAAAATGGACGAATTATAGCCGCTGGAAAAGAAGCTCTGAATCAGGGATTCCCTGAAGAAGCAGAAGTTATTAACGCACAAAACAAAGCAATTCTCCCTGGACTCGTTGATGCGCGCGTTTTTGTTGGAGAATTAGGGAATGAGCATTGTGAAACAATTGCATCAGCAAGTCAAGCGGCCGCTGCAGGTGGTATTACTTCCTTTCTTATGATGCCAAACACGCATCCAGTTATTGATAATATTGCTCTGATTAAATTTATTACGCATACAGCACAGGAAATCTCATTGGTCAATATTTATCCCGTTGCTTCAATCACACAAGGTTTCAACGGACAAGAAATAACCGAATTTGGTTTGCTCAAAGATGCAGGAGCCGTTGCTTTTAGTGAAGGCAAAAAAACACTTCAAAATTCATCTGTTATGCGGCGTGCAATGACTTATGCACGCGATTTTGATGTTCCATTGATGCATGAAACGCAAGATAAAGATCTTACAGGGCAAGGTGTGATGAATGAAGGACTGCTTGCCAGTTGGCTTGGTCTTTCTGGCATCCCTCGCGAAGCAGAAGTTATTCCACTTGAAAGAGATCTGCGATTAGCAGTATTAACGCAAACACGCTATCATGCCGCTCAAATATCGACAGCACTCTCTGCTGATGCATTTCGTTTAGGTAAAAAACGCAGTGAGAAAATTTCAGCGGGTGTATCTATTAATCATTTATCTTTCAATGAAAATGACATTGGTGAATATCGCACCTCTTTTCGCTTAATGCCCCCATTGCGTACAGAAGAAGACCGTATAGCAATGATTGAAGCAATAAAGGATGGGACTGTAGATGTTATTGTCTCTTCTCATGATCCTCAGAGTATCGACAAAAAACATTTACCATTTAATGACGCGGCAGTTGGCGCTATTGGTATGGAGACCTTATTGAGCGCAGCCTTACGCCTTTATCATGATGAGAGCCTATCTCTTCTACGGATAACGGAACTTTTGTCAACGGCGCCTGCAAAGCTCTTTGGACTCAATGCAGGAACACTCAAAAAAGGTGCTCATGCAGACTTTATTGTGGTTGATCTTGAAGAACCATGGGTTGTTTCGAAAGAGAAGCTCTATTCACGTTCAAAAAATACCCCTTTTGATAATGCACGTTTTCAAGGACGTGTGCTCCAGACCTTTGTGAAAGGGAAATCCGTTTTTAAACTTGATCAACAAACTTAATGAGATTCTTAATGAATGAAGCAGAAATATTTTTTCAGTCCACTCCATGGTTTATTTTCCTCATATCTTATCTCATTGGCTCGATTCCATTTGGTCTTCTTTTTACGAGATTGTTCAAAATTGGTGATATAAGAACAATCGGTTCCGGCAATATTGGAGCAACAAATGTTTTACGAACAGGAAATAAAAAGCTTGCTGCTCTAACACTTCTTTGTGATATGTTAAAAGGAACTATCGTTGTTTTGATTATAAAGTTTTTTAGTAATCCGCTAGACAATAGTATACTTGTTTCTCTAGCGGGTTTTTTTACTTTCTTAGGACATCTTTTCCCCGTATGGCTTAAATTTAAAGGTGGCAAAGGTGTTGCTACCTATCTAGGGGTCTGTTTAGGAATCTATTGGCCCGCAGCAATTATTTTTATTATTGTATGGAGTGCGATTTTTCTTCTCATGCGTTATTCTTCATTATCTGCGCTTATTGCTGTTACGATCACACCGATATTTGTTTTTTATTTTTCCGCTTCTTATTTCTATTGTATGCTGATTGTGATGAGCGTATTTGTGTTTATAAAACATTCTGCAAATATCAGTAGATTATTAATTGGGGAAGAAAGTAAGATTGGTACGCAACACGGAGATAAATAAAGGAATCCTGCTTACTGATCGTCAACGTCTAAGCTGGTTACGGTTATTGCGCAGTGAAAATATTGGAGCTGTTAGTTTTCGTAATCTCATTGATCATTATAAAACAGCAGAAAATGCTCTGGCAGCGCTGCCAGAGCTTAGTAGAAAAGGTGGTGGTTCTGTATCTATAAAAATAGCAAGCTTAGAAGATGCAGAAAAAGAAATGCAAGAAGCTGAAAGATTAGATATTCGGTTCATCGGTATGGGCGAACCAGATTATCCAGCTTTTCTTAAGGTTACAGAAGCCCCTCCGCCGCTTATTGCTATCAAAGGTAATATTTCAATTTTTCAAAAAACTTCTATTGGAATTATAGGTTCTCGAAATGCTTCAGCTGCTGGGAAAAAGCTTACGGCTCAATTTGCGCGTTTTCTCGGAGAAGCAGACTTTGTAACAATTTCTGGTCTCGCTCGTGGAATTGATAGCGTTGCGCATCAAGCAAGTTTAAAAACAGGAACTGTTGCAGTCATGGCTGGAGGAATTGATCATATCTATCCTCCTGAAAATAAAAAGTTGCACGAAGATATTATCGCCAACGGTGGGGCCATCATCAGCGAAATGCCCATTTCTTGGAAGCCGCGTGCTATCGATTTTCCAAGAAGAAACCGTATTATTGCAGCTCTATCACTTGGTCTCT
This sequence comes from Bartonella sp. CB10SXKL, assembly GCF_042195515.1. Classification (NCBI taxonomy): domain Bacteria; kingdom Pseudomonadati; phylum Pseudomonadota; class Alphaproteobacteria; order Hyphomicrobiales; family Bartonellaceae; genus Bartonella; species Bartonella sp. CB10SXKL. The sequence continues at coordinate 20,766 of NZ_JBHION010000004.1, read as the reverse complement.
TGGTTGTAGAGGCAGCCCTGCGCTCAGGGTCCTTAATTACCGCACGTCAAGCAGCTGAAATGGGACGGTTAATTTTTGCCATTCCCGGTTCTCCACTTGATCCAAGATCTGTTGGTACAAACAATCTTATCAAAGACGGTGCTCTACTCACCACACATCCTTCTGACATTATAGAAACACTTACGCCATTAATTTCACCGCTTCCAAATTCGCAACTCAATTTTTTTGAGGAACCATCCTCTTTACAACTTGAAAAGGAGAATTTTAATTTAGCAGATGAAAAAAACAGCGGTCTCTCTTCAGCAGATGACAATGCAGCACGTGCAGCAGTTCTCTCCGCTCTTTCAACAACGCCAATCGATTTAGACACACTTAGTATCCACTCAGGTGTTTCACTCCCAGCTCTCTACCTCTTGTTGGTAGAACTCGACCTTGCTGGAAAGCTTATTCGACACTCTGGTGGTTGTGTGTCATTGTCGAATCTTGATCTTCCCCAAGAGCCTCAGCACTATTAATAATGCTTTGCCCTTCTTTGGCAACCATATCCAAAAGCAATGCTAAAAGCGGACTATGCGCCTGACGCGCCATCTGATTCATTTGCTTTGACATGTCTGTAATATATTGGATAACTTTTAAATGATTTATAAACATAATCCTCTATCCTTGAGCATTTCCCCTCCTACCTCTCAATAGACGTCTTAGTATTTCGCCGTATGTTTTTGTAATAACAGTGGAAAATAAATCGTGTAATTCTATATAGGGTGTATTCTAATAATGACAATCATAAGTTGTACAATATTCATGTTTTTTATATGGCTAATATTTTTTTATGTGCTCTTAAGCAATTGGCATTAGCTATTCGCGTAAAAGGCGTTTATAAAAAAATTTTTATTTCAATATTTGGGTAAAATTATGAATATCGTTATCGTTGAATCTCCAGCAAAAGCAAAAACAATTAATAAATATCTTGGATCTCAATACAAAGTTGTCGCATCATTTGGACATGTTCGTGATTTGCCTGCAAAAGATGGTTCTGTTTTACCGGATCAAGATTTTTCTATGAAATGGGATATAGATTCTGCTGCCGCTAAACGTTTAAATGAAATAGCAAAAGCCGTTAAAGAAGCCGATAGCCTTATATTAGCAACAGACCCTGATCGTGAAGGGGAAGCTATTTCATGGCATATTCTGGATGTTCTCCGTCAAAAAAAAGTTTTAAAAGATAAACCTATTAAAAGAGTTGTCTTCAATGCCATCACCAAAAAGTCTGTGCTTGATGCTATGAACAATCCACGTGATATTGATACATCACTTGTAGATGCTTATCTTGCACGTCGCGCTCTTGATTATCTCGTTGGTTTTACACTTTCACCTGTTTTATGGCGGAAACTTCCTGGTGCCCGTTCAGCAGGACGCGTTCAATCGGTTGCTTTGCGTATTATTTGTGATCGTGAATCAGAAATAGAACATTTTATCAAAGAAGATTATTGGTCCATTACAACACAGTTAAAAACCATCCGAAATGATAGTTTCCAAGCAAGATTGACAATGTTTAATCAAAGAAAAATAGGCAAGCTTGATATTCAATCTCAAGAACAAGCAGACCAAATTCGCCTTATGTTGGAGCAAGCCCAATATCATACACTCAGTGTTGAAGCAAAACCTACAAAGAGAAATCCTTTTCCTCCATTTACAACCTCCACACTACAACAAGCAGCTTCTTCAAAATTAGGATTTTCAGCTTCTCGCACTATGCAAATTGCCCAAAAGCTTTATGAAGGCATTGAAATTAATGGTGAAACGGCAGGGCTGATTACTTATATGCGTACCGATGGTGTGCAAATAGCACCAGAAGCTATTGATTCAGCACGAAAAGTTATTCATGAAACTTTCGGTAAAGACTATATTCCTGAAAAACCACGTTTTTATTCAACAAAGGCAAAAAATGCACAGGAAGCACACGAAGCGATCCGTCCAACAGATTTTCAACGCAATCCTAGTCAAGTCCGTAATTTTCTCGATAGCGATCAAGCAAAGCTCTATGAGCTGATATGGAAGCGTGCTATTGCCAGCCAAATGCGTTCTGCTGACATTGAACGTACAACCGTTGAAATTGAAGCACAGCAAGGAGAAAACCGTGCAAATCTACGAGCAACAGGATCTGTTATTCGCTTTGATGGCTTTATTTCCGTCTACACGGATCAACGAGACGAAGAAAATAATGAAGAAAATGAAACAACACGTTTACCACAAATAAACACTGGTGAAGCACTTACAAAAGAAAAAGTTGAATCCGTACAACATACCACAGAGCCCCCTTCTCGTTATTCTGAAGCTTCATTAATTAAAAAGCTTGAGGAGTTAGGAATTGGTCGTCCTTCGACTTATGCCTCCACATTGGCGACATTGTGTGACCGTGGATATATTGTCATTGATAAACGAAAGCTTATTCCCGATGCTAAGGGACGTATTGTTACGGCCTTTCTTGAAAATTTCTTTAATCGCTATGTAGAATATGGTTTCACAGCAGATCTTGAAGAAAAGCTGGATCTTATATCTGACGGCAAACTTTCTTGGAAAGACGTCTTAAGGGATTTTTGGGATGGATTTAATGCATCTATTAGCAATATCCAAGAACTCCGTATAACCAATGTCCTTGATGTTTTAAATGTAACATTAGCACCTCTCGCCTTTCCTGAACGCGAAGATGGAAGTGATGTGCGTTCCTGTCCTCTTTGTAAAAATGGTCAATTATCATTAAAACTCGGTCGTTATGGTGCTTTTGTTGGCTGTTCCAATTATCCCGAATGTAAATACACACGCCAACTTGGTACAGATACTGGAGAAGATAATGAAGCTGTACGCAATGATGAACCTGTTATACTTGGTATTGACCCTGAAACAGGAAAAGATATCTCTCTTCGCAATGGCCGGTTTGGACCCTATATTCAACTTGGTGAAAGCAAAGAAGTTAAGCGTGCAGGACTACCAAAAGAGTGGCAGGCAGAAAATGTAACCCTTGATAAAGCCTTGGCTTTACTATCCCTTCCCCGTGAAATTGGCATTCATCCTGAAACTGGAAAAATAATCACGGCTACGATTGGACGATATGGTCCCTATCTTAGCCATAACGGAAAATCTGCGCGCCTTCTTCATGCAGATGAAGTTTTTGATATTGGTATCAATCGCGCTGTTACAGTATTGGCAGAACAACAAGAAAACAAAACCAAGCAAAGCAGAACAACACCTGAAGCATTGGCAACATTAGGAGAGCATCCAGAAGGAGGAACCATTACCGTGCGCAACGGGCGTTATGGTCCTTATGTCAATTGGGGTAAAATTAATGCAACATTGCCAAAAGATAAAGATCCCATTAGTGTAACACTTCCAGAGGCACTAGAACTTATATCGGCTAAAGCATCGAGTAAAAAAACAACTTCAAAAAGAGCTTCTTCTAAAACAAAAGCAAAAATAAAAGAGACATAAATTTTGGCTAAAGGTGAAAAAAACATAAAATATCTCTCTTCATTCAAGGGGAAAACTTTTCCCAATAAGGAAGCAATCCTTTCCTTTATAATTGAGAATCCTAACTACTCAAGTAAACGAGAAATCGCTAAAGCTTTTAACTTAAAAGGCGATTCTCGTATCTGGCTTAGAGATATGTTACGTGAGTTAAAGGATCAAAATCTCATATCTAAACACCACAAAAGAGCAATAAACAAAGGAAAATTACCCCCTGTTTCTTTAGTAAAAATTAGCGGACGTGATAAAGATGGAAGTTTTATTGCACAACCTCTTGAATGGGAAGATTCTCCAAAGCCCAATATTGAAATACACTCTTTTCATCACATAACAGGAAGTAATATTGGTGTTGGAGATCATATTCTTGTAAAAGTTTTTCGAAATAAAAATTCTGAAAGCTCAAGCCATCCTTATACGGGACGAATTATTCGTAAAATTGATGTATCTCCCAAAAGCGCATTTGCTATTGTACAAAAATTTGAAAATAATCAATGGCGCCTTGATCCTATAGACCGCAAAACCAATGAACTCATTGTTGAAATGTCTCCAGAAATGAAGATTCAAATTGGTGATCTCGTTGAAGTCGAAATAAAAAAAAATACTGGTTACGGATTAAAAAGCGCAAAAATAAAGAATGTTTTAGGGCACATTAAGAGTGAGAAAACACTCTCAATGATAGCGCTTCTTTCGAAAGGAATGCCTTATATTTTTCCTGAAAGTGTTCTTGAGCAAGCCAAACATATCAAAGCTGCCAATATGGATAATCGTGAAGATTGGCGACAATTACCCTTTATTACAATTGATCCACCAGATGCAAAAGACCATGATGATGCAGTTTATGCAACCAAGGATAAGGATCCAGCAAATAATGATGGTTGGATTATTATTGTAGCCATTGCAGATGTTTCTTATTATATCAAAACAGGAAGCGCTTTAGATAAAGAAGCATTGAAACGTGGAAATTCTGTTTATTTTCCCGATACCGTTGTGCCAATGTTACCTGAACGCCTTTCTCATGATTTATGTTCTCTTCGTGAAGGAAAAGAAAGACCAGCTTTAGCCGTTCGTATGATTTTTGATGCAAACGGTAATAAACGAAAACATAGTTTTCATCGTACTATGATTCGTGTAAGAGCCAAACTTTCTTATCAAGAAGTACAATTGGCAATTGAAGGTAATATAAATGAAAAAATAACCCCTCTTTTTGAGAGCATTTTGCACCCCTTATGGGAAGCCTATGCATGCCTTAAAGCTGCGAGAAATCGTCGCCAACCACTAGAATTAGAAATTGCAGAAAAAAAGATTATTCTTGATCAAAATGGATGCATAAAAGATGTTGTGAGTGAAACACAATTAGAAGCGCATCGTTTAATTGAAGAGTTTATGATACAAGCTAATATTGCAGCTTCTGAAACATTAAAACAACATCACCAGCCGCTCATTTATCGTATTCATGAAAAACCTTCTCTTGCTAAGCAAGAAATACTTCGGAGCTTTCTTCAAAGTTTGGGGATACCACTCTCCCGCGGAAGCGAACTTACCTCAGCGCGCCTTAATAGAATTTTAGAAAAGGTCGCTCATACTCAACAACAAGAACTAGTCAATCAAGTTATTTTGCGTTCACAATCACAAGCAGAGTACAACCCTAAAAATAGTGGCCATTTTGGTTTGAATTTGCAGAACTATACACATTTTACATCACCAATCCGTCGTTATGCTGATCTCATTATTCATCGAGCACTCATTAAAGCTCTCAAATTAGGAAATGATCAATTAACAGATACACAAGAACAAAATCTTGCAGAAATTGCTACGCAAGTTTCTTTATACGAACGCCGTGCAATGATGGCTGAAAGAGAAACGATTGATCGGCTTGTTGCTCACTATTTAACGAATAAAATCGGTCGTATTTTTACAGGCCGCATTTCCGGAGTTACAAAAGCAGGTCTTTTTATCTCACTTGATAAACTCAATACAGATGGTTTTGTCCATATTTCTACACTTAAAAATGATTATTATCATTTTGATGAAGCACAACATGCTCTTGTAGGACAGCGTAGCCATAAAGGCTATCAGCTCAGTGATGTTGTAGAAGTAAAACTTATAACGGTACAACCTTTTGCTGGCGCTTTATGCTTTGAACTGTTAACAAAACCTCGTCCAATAAAATTTTCACCGACATCCTACCATAAAAACAAATTAAAAAAACAAAAGTATACTTTTTATGGGAAAAGAAAAAATTAAGCTTCTTGCCCTCCATTGAATATAATATGAATAATAAATTCAATTTAAGAAATGACTTATATTATATAATATTTATATGTACAATCTTCTTTCTTTAGTATACAAGAGGATAAATTTTATTGTTAAGTCTATAATAACCATATAAAAATCTTGCAGTTTTTTATACTTAGAAAATGAGAGAAACTGCAAAGGATAGTTTTGGCTCCCTTTCATTTCAGCTCATCTTTTCATTGTTTAAATAAACAAGAGTACCTTAAGCCATTCTCATGAAAAAAAAACCTTTTGACTCTCAAAATAATTCTTTGCGTGCAATTATTGCCGCTATTGCAACTATTGGCACTGTTGGAACAGCATTGGCAATGGGAACACAACTTGTCTCTCTTCTTATGGCAGAGAAAGGACTTTCCAACAGTACAATCGGCTATAGTGGAACAGTTGGTGGAATCGCCACAATTATTGCAGCTATTTTTACGTCTCGAATTGCCTTATGCTTAGGAATCGCTCAAACAATATTGCTTATGATGGCGATAGGATCTTTAAGTTTTTTAGGATTCTATTTTTTTGATCCCATATGGATTTGGTTTATTTTAAAGTTTATATTACATTTCAGCATGACAGTTATGTTTATCCTATCAGAGTTTTGGATCAACAGTTATGCTCCCCCCAAAAAACGCGGTTTGATCCTTTCTATTTATGCTATTGTCTTAGGATTAGGGTTTATAATAGGTCTAACGCTGCTGGCAAAAGTGGGAACACAAGGATTTATTCCTTTTGCTGTTGGATATAGCCTTATTATACTTGCTACTATACCAATTCTTACCGCTTGGAAATTAAGTCCAGAATTTCAAAAAAATCAATATATGCCATTTTTTCGTTATCTTTTTCACGTTCCAAGTGCAATGATGGCGGTCCTTGTTTACGGGGCCATTCAAATGGGCGTATTAACTCTTATAATACCCTTTAGTTTATCCATTGGTTATAATGAGAATGAAGCAGCACATTTTATGGCAACCCTTGCATTTGGGAATATTTTCCTCTTAATTCCTATCAGCATTATAAGCGACTACGCCAAAGATCGACGCTACCCGCTGATGAGTTGCGCTATTTTAGGTTTTATAGGAACTTTTATAGTACCATGGATTCTTCAATATCCATGGATTCTGATGCTTGATTTGTTTTTTCTGGGTGGTGTATCAGCGAGCCTTTATACAATTAGTCTTGCACATTTAGGAGCCCGTCTCAAGGGGCAAGAGCTTGCTGCTGCTAATTCTGCTTTTATTTTTTGTTATGGAATTGGTATGCTCATCGGACCGACCTTTATCGGAAAATCCATGGATATCTTTAAACACTTTGGTTTTTCAATAGCCATGGCTGTTTTTTTCGGTTTATATGTCATTTTGGTGTTTGTCCAACTTATGAGAAAATTAATCAGCTCTTGACTTTTTTGAGAACATCCGTAGTGTTGCCGGAAAATCTGATGATGTCGGAAATAAGTTTTGACAGAAATAATATTTTTTCAGTATAAATAGGGTATTTACATTATGGCTAAAGCAGCAACCATTAAGATCAAGCTTTTATCAACTGCAGATACTGGTTTTTTCTATGTAACAAAGAAAAACAGCCGTACAATGACAGATAAAATGAGCAAGCGTAAATATGATCCAGTTGTAAAAAAGCACGTTGAATTTAAAGAAACAAAAATTAAATAAATAAAATTATTATTAAATTGATAGATTTTATACTCCAAAAGAAATGTTGGAGTATTGCTCTTCAAAGTTATTTTTTGAGGGGTGTTTTTTTATTTCCTTAAGTTTAAAAAGTTTACTTTAAACTTTGTATGTTTTGTACGGATTTGGATAAGTTGATTTATTATTTAAGTTGCTTACATATATTCTGTATGAGTATTTGATTATTGTGATATCTAATGAAAATTTTGTCATTAAAACGAAACACTGTTTCGTCATATGAATAAAGTTTCTCGGGTCAATTATAAACAATACTAAAATAGAGTTATAATAATGTTAGCAGTTTCTTTATTTCATGAAAAAATCTTTTTCTCATTTTAATCTAAGAAGCTTTAATCTAAAAGTTATCGGTTTCAGTATTTTTGTCGCTGCTAGCATTCTTATCATTATGTCAACTTATTTTAAGAAAACTCAGCTGTTGCCTCAAAAAGAAAAATTTTCTTCTCAAAACACTGTTGAAGGAAATGCATTAATCATTGATGGCGATACCATTATGATTTCTTCAATTAAGATTCGACTAGCTGGAATTGATGCTCCTGAACTCCACCAATTTTGTGGAAAAAAGGAAGCGCGCTACCCTTGTGGGCTTGAGGCAAAGAAATATTTAGAAAAACTATTAAAAAATCAAACTGTTACATGTCACTGGCAAAAAACAGATAAATATCGCCGTATTCTTGCAACATGTAAAACAAAACAAGTTAGCAATATCAACGCAACACTTGTACATAATGGTTGGGCTGTAAATTATTATGAATACCCCAAAGAAGAGCAAGAAGCTAGAAAGAAAAAGAAAGGAATATGGGCATCAAGTTTTCAACGACCAAAAGAATGGCGCAAAGCAAATCCTCGCACAGAATAAGAAAAATATTTTTTAATTTTATTTACCAATGAAACAATGTAGCCAAATTATCAAACTTGAAAAAGAGATCTATTCCTGTCGTGTTTGCGTCCAACAACCCCATTATTTTCCTCCTCTTCCTCATGAACCAAACCCTGTCGTTTATTTATCCGATACCGCTTCGATTGCAATTGCAGGCCAAGCACCAGGGTTGCGTGTCCATGAAACTTCTATCCCTTTTAATGATCGTTCTGGCGAAAAATTGCGTAATTGGCTGGGTGTCACGAAAGAAGAATTTTATAATAGATCTCTTTTTGCTATTGTTCCTATGGGATTTTGTTTTCCAGGCTATGACAAAAATAAAGCTGATTTACCACCAAGACGTGAATGTCGAGAAATATGGCATGAAAAGATATTTCAAGCGATGCCTCAAATAAAGCTTGTTCTTGCTATTGGCAGTTATGCGCAAAAATGGCACATTACAGAATTAAAATATAAAACCGTTTCTGCAACTGTTGGTGATTGGAGAAATATTCTTTCCATTCCCCAACCTCGAGGCTATAATGTTATGCCTTTGCCTCATCCATCATGGCGAAATACTTCTTGGTTACAGAAAAATCCATGGTTTAATGATGAGCTTATTGTATATCTGCGTTGTTTAGTGCGTAAATTTTTATAAATTAAAATATTGAGAATAAATATGGACCGTCTTGACCGAAAAATTTTACATCTTTTGCAAGAAAATGCGACACTTTCTGTTGCTGATATTGCTAAAAAAGTGGGACTTTCGACCACTCCTTGCTGGCGTAGAATTCAAAAACTTGAAGAAGATGGCGTCATTCAGCGTCGTGTTGCTGTTCTTTCTCCTGAAAAAGTAAACGCACACGTCACTGTTTTTGTGTCTATTCGCACAAACACACATAGTCATGAATGGTTTAAGCGTTTTTCAAAAATTGTGCAAGAATTCCGTGAAGTCATTGAATTTTATCGAATGAGTGGAGATATTGACTATTTATTGCGTGTTGTTGTGCCCAACATTGAAGCTTATGATCTTTTTTATAAAAAATTAATTTCTAAAATTGATATCCGTGATGTCTCATCTTCTTTCGCAATGGAACAGATTAAATATACAACGGAACTTCCACTTAATTATATTAAATTACACGACAAGACGCATGAACAAAACTCTTAAGATTTTTATATCCGTCTCATGATCTTTTAGGCATTCAAACTTTCTTGTTGAAAAACGACCATTTGTGCATGTGTTAAAACAGCAGCTTTGACAATACCAGCTGCCATAGCTGCTCCTGTCCCTTCACCAAGACGCATCCCCAAATCTAGAAGTGGTTCTTTGCCAATTTTTTTTAAAAGTTTACGATGAGCTGTCTCAGAAGAAACATGTCCAACAAGGGTATGATCAAGAGCTTTTGGATGCATTTTATAAAGGACCGCTGCAGCTGCTGTTGCCACAAAACCATCTAAAATAACGGGTATTTTTTCTATTCTTGCTGCTAAAATAGCACCAACCATAGCAGCAATTTCACGTCCTCCTAAGCGACGCATTATCTCAAAAGGATCATTGAAATAATCCTTGTGCAAAGAAATAGCTGTCTTAACCGCTGCAATTTTACGCTGATAAAAATCACCTTCTGATTCCATAGCATTTCCTGTCCATTCTTCCACTTCCCCTCCAAACAATGCTAAGCATAAAGCTGAAGCTATTGCTGTGTTTCCAATTCCCATTTCTCCAATACATAAAAGATCTGTTCCACCCGCAATGGATTCCATTCCAAATGCCATTGTAGCAGCCGCACTCCGCTCATCCATTGCGGCATCCTTCGTAATATTCATTGTTGGATATTCCAATGCTAAATCAAATATTTTTAATCCAAGATCATAAGCAATACAAATTTGATTGATAGCAGCTCCACCAGAGGCAAAATTTTCTACCATTTTTTGTGTCATAGATTGTGGAAATGGTGTAATATTCTCCTCTACAATACCATGATTTCCAGAAAAAATAGCGACCAAAGGTCTCGTTACGATAGGTTTTTCTGTACCCCTCCACCCCGCATACCAAACAGCAATATCTCCTAGTTTTCCTAATGTTCCTTGCTCTTTTGTTAAGTCTTTTTGCCGTTTTTTTGCCAAAATTATAGAAAACTCATCAGCAACAGGTAAATTTGTAAGCAAAGCACGAAAATCATCAAATGGACTAGCGGTCATAAGGATACCTTTTAAAATCTACAATGTTTATGAAAATCCCGTCATATATACAGGATATGAATAATTTATTGTTTTTTTAACAGTGCTTTAAAAATGTTAAATACTATGAAAGCAATAATTTCTACATTCTATTTTCAACCCTAATAACAAACGTGCAAGATTCAAAATGTTATTAATATCTTATGATTACCTTTACAGTGATACCCTTAACCTATTTTTTATTTAATAGGCATAATCAGCATGCCGTTTAATTATACATTCCAACAATTCTTATGCATAATAAAAGTTATAAACTTTCAAAAACTTATAAAATTGAAGAGATCAAAATTATCGCAAAGACATCCAAACGCAAAGGATCTCAACTTTAATATATGTTAATTATTAGGCTATTATTAAATGAGAGCATAAAAAGCTTCTTTTAAAATACATATATCTGCATTTGGTTTTGTCGCATCATTTGATAATATTTGCCTCCATCGACGTGCCCCACCCCGCCCATGAAATAAACCAATCATGTGACGTGTCACATGAGAAAGCCGCCCCCCCGATGCAATATGTCGAGCTGCATAATCACACATAACCTCAATAAGATCACTCTCACTCAGATTATTTTGCGTCTCACCATAGAGTTCAAAATCAATATGTTTTAACAAAGCTGGATTATGATAAACTTGGCGACCAACCATGACAGAATCACAGAAAGTTAAGTGTTCTTTGATCTCATCAATCGATTTAATTCCACCATTTATCCCAATGAATTTATGAGGATATTTACGTTTTAATTTGTAAACTCTTTCATAATTAAGGGGCGGAATATTACGGTTTTCTTTCGGACTCAATCCTTGCAGCCATGCCTTGCGTGCATGTATCCAGAGCGCATCACATCCAGCATTCCAAACCTGATTAGCCAAAAGATCTAACGCTAACTCTTCATCTTGTTCGTCCACTCCAATCCGACATTTGACAGTTACAGGTATAGTAACCTCTCGTTTTATCGCTTCCACGGCATTTGCCACAATGTCTGGATGTAACATCAAACAAGCCCCAAAGACACCTGCTTGAACACGATTTGATGGGCACCCGACATTAAGATTTATTTCGTTGTAGCCAAAATCCTCAGCAATTCGTGCAGCTTCTGCTAACTTTTTCGGATCAGCCCCCCCTAGTTGTAATGCAACTGGACGTTCTTTATCGCTAAAAGCCAACAATTGTTCGCGAACACCATGAATGACAGCATCTGCTACCATCATTTCCGTATAAAGGAGAGCTTTTTTCGTTAAAAGACGATAAAAAAACCTGCAATGTCGGTCTGTCCAGTCCAACATTGGTGCTACTGCAAATTTTATAGGCGATGGAAGGTTGTAAAATATCATGAGGGTATTACTCTCACGTCCCTATAGCTCTCTCTTTATACATAGAAAAATACTTACTTTTAGTTTACGGAAAATTTTATTCTCTTATACTATCATGAGTATAATAACAGTTCATTATTTTCAATTGATATCAAGGTTTACTACAATCAATCATGATAAAACACAATATCGCATTTCTCATAGATTAGTGTTTAGGTATATAAACATGAAAAAAGAAGATTTTCACCATAATATAAAAAACTCATTTACAAGTTCTTCTTACGCTCATCAAGCGTCCATCCTTACATGATTTAGCACAGCATTTAAGATAATAAATGCTAAACTAACACATTATACAATTTTTTATAATAGATTTAATGTTCTATAGATTTTTTTAACTTATTGTACAAATAAATGCTACAGAAAGTATCTTTATCTTCTCCTAAAGAAAGAATAAAAATCCTTATTTCACATGAATCTAATTATAAATCATTTTTTTTCAATGAGTTATTCTTGGTAACATTCTTGAATTTTACTTTATAAGATAGACAAATTTCATCCTAAATATTCTATCTAATTTTGCCATTTTATGATTCTTGCAAAAAAAAACTAAAATCAGGGTATAGACAGCCATTGCCTTTTTAATATCTATGACTGATATCAGTATCTCTTTAAGGAAAATATTTTACAATATTGCAGATAAAATCTGTAAAATGAAATGATCATAAAAGTTGTTCAATCTCTTGTTGGCTTTGCATATAGGAAGAAAGAGTATCAACCTCTTGTTCATTAAATAGGAGACCCAGTTTTGAACGACGCCATAACACATCTTCACATACTTTAGCCCATTCTTTTTCCATCAACCATTTTACTTCTACTTCATAAAGCCCATGTCCAAAATTTTTTCCTTTATTTGCCTTACCATGTGCAAAGATCACCAATGCTTCCGTACCGTAGGAGCGTGCAAGCCTGCGATGTGTAAAAGCATCTAAATCTGGCATCAAAAGAGCAATCCTATTTTCGATTGTATCTAATTTGTTATAGGGAAAATCACCCCCAGGAAGCACTGCCTTAGCCGTCCATGATGCTCCCTTTTTACCAAGCTCTTTTTCAACAAATTTCATCGCATCTTCAGCCAACTTACGATAAGTTGTAATCTTTCCACCATAAAGATTAAGAATCTTTGGTGTTGTTCCTGTTCCCATTTCTTTTAAAACATAATCGCGCGTAATTTCTTGTGCTTTTGAAGCTCCATCATCATAGAGTGGACGAACTCCAGAGTAAGACCAGACAATCGTTTCAGGCAACACTGGTTGTATGAAATATTCACTGGCTGCTGCACAAATATAATCAATTTCTGTATCAGTAATATGAACGTCAGCCGGATCTCCTTGATAATTACAATCTGTTGTTCCAAGCAAGGTAAACTCTTCTTGATACGGAATAGCAAATATAATACGCCCATCACCATTTTGAAAAATATAAGCACGATCATGAGTATAAAGCTTGGGAACCAAAATATGAGAACCTCTAACAAGCCGTACTGGTGGATGTTCTTTACAATCTAATATGCTTGCCAAAACATGATCAATCCAAGGTCCTGTCATATTCGCGACATAAGAAGCTGTGACACTATATTCTTTGCTACTTAACTTGTCTTGAAGAAAGATACGCCATTTATTGTCTTCTTTTTTTAAAGAGAGAACTTCTGTTCGTACTTTTATATCAGCTCCCCTCTTTTCTGCATCACGAGCATTGCCAATAACTAAACGCGCATCATCTACTCTTGCATCAGAATATTCAAAACCTCTCTGATATTCTTTCTTCAGTGTAGAGCAAAATTTTTGTGAAAAATTAATCGTTTTACTGCGCCACAATTTCTGATTCCAATTCCCTAAATAATCATAAATAAAAAGTCCAAAACGCAACATCCAAGCAGGGCGCAATTCTTTATGATAAGGAAGGAGAAAACGCAAAGGACGCACAATATGTGGAGCCATGCGTAAAATGATCTCGCGTTCTTTCAATGCTTCACGAACAAGTTTGAACTCATAGTGTTCAAGATAACGAAGCCCACCATGAATAAGCTTTGTTGACGCACTTGAGGTCCCAGATGCAAGATCGTTCATTTCAGCCAATCCCACTTTAAAACCGCGTCCTGCTGCATCTCTTGCCAATCCACACCCGTTTATCCCTCCCCCAATGATAAACAGCTCATAATGTGTTGTGGTTTTCATAATTTCACTTTTCATTATTTAATTTTTTTCTCAGTACTCAATAAAGCAACAGGAAAAAATAATACAAGTGTTCTTCATTGTATTATCAACGTACTTTTCCCTAAAATAAACACGCACAAAAAGCTTTTGATACCCTTATACATCAAAACAACATTTGACAAATTAAAGAGATTTTTTTTATCTTTTACAAAACATAATCCTTGCCAAGCCACGGTTCATCATATGAAATCCTTTAAAGAAAAATTGATGTTTTTCTCATTCTTAAATACACACTATAGCTAAATGCTTTATTGCACAGAGATAACGCTTTTCATATAGTTCACTCAATGACACACTAGAAAATGTGAAGGTATACAGATGACTTATCACTCTCAAAACTCGAAAATAACACTTTTTTCAAAAATTTTAGTCCCAGTTATGTCGAGTATTTTAATCTTTTTACCTTCTTTATCAAACGCAACATCACACTCAAAAACAGCAAATCATTTAAGCTTAGAAAAGCTTAAAACACAACTTTTGGAAGATTCTAGCTTTTTATCTAAGCTTAAAGAAAAAATGATACCACATACTGATTCTCATCATATTCAACAAATTGTCAAAGAATACCTTCTTACTCATCCAGAAATTCTGATTGAAATGCAGCTTATTCTTCAAGATAAGCTGGAAAAACAGAATGAATATGAAAACCAAATACAAACTTCTGTCATTCATTTATTAGAAAAAGAAATTTTTCATTCTCCACATGACGCTGTTTTGGGAAACCCAAATGGTAAAAGAGTGCTTGTCAATTTTTTTGATTACAATTGTGGATATTGTAAAACTTCCTATTCAAATATAGAAGGCTTGATAAAAGAATATCCAGATTTAAAGGTTATTATTAAGGATTTACCAATTTTAAGCTCTGATTCTATGGCAGCCCATACTGTTGCCTACGCATTTCGAAAACAATTTCCAGAGAAATATCCTCAGTTTCACAAAACGCTTTTAATGTATCAGGGGCGTGCAAATGAAGCTAAAGCTATTAAAGTAGCTGTTTCACTAGGAGCAGATGAAAAAAAACTACGTAATGCAATAAAAGATCCCACTCTTCAAAACGTTTTTAAAAAAAATATCCAAATTGCCTCTAAACTTCATATTACGGGAACACCTTCTTACATCATTGGTAATAAAATATTCATTGGCGCAGCCAGACAAGATATTCTAAAACAAGCGATAGACAATATACAGTGAATACCTGATCAGTTTTAGGAAGAATACTGTAAATGAGGTAATTTTATGCTTTCTCTTTTTTGACAACAGGCTTATAAGTGCAATTTTGCGTAAAGCAGATACGAGTTTTAAATTGCAAAGTATAATAATTTAAAGGAAATAAAAATCTTTAAAGCCTCAAAAGATGTCATCCCTAATCTAGAGATATTCGGTCATAAAATGAGATAATGACGATCTTCATTGATCAAGGAGTTAGAAATAAAATGACAACAAAAAAAATGGATTCGGCAAAAACCGCAATTGATACGAAAATTATTCGTGATCTTGCTGAAATTTTGAATGATACAAATTTAACGAACATTGAAGTTGAACAAGGGGAGCTTCGTATTTGTGTCTCACGCCAAAATACCTTAATTTCTTCTGAGCAAGCAATCTATGCTCCTGTTTCTACTCCTACTTTTTCTGTAACATCTTCTCCAGTTCCAACAGTTGAATCTCCTATACAATCTATCCAAGAAGATAAATCAAAAAACACAATAACCTCTCCCATGGTTGGAACAGCTTATCTTGCACCTTCACCAGGCGCGCAACCTTTTGTAGAAGTAGGACAAAATGTTTCTGAAGGGGAGACATTACTTATTATTGAAGCCATGAAAACAATGAATCAAATTTCATCACCACGCTCAGGCACAGTAACCACTGTTCTTGTCAAAGATGGTCAACCTGTTGAATTTGGTGAACCACTTATTATTGTTGAATAAAGCGAGGGGCAACCATGATTCGAAAAATCCTCATTGCTAATCGGGGAGAAATTGCTCTTCGCGTTTTACGTGCATGTAAAGAACTTGGCATAAAAACCGTGGCTGTTCACTCTACCGCTGATGCAGATGCAATGCATGTTCGTCTTGCTGACGAAAGTGTTTGTATTGGACCTCCTCCCGCTCGCGATTCTTATTTGAGTATTCAGCAAATTATTGCTGCTTGTGAAATTACAGGAGCTGATGCTGTTCATCCAGGTTATGGCTTTCTTTCTGAAAATGCAAAATTTGCGGATGTTCTAGAAGCCCATGATATTACATTCATCGGTCCAACAGCTACTCATATCCGAATCATGGGCGATAAAATCGAAGCAAAGAAAACCGCCAAAAAACTTGGTATTCCTGTAGTTCCCGGTTCAGATGGGGCCGTCACTGAAGAATCAGATGCTTTACGCACTGCTCGTGAAATTGGTTATCCAGTTATTATCAAAGCTTCTGCCGGTGGTGGTGGACGTGGTATGAAGGTTGTTCATTCTGAACAAGAATTTTCTATAGCTCTCAAAACAACACGTTCAGAAGCGAAAGCTGCTTTTGGTGATGACGCTGTTTACATAGAAAAATATTTAGAAAAACCCCGTCATATTGAAATTCAAGTCATAGGTGATGGTGCGGGAAATGCTATTCATTTAGGAGAACGCGATTGTTCACTTCAACGACGGCATCAAAAAGTATGGGAAGAAGCTACATCACCTGCACTTAATGAAACAGAACGGAAAAAAATTGGAAGTATTGTTGCAAATGCCTGTGCCAAACTTGGATATCGTGGAGCTGGTACTATTGAATTTCTTTATGAAAATGGCGAATTTTATTTTATTGAAATGAATACACGTTTACAAGTCGAACATCCTGTAACTGAAGCAATTACAGGTATAGATTTAGTCCATGAACAAATCCATATTGCATCAGGCTGTAAGCTTTCAGTGACACAAGATGAAGTCTGTTTTTCTGGTCATGCCATTGAATGCCGTATTAATGCAGAAGATCCTATTAACTTTACGCCATCACCTGGAACCATTACACATTTTCATACACCTGGAGGTTTAGGGATTCGTGTTGATTCAGGCGCTTATTCAGGTTATCGTATCCCTCCTTACTATGATAGCATGATTGGAAAGCTGATTGTTCATGGACGTACCCGTTTAGAATGTATGATGCGTTTACGGCGTGCTTTAGATGAATTTGTCGTCGATGGGATAAAAACTACACTACCTCTTTTTCGCGATCTTATTAATAATCAAGATGTTGCTGATGGTAATTATAATATTCACTGGCTTGAAAAATACCTTTCTCATCAATCAAAGTCTTCAGATTCGTAATTTGATAGCAAAATAGTGCATTCTTATAAAAGATTCTATAAGATATCAACATAAGGATAGTGCCAACCTTGCTGTAAAAAGTGGTAAAAGAGGAAATAAGTTAGTTATTTTTATTTATTATATAGTTTTCACTTAATATGCACAAAATTTGATAATTTTCTGTTTTCCTTTTTGTGAGTTTGTGCTAATCCCTACATGGTTACGCCCTTATAGCTCAGTTGGTAGAGCACCTGATTTGTAATCAGGGGGTCGGGAGTTCGAGTCTCTCTGGGGGCACCATTTTATTTCTTAAACATATTGAAATATATAGTTTTTTTCTTTAAATAGCTATTTTCAGACCACCTTTTAGACCACCTTCTACAGTTTATATAATTTTACCTAATTTGTTCTTATTTGCTCCTTATTTTTCTTTGGAGTGAAGTCTAAGATCTCTTTTTTTCTCCATCTCACTGCTCTCCCTAGCTTATATGGCTCCGGAAACAACCCCTGAAGCACCCAATTGCGAATCGTTGTTGTGGATACACTAAAAAGCTGTGCACACTCACGTGTCGTTACATATCTATCTCCATCATCAAATATCATCTCATTACCTTTCTCTTTTTTATGTTAATTAAATGGGTGGGGGGCTGGAAGGCATGTGAAGCACTCCAACTTTTAAAAATTTGCAAGTTTATTTTTTAGATGTGCTTAATTTCATATTTCCAATCAGGAAATTGAGTAAGAGCTAATGCGAGTTGTCCTCTATGACACATGCATACATTGGCTTCAAAACAGGTGATTGCAACGCGCTTTTTGTTTAAAAACATTTTATATAATTTGTTTATTGCACAAGAATTATTCTTGAGAGTTGTATTTTGATAATCTTCAAAAAGGCGGTCATAATCTTTTTGTGTTTTCAAATTTCTTCGTTTTTCAGAGGCAATTCCAAGTTCAGGCATATGCATATATTCAATATCAATGTTGCTTACAGCTTGCTCTAATTGTCTTTTTGAAAATCCGTGTTTTCTACTTATTGGATTTTTACGAACATCACATAAAGTTTTGATATTGTTTTCTATGAGACAATTAAGATAATTCTCAAGGTACTTACCTTCATAGCCAATGGTAAAAAAACAAAATTCCTCATCTTTAGCAGGCTGTATGATAATATGTTTGGTGTTACACACGTTTAATTTCCTTAGTAAATGGGTGGGGGTGCTGGGAGGAGAGAGCACCCCCATAGGTTTAAGCAGCTTTTGTCAAAATCTTTTGCATCTCTTGTTCTATTTCCCCTAAAAATATTTCGACAGCTTTATTAATCTCTTCAATGTGTTCCTCATCGCGGAGGATGCGTTTGATTTTCATTCTCAAACCAGTAGATTTGCCTACAAAGTTTGAATTATAGCTCATGAAATCACACCACTTTCGTCCAGTGCATGCCATTTGGAATTGCATTTGTGCGTGATATTCTGGTTTGATTTCGTCATACATAAAAAAACGAAGATGAGTTGTTGATTGTGGACATTTGACTTCGATTAAACCGTCCTCTCCAATCAACCCATCAGGACTAGCCCCCGCCATTTCCATTTTTGGGTGTGGGATAAACCCGCATCTTGTGACTTCTGCGTCATAAATGAATTCATATTCTCTCAAGGCATTCTCTTCATGTTCAATGCCCCATTGCATAGCAGGTGTTGTATAAGATTGGCTTATTTCCCCTATTAAGCGTTCTGTCATGAGTTTCGTTTTGTAATCTTCATATTTGCTTGTAGGCAAACCTTTAGCTGTCTTACTGAGTACGTTGTAAACATTAGATGCGGTGACTTTTCCTAAGCGCGCTTGAAACCATTCTGCTGTTCTTTGTTCCATCTCACACCGCCGTTTGTTGCTCTTGTGGTGGTAAGGATTGTTGTGCTTTATTCATTTGTGAACGTTGCTTTTTTTTCAAAGAAAACAAAGCGATTTGTGCGTGTTTATAAGACATATCTGTTAGATTTTTTGCTCCTACGAAAGAGATAAGCTTACTTTCTTCAGATTGTATTTTTTTAATTAATTCTTTGATTTCATTCATTTGTTCAGGAGATATACCTGCAAGAAGCGTGTTGCCATCTGTATCGTCTTCTTTTCTTGCAACATTAAGAAGCATGCCTAAGAGATATCTACGTGCGTAGGTGAGAGTAGAACCACCCGCTTGTATGTTATTTTTGCTCCCTGTAGCATCAAAAGGAAATGTTCCTTCTGTTGATATTTCATTGCCCGATATATGCTTTAAAGTCATTTCTACAGTTATGTCATTTGAACTCTGGTCTTTGATACGAGAAAACAAGGCAAAGTGATGTGTTGCAAGAGGTCCTTTGATAGCATCAATATATTTATCAAGCGTGGTACAGAGGCTTTTAGTATGTGTATTAATGGCGTTTTGTTCGATATTTTTGTATTCCATTTGCGTAGCCGAAAGATCACGGACAAAGTTTTGGCGCTCTTGTCGTTTTATCTCTTGTTCTCGCAATTCAAGAAGACGCTTGAGACGATCCATATCGACATCATTTTCTAAAGCTCTTTCTAAAATAAGCTCCATAGCTGTAGGTTTGATTTCACAATCGTTCGTTGTTTCCACTAATTCCGTTTGTGTGGTACTTAGTTCACTCATCTTGATTTCCTCCTATTTGAGCGCAATTCTCCCGTGGCGTGAATCACGCATGTTTTAAAAAGTTGTTTGTGTGGTTAGAAACGGCTTATAGAGACACTATAAGATTAGTAGTCGGTATTTTTTCATCTGGTTTGTTCTCTAGTTGAGGTGAGGTCAATATTATCAACATACCCATAAGCACCTGCATCATTGGCAATGTATATAGCATCGCAGTTACCAAAAACACGTACATCGCCGTAAACTTCTATATATCCATAAAAATGTATACCCTCGTAAACTTCTGCATTACCAAAAACTTGAACATTATCAGAAATTTGTGCATCATCATAAACACGGGCACCTTCATAAACCCATGCATTATCACCAACCCAGCAATCCCCTTCGTGACTTAAATTGCCCTCATGCTCTATCCCCCCCCCTAAATCGCCTTTCTCGACGTTTCCAAAGTCTCGTAAGGCGCGAATGCGGTGGAGAGTTCTGCCATTAACTTCGATTGTTGCGTCTGTCAGTTCGTATTTCTTTTTTATCATAATAACCTCCTCTTAATGCATGCTTTGTCTTTTAAGCTCTTGAGACAGCACACCAATTCCTTTTGCTGTGATTTTTGCGCAAGGAATGACTTTTTCTATT
>NZ_JBHION010000003.1:168553-180714 GCF_042195515.1 Bartonella sp. CB10SXKL | reverse complement strand
AAAAGCATAAAACGAGAAGTACACCCATGCACCTTAATGAACAAGTCAAAAGCAAGGCTCAACAAAAGCCTCTCTTCGCTCATTTTTCTCTCGCTCACTTTCCCTCGCTCATTTTCCCCTCGCTCATTTTTCTCTCGCTCATTTTCCCCTCGCTCACTTTCCCTCATTCACATCGTATAATATGACGGGTGCTCCTTTCTGCTCAACCTCTTCTTCTAATTGCCGTATCATCTTGTTCAACTGACGTGTCACGATAAAACGCATAATAAAAACAATCGGTAAGAATAAAAAACACAGGCAAGCATCCATGTTAGTGGCTCGAATACGACAAGAGAAACAAAGTCCTGCCCTCTCCATATCTTAACGACAACAGTTATAACTATTGGAGCAGTCACTATAACCGTAGAAAGATAGAATATTTTTTTATAGTCTTGCCAAACAAGAGAAAGCTGTTTTTTATCAAACATTCTGCTGCTTTTTTATTTTGGGGAGATCTGTTTTAAGGCAATATCGCGTTCATTCAGCACGCATTTCAGTTCCTTTTTCACGCGACAATAAAGCCTCGCACGCTTGATAAACAAGTAACAAATTGTCCAAACTGGCACCCACAATAAAATATTTACGATCATATATAACAGGAAAGAAATGGCTATTAATGTTATAAGACTACCCGTCATTTTATCCTCCACGCCCATTCTGCATACGAATTGCCTGATCGCGTTGTTTTATTGCTTCTTCCAATTGTGGAAGTATTTTGTTCAATTTTCTTGTTAACTTTATGCACATCACCCAAATGATCGGAAAAAAGAGAAGAAATCCAATCCATAGAGAAGCGTTCAACAGTGACATGATCCCGCTGATCATATCACTCTTCCACCATACCAAATTTGCGATAGAGCAAGCAGCCCGCAAAACAGAAAAGAGGACAAAGATAAAAAAGATTATTTTACATTCTTTTGAAGAAAGAGGCAGAGATTCTTTGAAGTTAAGAAAGCGCATTTTCGCATCAAGGGTCTTATGCACAAGATTGTGTCTTTTCATTTCTCCCTGATCATTGCGCAATTGTTGTATGGCTTGTTTTTGTTGCATCGTACTCTTTTTCAAGTCTTGAGCGATTTTAAAAGATAACCTCATATGCTTGATCAACAGGTAAGGAAGCCTGACCATAACTATAGCCATTAAAATGGCAATGATGGCGATCCCTAAAACAGCCAAACATTTTATAACAATAGTCATTTTTCCCCCCTATCGCATTGATATGAAATCATCATTTTTATCCTCTGCTCAAACAAATGTTTCTAACCTCTTCATTGTTTTTTCCACGCCATACTGAAGGAAACTATGGAGAATTAAAATGACAGGTAAAAAAACAATAATCCATAGCCAGAACCACAACAGCAGCTGCATGACAAACATGCCAACCGTAAACAATAGAACCATATAACCGTGTAAAACAATCGCAGATTTTATAAGAAAAGAAAAAAAAGCTATCAAACCTGTAAGAGACACAATCACAATGAAGGCTAGAAAAAAGATGATAAAATAATCTTTTCTTGAAAGTTCCAAAGATTCTTTAAAAGAAAGGGGGCTTAATTCTATTGCACAAACTGTATTCTGTCCTTTCCCTCCTGCCTGATTATGCCTCAAATTCTGCGCTGCACCCTTTTTTAATTTGCGCCGCATCCAAAACAACAATATTGTCCGTTTTATCAACGAATAATAAAGTGCAAAGATTGTCATGACGGTAGAAAACAGTATCATGATCTCCCCGAGAAACATGAAAGCACCCAACCCTCCTGTGATCAACATTCCAAAACTCCTTACAAAAGAATTAGCCTCTCGTTTCCCTATTGTGTTCTGTTGAGAGATTGGTTGTCTAACTGTTGCTGCTCTGGCAATGTATCCCACAGCTTCATCATTTCCTTGACATCCCGTTTAGAGATGGCGTTAAAGACAAAAAAGAATGGAAAGAACAGCACAAGACAAAACCAAATCATTTGCGGTAAGAAACATAAACAAGCCCAAACACCATTCCATCCTACGTTACGCAAAAACAAGACAGCAGGATTATTTTCAAAAGGCTGTTTCAAAATCTCCTTAGTCATTTTTCGAAGATCTCCTTGTTCCATTTTCTCCAGTGCTTGAAACTGTTCTTTAGATATAATGTGAAAAAACTCCAAAGGGCTCATATAGACAGTCGCGGCAAAAAGCACCAACAAGGGGATAGCCCAACACAAAATGATGACGTAATCTCTTCTTGAGAGAGCCGTCCATTTTTTAAAAACTGCAGACTGTTTCACCCCTAGCTGTGATGCAAAAGCCGTATTTCCCTCATGGATAGATTGGTGTTGTGATTTATCTTCGATCATATGGATATTTTCTCACTTCTAAAATGCCCACTCACTCTTTGAAAACATGCAACCAGAAAAACCGATTTATCGAGCACTCTTTTCACCATGAAACCCGTGCTATAGGACTTTTTAAGTCTATTTTTTTAAATTCCCTATACGCGACAACATACAATCTCTCAGGCTTACAAGCACAAACGCTATTGTGTCTCCTTATCTATGACCCACACCTTAAAAGACAATGTTTCACAAAACTCAACAAGCAAAAATATTCAATCTAAAAAATATATGATGTGTAAAATTTTACTAATAACATACTGATTTATAACAATTTATTATTTAGCACCTTAAATGAGAACCCTCAGTAGCATAGGATTATCTTATTCCAAACCTGTTCCATATTGGGCCAATCCAAACCATGTCTCTTGCGCGTTACAAGCAGAAAGAGCCATATAGAGTAAAATATTAAGAAAGGATGATAAATGCCTCTAATGAAGCATCTCAAATGCCAAGGGCTGTCGCAACAATGAGAGCTGGCAAAATGTGTGATGCTATGGACTTTCTTCTTCACAAGCGTAAAAATGGAAGTGTGCAATAGATTTTATAGTATTCAAACTTTATATGGATTTCATTGGGGGACTTTATCGTTATACCCTTCATGAGCACCCTTGCGAAATGGTCAAAAGAGAGCCCTAAGACATGGCTCTTTAAAAAGCAACACAACACAAAGTCGAACAAGCAACCGATTATCCAGTATGAAAAGCGCGCGACAAACAACCTTAATCCTCATTTGAAAGCTTCTTAATTAAAAAGGCTTCATTAAAGATGAAATATCTCACAGCCCCCACATTTATACAGCCCCTACATTCATCAAGGCATCTCCCATAAAAGCATCTTTTTATAAAGGCATTTTCTTCTTATAAAAACAGCTTCTTTCGATAATGCATCCTTTCCTTTAAACGACATCCCCTCGTCTTATGATGAGATCCATTAAAACGGAAAATTTTATACTCTATAAAGGATACTTATAAAGAAAATACCAAACCAAATAGCGAGATCATTCACAGTTTATTTTAAGCCGATAAACGATATTTTATTTGAAAACATAGAGCATCTTATGCTATTATAATAGGATACGGAGGTTTGCTTTTTGCCGCTCTCTGCCACTCAACAGAAGATATTATATCTCCTATAAAGTATATAAGTATGCTTAATAGCGTGATGTATATCAAATATCTTGGGAAAGCGCCCACCAACAAAAAAATAAGAGAACCCAAATAACAAGCTCCCAACTTAAGAAAACAATGACCTTTCAAAAGTGGAATTGAAAAGTTTCCACAAAGCGCTCGTGAAAAAAGAGACAAATAATCCCATTAGAAAGACGATGACATGCCCTTGAAACACCATTCTTATTTTTTCATTCACATTTGACAAAAATTTTCCTTCAATCTCTCAAGAACAGTTAAAAAATATTTAAAAAGCAAATAATTCGCTATCCATGAAAAAATAAGCATGACAGGAGCGGAAGATAAGACTGATAGGGATAAGATAAAAAAGGTAAGAAACACTTTAAAGATGATTTTTTCGCCCCACACCGTTGCTTTTCTTTGCATTTAAAACGCCTTTAGTATCGTTTGTTTTTTGATCTGCAACGGCTGATATTTCCCAGTATTTGCTCACTCCCCCCCCCAGTATTTTCCTCCTTTTAAGTATTTTCTCCCTCTTAAGTATTTTCCCCCTCTTAAGTATTTGCTCCCCCCAATATTTGCGCCAAGTGCTTTTTACATCACTGTCCCCCATCAACAGACAGTTTCTTTTTCATTCAAATGGTTAAGTTCATGAAAATACGTAAAAAACGCGGTAGACCGAAAATAACAGGAAAGCGAGAGCCCAAAGGCCGTATTTCACGTGCCCAAAGCTCCAGCGAATCTGCGCTTCAATCTGCGATTGAAATGCGTGCAAAACACTTTGGTTTAAGCCTCGAAGAAGCGAAAAATCCGCTTGTTGGGACCTATATTGGGCGTCTTTGTTTGCTTGGCTATAAAGAGGCTTCATCAGGCATCAGTAAAGAGCAATATGACACGGCACAACAATACTTGCAAATTAGAAACGACTATTTATGTGCAAAAGGTTTACCAAACGGTTATTACGATGGTTTTACACACAGCGCATCAGATGAGAAAGCAAAAAAGCAATGGGTCCAAAGAGCAACGGAACACTATGAAAATATGCAAGAAGCAATTAAAGAAGCACAATATCTACATCGTCAACACAACTTTCATGCGGCATTACACTATCTTGTTATAGAAGATCAACCGCTGCCTAATCTTGTTGGTTCGTTGCGTATTATTCTTGATGCCCTTTATAAACATTTTGACAGTTCTACCCCAAAGAGCCTTTGCTAAAAACACTCATCGTTTCCTCCCCCTCACAGGATAAAGATTCTCCCCCTCCTTTTATAACATGCCTCTTTATAACCAGCTCCTTTATAAAGTCCCCTTTTGGCAGGGTGCACTTGAGATCCACTGAGCTTGCCCTTTCATAGAGTTTCATGGAATTAACAAGCTTAAAGCGCACAACAAACAAGCTTTAAAATATCCACCACGCCCTTAAAAAAATACTTCAACCTGTCAAAGAGACTTAACCTTAATCTACCCATGGCCTCACTTAACCATGCCTCAAAGGACAATAATTCACGGCATATTCACGGCATGGGCAGGATAAATATTTGCCCCTCTTTAAAACAGCAACATTCTCCCCTCTACCCCCATTGTAACAAACCACCCTCATCATAAACTTCGCCCAATATCGCGACATCCTTAGCTTTTAAGACAATTCATTATCGTCATTTTACGTCTTTTCTTGTACAATTCTATATGGCTTTCCTGATCTTATGACGGACAAACGCTATGGCTTTTATTTCAGCATAATCTGGGTTTCTCATTCAAAATAAATAATGATAAAATATCCACTATAAATCAATAGCTTATCATTAAAACAACCCGTTGATCTTTTACAAAATTAAAAGCATCATCCCTTAAAGGAAAGAAAAAGCCCCTACCAACAATCTTCTCCCTCATCAACAACTGCACCGATAACCCTCCACCCATCACACCACCGCTAATACGACAGCCAGCACAACCCCAATCGCCCCCACAAATCGCCAACACCTAAAGCGTTGCCCCGCAACACCATCCAACCACCGCCTTCCCAATTTCATCAATAAAATACCACGGATTTCAAAACCACAATTCTCCCTTCATCTTGTCCACGCCTTTCTCAAAGGAGAAAAAGCGTTTACTCAATAAATCTTTATACAGAAACCTTTAGAGACCCCAACAGCCACTCGAAGAGCCATCACGCCTCTAACCACCCACGGAACACCCCACCTCGTCCCCCCTCGAAACACCCTCTGCGCAACACCTAAAGCTTTGTCCCCGCAACACCATCCAACCACCGCCTTCCCAATTTCATCAATAAAATACCACGGATTTCAAAACCACAATTCTCCCTTCATCTTGTCCACGCCTTTCTCAAAGGAGAAAATGTTTTTTGCCACATCAAAAACTTTTCCATTAAAACAAGATATTTTGCTGCATAGCTAATGAATGAGCTTTTTTCTGTAGATTTTTTTCCACGATAAAAAAGGAAAAATAATCGTTTTGCGGTTGACAGAATATGAAAAATCGTATTTAATGACAGGTGCGGTAAGGGGTTTTCTGCGTCCAGATTTCATCATAAAATTTTCGCATTATTATAGACTATTATAAGTTATTATAGACTGTTATAAACAGTGTGTTTCGCGACAATGTTTAAAACTTTACGGTTTGAAGGTATCTTTCGTCTTTTTCTGACTGTTTTCTTTTGCATCACCCAATTTGCATCACCAACAGCCCCATAATTTTGAGATTTTCAAAACAAGCCGTATTCACTAAGGGCTCCCAACAGAACGCCCTAATAATCCCCCATAAAATACCAATATCATACATCACAGCAATGATGAGCAATACACGCATAAAAATATGAAAACGGCATCATTATGCTCTCATCGCCTCACCTTTCAAGATGCAAAGGCTTTTTTTCAAAACATTGTTTAGCCAGAATTGAAGAAGATAGTATCACCTATCGATCATCAACATAGAGGCTAAGATTATGAAGCCACAAGATTCTCCCCCACCTCATTCCTCACAAACACCAGAAGGAGCAAGTGCACCTGAAGGGGCGCATGCAAATGTATCATTAGACACTCTTGCTGCACATTTAGAACGGCTTAACATCGAAAAAATAAAAAACACTCCTTTCAACCGTGCCGAGTTAAAAGATATTGTTGCTGGTTTAGAACAACATAATGCCGATGGCAGTTGGATCAAAAATTATTATGACATTTTAGATCTTTACATGATGCCAGCCTTGGTAGATCAAGCAAATCGTAAATATCCAGAGATGAATCTTAAACTTGCAATGACACCTGACGACTTTGCACTCTCACTAAAAGAAACGCTCGAAAAGGGCATAAAATCTTCTAGACTGATTGTTAACGCAAAAGATAGGGGAATTCATTTTGCTGTCATTGATCATCAAACCATAGGGGACAAGACATCTCTGATATTTTTAGAACCTACCTCACTGCGTGACACACTCCCCGCCTTACTGGCATTAAGAACGCGACAATCCATTGAACATCACCAATTGCCTAACATTCATTTTGCCATGGCAGAAATGAATATTCAACGCAGTTCCTCTGAATGTGGGATGTTCAGCTTAAGCCTTGCTAAAAAGCTTTATCTCGAAGCTCAAAAATTAGAAAGACTACACAAAGATAATATTAAGGGTGTGTTATGTGAACCAGACACGCCTTTACCTGCTGAAAAATTAGATCCATATCTTCCAGCTCGTTTATACAAACACGTGCAAGGCAGAAGACGTCTTAGGGAATATCTAACAGCCAATCCAGAAGCAGCACATGAAAAAGTAAACAAAAAAGGCGAAACCCTAAGAGAGAGGTTTGAGAGAAGCTTGGTGGCAACAGAGACAAAAACTGTTTCTGTTTCACAACACAGAAAAAGAGCAACAGAATACAAATCTCTAATGATGTAATAAGCATTTGCCATAGCCCTATTCCACATCCACAAAGAATGGCGCTCTGCGGCTTTACGGTAAGATATAAGTTGCTGTTAGCAAATCTTCTTTTCCCTTTGAAAGAAGTAAAGAGCTAAAGATGCAAAAAGTAAGCAATTACCTCTTACAAAGACAAAAGATACCTTGCCTTAACTCTGAAAAGCGTGGGGTTTTGTCTTTCGTAACAAATTTTTTTTAATAAAGATGATTTCATCTCTTTGTTTTTTTTTAGCTAAAAAATCTTTCCTGCAAACATTGTTTAGCCAGAATTGAAGAAAATATTATTTTCTACCAATTATCAATATGGAGGCTAATAGTATGAAGCCACAAGATTCTTCCCTCCCTCATTCCTCACAAACACCAGAAGGGGCAAGTGCACCTGAAGGGGCGCATGCAAATGAATCCTTAGACACTCTTACTGCACATTTAGAACAACCCAGTAGCGAAAAAGGCAAAAATATCCCATTCAATCGTGAAGAATTAAAAAGTATCATTGCCCGTTTAGAGGATGATATCTCAACGGGTCGTTGGTTCACAACTAATTATGCAAGTACAGATCTTAAACTGATGCCAGCCTTGGTAGAACAAGCAAATCGTAAATATCCTGAAATGCGTCTTCAATTGGCAGCATCATCTCACGACTTTGCCCTTGCACTAAAAGAAAAACTCGAAAACGGCGTTCAATCTTCTAGATTTATCATTCACACAAAGGATAGGGGAATTCATTTTGCGCTCATTGATCATCAAACCATAGAGGACAAAACATCGGTGATATTTTTTGAACCTACAACATTCAACAATATGAAACCAGCGGTACTCGCATTAAGGACGCAATTGGCCCTTAAAGCGCATAATTTGCCCAACTGTTCTTTTGCCATGGCAGAAATGGACATTCAACGCAGTTCCTCTGAATGTGGAATGTTTTGTTTAGCGCTTGCCAAAAAGCTTCATCTTGAATCTGATAAATTAGCAAGATTGCACAAAGATAATATTAAGGGTGTGTTATGTGAACCAGATACGCCTTTACCTGCTGAAAAATTAGATCCATATCTTCCAACCACTTTTTATAAACACACACAAGGCAGAAGGCGTCTAGAACACTATTTAACAGCCAATCCGGATGCTGAACATGAAAAAGTAAACAAAAAAGGCGAAACTTTAACCGAGAGATTTGAAAGAAACTTAAGTTCAACAGAGACAAAAACTGTTTCTGTCTCACAACACAGAAAAAGAGCAACAGAATACAAATCTCTAATGATGTAATTGAGGCTTTTTCCATATTCCTATTCATCAAAGAACGAAGAGAGGCTGCTTTACAGCTAAGATTTCTCTAAGCAAACCAGCTTTTGCGCTCATAAAACAAAAATAGCAAACAACTTTCCTCTTAAAGAAAAAGCACCATTGTCCTATAAAAACCATCCCCTCTTAAAATTGCATCAAAATTCCAAAGCTCTTGTTAGCCCAAAGCTCTTTGTAATAATGAGACTATTTGGATAAGCAAAACGCTTGATACATAAAATATTTAATGCTTTCGTCTTCAGTAAAAGCATATGTCTTGTTTTTCTGAGAGTATCCACTTCGTATCTCAAACACCCCCACATCAATGCCATACGACCAAACAACCGCAATAGACCACACTTATCGTGCATCAACCAAACAACCGCCCGCACCAAGAAGGCTCCATCAAAAACACCAGGACAAGGTCTTAAAATCAACAACCTCTCTTAACGGAAAACGCCTGCCCAACTATTTATCCCTCTTTGCCAACCATTACCCCTCTTAGCCAACCATTACCCCTCTTTGCCCAACCATTACCCCACTTGCCCAACCATTACCCCTCTTGCCCAACCATTACCCCTCTTTGCCAACCATTATCCCCATTCCC
Source organism: Bartonella sp. CB10SXKL (assembly GCF_042195515.1). NCBI lineage: Bacteria > Pseudomonadati > Pseudomonadota > Alphaproteobacteria > Hyphomicrobiales > Bartonellaceae > Bartonella > Bartonella sp. CB10SXKL. Next base: position 171,363 of record NZ_JBHION010000003.1, on the reverse strand, counting down.
TAAGATGTCACAACCAACCTTTTGATTTCATAAAAATTTCACATCTCTTCTGTTTTTGAAGCGTGAAAAATTTCATTTTTAATCTGTCAACCAGCCTCACGTTACCGTGAGGCTTTATTTTATGGAGAAGCAAATGAGAAAAATATCTAAAGCAGGGCTTGCACTCATTAAACAATGGGAAGGATTGCGTTTACATGCCTATAAAGATGCCATCGGGGTGTGGACAATCGGCTATGGTCATACCAGCACGGCTGGCAAACCGTTCGTTCACAAGGGCATGATCATTACTGAAAAACAAGCAGAAGAAGTTCTTTCTCAAGATTTAAGACAATTTGAGAATACCGTTGAAAAACATGTGCGGGTTTCCTTAACGGATGAACAATTCGCCGCGCTCGTATCGTTTTGCTATAATATAGGAACATCGGCTTTTTGTAATTCGACCCTGCTCAAAAAACTCAATAATGGCGAATATGAAGCCGTCCCTGCTGAGTTACAAAAGTGGACTAAAGCAGGAGGAAAACGTTTTCACGGTTTAGTGCACCGTCGTGCAGCAGAATCGGGATTATGGGCAAAAGGGGCTTATGTTTCTCCCAACTACCAAACCGTAGAAACGCAAACACCCATGGGATTTTTCAAAGCAGAAGCGCTTACACCGATTATTGGTTCTTTTTCTGGACTTGGGGGCTTATTGGCAGGCAATGGTCCCATCCAATGGGCATTGGCAACCATTATGGTTTTAGCCGCCTGCGTTGGCATTTTCTTTGTGGCAAAACGGTTTCGGGAGCAGCGCTTATGATGTGGTGGTTGAAAAAAAATCTGATGATAACAGGAGCGGCTCTGACCGCTTTTTTTATCGCTTTAGCAAAAGCTTTCACTCTTGGAAAGAAGGTTGAACAACAAAAGCAAATAGAAAAAACGCTAAAGTCATCAACAACACGGCTAGAGGTGGAAAATGAAATTAATCAAAAAAGTGATGCTGATGTACGCGCTTCTCTTACTCACTGGTTGCGCGATAAAAACAATCAATGAGCCTTTTTCTTGCGTTGGTTGGATGCCCATTTATTTAGACAAAAAAGATCTCAATATCATCAGTTCAAATCTCGCAAGAGATATTTTAAAGCATAACAAACAAGGGGAAGGCTTGTGTGGGTGGAAACATGGCTAGAAAAAAAACAGAGCTTACAGAAAAGGAAAAAGAAATCCTACAAGAAATCATCACAACGTATAAAAGTGTAAAAATGATGTCACGCTATACGAAGTGGATTATATTCATCATTTTCTTATTAGCACTTGATTTTTCACGGATCATAGATGTGCTGGGAAGTATTTTTACACAAAAATCGAATATTCAGCTCTAAAATAAATAAAAAACGTGAGACGTGTTAAATCTTTTTTTAAAATATAAAAAGCCATTCGTTATTTTTTGAAAACACGGAGATTTTATTGATGATTTTTTCACGTCTCACGAGAAATTTTTACACGCCTCACAAACGTCGTGCTCTTCACAAACGCTTTCATGAAATGAATTTAAGGGCATGAAGAGAGATTTTTAACCAACGCGTAAGTCAGCAACTTTGGTAACATAAGAAAAGGATCATACCAACGTACATTTTTTTAATAAACTATTGATATCCAAATGATTTTATACTCTTCATAAATAGCATTGCCAAGAATTTGTATTAAAAGACATTTCTTTTAAAGAAGCGCATAAACAAGCAATGTAATGGTAGCCTTACATAAAACTTCTCATCTTTACGTTGAATAAAAAAGCAAGCCGGCTCCTCCCACCCTCCCAATTTCCACCCTCCCAATGCCCTGCCTCCCAATGCCCTGCCTCTCAATTTCCACCCTCCCAATGCCCTTATGTTCTATGCATAAAGGTCAAGTTGAAGAGAATATATGGAAAATCCTTGGCTCGAAAATATGAAAAGAAGGCATGAGGCTACAACAGAATTTCGCGTGCCTTTATCATCAGAAGCATTAAAAATTCTAAAACAAGCGCGCCTACTGTCTAGTAATGATTTTTTTCGGCTACCTGTCATGGTCCCCTTAGCTCAAAAATTGCTCCCCACTCAAGAATTTTCTGTCACAATATAGGCAACAAACAGAACTTGAGTATAACAACATGGGTTTGGCTCCAATTTAGGTGATGAGCTTACCGAAAAAAAGATGAGAGCAAGGCGAAAAATTAGCTTTTATCTTTAAGCTTCTCAAATGGAGCAGTCTCCCCATTTCAGAGATCAACGAAACAGAGAGATGCTTATTCTCCTATGCAAAAGCTTGAAATACCAGCATCTTATTCATAAAAAAACAACCCAGCCCCATCATGCTCTTTTCAACTCTGTCTTTCCAACGCTCAATAGGTACTAACTCTTAGCTACTGACTTTTAATGATTGCGTTGGTTCATAAAACCGTAGTGACCTCTCACCTTATGAAGCACAAACACAGGATTTTTTAACGGTGCATACATAAACCTAAAATGAAAAAATAGAACTGCATTAGGAATAAATGACTATAAATCAAAGAGTTATATTTTTATTAGCACAATATTTTCAAAGGAAACCACGATCCCCACACAATAGAAACATTTCATAAAAACAAGAGAAAAAGCTATGGATTAAGAGTGAGCTTCATTCACAATGACGGTAGATCAACCAGAGGAGAGTAGAACAATCCTATAAGATAAAGAAACTGTCATAAAAGGAAAATTCGTATGAAACGTGAAAAAGCATAAAAAAACGGGCACAGAAGACCCGTTTCTTTATTATTTCTATGGAAAAGAGCTTAGAAATCCATTCCGCCCATTCCA
>NZ_JBHION010000003.1:63161-168453 GCF_042195515.1 Bartonella sp. CB10SXKL | reverse complement strand
TGGAACTTCAGCAACCATTGCTTCTGTTGTGATCAGAAGGCTCGCAATTGAAGCCGCATTCTGAAGAGCAGAACGCAAAAACTTTCACAGGATCAACAATTCTTGAAAGCAATCAAATCACCAAATTCACCGGTTGAAAAACATGAAAAAGCATAAAAAAAACGGGCACAGAAGACCCGTTTCTTTATTATTTCTATGGAAAAGAGCTTAGAAATCCATTCCGCCCATTCCACCCATTCCGCCAGCAGGCATCGGAGGCATTGGTGTATCTTTCTTTGGAACTTCAGCAACCATTGCTTCTGTTGTGATCAGAAGGCTCGCAATTGAAGCCGCATTCTGAAGAGCAGAACGCACAACTTTCACAGGATCAACAATTCCCAAAGCAATCAAATCACCAAATTCACCCGTGGCGGTATTATAACCATAAGTGTCAGCATTATTTTCCAGCACTTTGCCCACAATAATAGCGGCTTCTTCACCAGCATTGCTTGCAATCTGGCGCGCTGGTGCTTGTAGAGCACGACGAACGATACTAATACCAGCTTCTTGGTCAGGATTACTTCCCTTAACGGTCAACGCATTTGCTGCACGCAACAATGCGGTACCACCACCAGCAACAATACCTTCTTCAACAGCAGCACGTGTTGCATTCAAAGCATCATCAACACGGTCTTTCTTTTCTTTCACTTCAACTTCTGTTGCACCACCCACACGGATAACAGCAACACCACCAGCGAGTTTAGCAAGTCTTTCTTGCAATTTTTCACGGTCATAGTCAGAAGTTGTTTCTTCAATCTGAGCCTTGATTTGATTGACGCGAGCAGTAATTTCGCTCTTTTGTCCAGCACCATCAATAATGGTGGTGTTTTCTTTAGAAATATTCACTTTCTTTGCACGTCCAAGCATATCCAAAGTGACATTTTCAAGTTTAATGCCCACATCTTCAGAAATAACCTGTCCAGATGTCAAGATAGCGATATCTTCTAACATTGCTTTACGACGGTCACCAAATCCAGGAGCTTTTACAGCAGCAATTTTCAAACCACCACGTAATTTGTTAACAACGAGCGTTGCCAAAGCTTCACCTTCCACATCTTCAGCGATAATGAGAAGTGGTTTTCCAGATTGCACAACAGCTTCAAGCACAGGAAGAAGAGATTGCAAATTAGACAATTTCTTTTCGTGAATGAGAATGTAAGGATCATCAAGATCAGCGACCATTTTCTCAGCATTTGTGACAAAATAAGGGGAAAGATACCCACGGTCAAATTGCATTCCTTCAACGACTTCTAATTCCGTTTCAGCGGTTTTAGCTTCTTCCACGGTAATGACGCCTTCATTGCCCACTTTTTCCATAGCATCAGCGATCATTTTACCGATTTCAGCAGCGCCATTAGCGGAAATTGTTCCCACCTGTGCAATTTCTGCTGAAGTTTGAATTTTTTTTGCTTTTTTGAAGAGGTTTGCCACCACTTCTTCAACAGCAGCATCAATCCCACGCTTCAAATCCATTGGGTTCATGCCCGCAGCAACAGCTTTAACACCTTCTTGCACAATAGCTTGTCCTAAAACAGTTGCTGTTGTTGTTCCATCACCAGCGATATCATTGGTTTTAGAAGCAACTTCGCGCAACATTTGTGCACCCATATTTTCGAACTTATCTTCCAGTTCGATTTCCTTTGCAACGGATACACCATCTTTTGTGATGCGAGGTGCACCGAATGATTTATCAATCACCACATTGCGACCTTTAGGGCCGAGTGTCACCTTAACAGCATTAGCAAGGATGTCGACACCGCGCAACAAACGCTCACGCGCTTCACGGCCAAATTTGACTTCTTTAGCAGCCATTTAATTTCTCCTTGGAGTTTTCTCAAAATAGTACACAATGAAAAACTAAGTGCTTCAATTAGCCCATAATTCCCATAATGTCAGATTCTTTCATGATGAGGAGATCTTCCCCATTAATCTTGACTTCAGTTCCAGACCATTTTCCAAACAAAATACGGTCTCCTGTTTTGACTTCTAAAGGCACGCGCTTTCCGTTATCATCGAGAGCGCCATTGCCAACAGCAATCACTTCGCCTTCTTGGGGTTTTTCTTTTGCTGTATCAGGGATGATAATCCCACCAGCCGTTTTATTTTCAGATTCAACCCGACGGACAACGACACGGTCGTGAAGTGGGCGGAATTGTATATTAGCCATGTTTTAAATCCTTAAAACTGAACATAATTGCATTAATCTTAAAAGTTCTTGCTAGCACTCTCAAACTACGAGTGCTAGCATGTGTTAGATATAAAATCGGCATCTCTCAATGTCAAGAATAGCCATAAAAATAATTTCTCTAAATGAAGCTTCAAAGTCTTGCCTCTTATTGCACTTTCGCGTTATCTATCTTTTTTGAGAACCCGTGAACAAAAAAGGATCTTATCATGGTTGAAACACGTCAGGAAACGGATAGCTTTGGAACGATTTCGGTACGTCAAGATCGTTATTGGGGCGCACAAACTGAACGTTCTCTGCATAATTTTAATATTGGCAGTGAAAAGCAGCCTCTTGCCATCATCTATGCCTTAGTCCTTGTCAAAAAAGCAGCAGCGATTGTAAATATGGGCAAAGGAAAACTACCAGAAAATATTGGAAAAGCAATTATTGCCGCCGCTGATGAAGTGCTTGCTGGCGATTTTGATAAGCATTTTCCACTGTCCGTCTGGCAAACAGGTTCTGGCACACAAAGCAATATGAATGTCAATGAAGTCATTGCTAATCGTGCTAGTAAGATTTTGGGAGGAAAACTTGGAAGCAAAAAACCAGTTCATCCCAATGACCATGTCAATATGAGCCAATCATCGAACGATTCCTTTCCCACGGCGCTTCACATTGCCACCACGTTGCAAACACGCCAACACTTATTGCCAATCCTTGAAGCTCTTATTGCGACATTAAAACAAAAAGAGCAAGAATTTGCAGACATCATTAAAATCGGTCGCACCCACACGCAAGATGCAACACCTTTAACCTTAGGGCAAGAGTTTTCAGGCTATCGTGCCGCATTAGAAGCCAATCGTCAGCGCATTGAAAATGCTCTAACCGATGTCCACATGCTTGCTCAAGGTGGCACGGCTGTTGGCACAGGGCTGAATGCGCCAAAAGGTTTTGACGTTGCTTTTGCGCAAACAGTGAGCACTCTCACAGGAGTAACGTTCCAAACTGCCAGCAATAAATTTGAAGCACTTGCCCATCATGGCGCCCTTGCGCATTTCCACGGAAGCTTGAATGCTCTCGCTGCTGATCTGTTTAAAATTGCCAATGACATTCGGTTTTTAGGCTCAGGACCACGTTCTGGTTTAGGGGAACTCAGTCTTCCTGAAAATGAACCCGGATCTTCTATTATGCCCGGCAAAGTCAACCCCACACAATGTGAAGCCTTAACCATGGTCGCATGCCAAGTTTTTGGTAATCACACCAGCGTAACCTTTGCCGCAAGCCAAGGACATTTTGAACTCAACGTTTATAAACCTGTTATTGGCTATAACGTTTTACAATCAATTACCCTTCTTGGTGATTGCATGCGTTCTTTTGATATGCATTGCATCCAAGGATTACGGGCCAATCGCGTTCATATTCACTCGCTCATGGAGCGCTCACTCATGTTAGTCACAGCTCTAGCACCAGAAATTGGCTATGAAAGAGCTGCTGAAATTGCCAAAGCAGCGCATAAAAATGATACAACTTTGCGCACCGAAGCATTAAAAGCAGGTGTTTTTGTAGAGGATTATGACCGATTAGTTGATCCCAAAAAGATGATTGCTCCCCAATAAACAACCCACTAAAAAAGATGCAAACGTCTTAAAACAAATCGTTCTGTCAAAAGATCGGGGTGTAAACACCCCGATGATGACCGATAACCATTACCCACAGCGTTCATTTTAGGCTCTGGTCCGCATTTATGCTATGGGTGGTTTTGTTGCTTATGTTGCTTATATTGTACTTAAAAGGCACAACGGTTTTGGAAAGAAATGGATAGTCATGGCTCAACACCCAATGGCTATACTGGCAGAAAGTGATTTAAATGGATATGACCGTAAGGTGTTTTTCATTCTAGCTTCACGTCTTGATTTTAAAAATCAATTAGCTATCAACCAAAAAGAATTAGCTCAAAAAAATCAGTATTAATAGACATAATTTCAATCGAAGTAAAAAAGATTAATGAATTCATAGTAGTTACGCTTACAATGTTATCATTATTGATAACATTGGGTAGATAACTCTTATCTCAATGAGATAATGTATTGATTTATAATAATAATCTAGCGTTATCCATATTGAATGAGAATCCTAAATACCGTAAGATTTTCTCATTTTAAATCTGTCCCATGTTGCATCAATCAAAATCACTGACTAGCACATCACAAACGGAATGAATGTATGGATAGAAATTGTATAAGATAAGGAAAAACGCCTCTAATGAACCACCTCAAGTGCCAAGGACTGTCACAACGGCCAAAGGGGCCTGTCACAACATTGTGGAGAGGACTGTCACAACACCCACGAACTGGCAAATATAGTAATGGCACCGGCTTGCTCCTCTATGAAGCGTGAAAGAGTGTGCTCAATAGATTTATCATTATATCATTCACAATCGCCGTCGTGAAATGGATTTAGAAACATTGAAAAATGTCTCCTCTATGAAGCGGAAAAGAGGTGCTCAATAGATTTATCATTATATCATTCACGAGCCACCGTCGTGAAATGGATTTAGAAACATTGAAAAATGTCTCCTCTATGAAGCGTGAAGATGGGTGCTCAATAGATTTATCATTATATCATTCACGAGCCACCGTCGTGAAATAGGTTTAGAAACATTGAAAAATGTCTCCTTTATGAAGCGTGAAGATGGGTGCTCAATAGATTTATCGTTATACCATTCACGAGCCACCGTCGTGAAATGGGTTTAGGAACATTGAGAAATGTCTCCTCTATGAAGCGGAAAAGAGGTGCTCAATAGATTTATCGTTATATCATTCACGAGCCACCGTCGTGAAATAGGTTTAGAAACATTGAAAAATGTCTCCTCTATGAAGCGGAAAAGAGGTGCTCAATAGAGGAACAGCTGTTGGAACAAAATTCGATGCACTGAAAGGTTTTGACCTTTGCTGAAACAATTCACTCTCTGACGGGATATCCTTGACAGCTCGCAAGAAATTTGAGGCATTTGCCCCTTATGGCGCCCTCACCCATTTCCACAAAAACCTGAATGCACGCGCTAATCTCTTTAAAATAACCAACGACATTCAGTTTTTAGGCTCTCATCCACGTTCCGTCTTTAAGCGAACGGAAAGTTTATCGTTTTACATGGCACATGAGAAACCTCTTGAAACTTAAGATTCTCGCCCTTTGCTCCTTCTTATTCTTCGTATTCCATTCAATCAATCAAAACTATTCGCTTGGATTGTCATAAGAAAAAGTAGCGTATAGATAAAAAAGAAATAAAGTCGCTCATCCCCTTAAGTGCTCAAAAGGCTATCGCCATACAAAGCTACGCAATATCAGAAACAAGCAAAGAATACGATAAAGAATATGATGGTGCCAATATGCATTTTTTACGACCAATTGAATATTAAGCACTTTGATATCAATCATAGTGGATAATATATTTAACACTTAATAACAAAAAGTGATTTTAATATATATAAAATAATATTTTTTAAACAAATAAAAAGCCTGTTTACTATATTATATTTTTTTCTAAAACACAGAGAACACTGAAGAGGCGTATATAAAAAATCCTGAAAAATCAATACAAACGCGGGATAATAGCATGAAAACAAGTTTTAAGAACACTTAAATATAGATAATTATAGAGTTTTTGAGTATTTTAATTTTCATAATGATATTAAATATAGATTTCTTTAACCAATTCGTGTATAATGCGCTTTGTATTTTAAATGAATTGGGGACGTTTTTATGAAAACAAAATGTTTAATTGCACTATCTATTTTCACTTTCATTACCGCTTCAACAGCGCAAGCAGCAGATACGGTAATCTTTGAGCAATCAAAACCGAAGGTTTCATTGCAAAATGATTCATCATCACGTATTTCACCGGTTACTGTTTCTGCGCCTTTTTCTTGGTCTGGTTTTTATTTTGGAGGACAAATTGGATATTTTTCCAATAAAAATACTCTAAATTACGCACAAGAAGCTAGAGACGGAAAATGGGCTTTGGTTGATAGAGATTTATCACCGAAACTATCAGGATTGAGAGCAGGTTTGTATGCAGGTTCTAATATTGATCTGGGAGATCTTGTTTTCGGTTTTGATACGGACATGGTTTGGTCTGGGAAGAAAAGTACCCAAACAGACAATGGAAAGAAAATTCTAGATAAATTAGACTCCATTAACATTGCCTTTGAAGAAGCTGGAATTCCTATCATAAAACCTGCCGCTCAGGATGAAACGATACCCAACCATGGTGACATTGTTGTTAGCGGTGTAACATTGAAAGAAACATGGTCTGGTGCCGCGCGCGCGCGTATTGGTTTTGCTTCCCATCGTCTTATGCCTTATATTGCAGGGGGTATAGCCTATAGACAGATGCAATATATCATGTCACTTTTATCAAAATCGCAAGAAGATTCGACAATTTTTGCTTCTGGCAATGTGTTAGATGAGACAAAAACAATGTTTGGTTACACTGTTGGTGGTGGTTTTGATCTTGCAATGACAGATAATATCATCATGCGTACAGAATATCGTTATTCAGATTTTTTTAAAAAGAAATTTGCAAACGATAACCTTAAAATCTCTTCTCAAACGCATGATGTTCGCTTTGGTATCGCTTATAAATTCTAAGTTTTGTAGAAAAATTGAACGATTAAAAAACCCTGTTAAAAACGGGGTTTTTTAATGCCCCTTTGCACTAAAAAGACGTAGATTCTAAAAACCAGTACTAAACTGTAAACAAATAATCACGAAACAATCCAACCTCTCCCTCTCTTAAAGCAAGCTCCTATCCTCTCAGCCTTTCATGTCGTGCATTGGGAATATATAAAAGCTTTACCACCATACCACTGGGCGCCATCGTAAAATAAATGAGAGCCGGTATTTAAGAGATATTTCTTTAAAAGAAATATGGATATTGTGCATCAATTGCAGTTTTATAGGATGATGTTGACTTGGCCTCCCCGCTCTTAAAGGATAAAGATTCTAAAAACCCATTTTAAAACACTCATTTTTAAACACCATGTCCGTTTATAAAAGCACAAAAACTCTTGGGGACTCTTAAGGGGATCTTGGGCGAGCTTCTCTGGGCTCCTCCTCATGGAATGCCCTTAAGCCTAAAGCAAGACAAACACACTGAAGAATATTCAACACACAGCGAAAAAATACTGTAACGTTTCAAGGAAGTATGCCCTATATTACCACACTTCAAACGACAGTATTTTACAGCTATTGTATGCCAGAGTGGAGAAAGGATATTGCGGTTTTCTGTTTATGTAATTTCTGTAACGGGGAGACAGCTTCATTTGGAGAGAACATGAAGTTGTCAAGGTAAAAAACCAATTTCCAACCTTACCATTTCCCTCTGCTTTACAACTTTCAAAAGCCTCTAAAACACAATCTTTTAAGCCTCTAAAACTCTGTCTTTTAAAGAGTGGAGATTACGCATTGCCTCATGCTTTTGTTGCTCACATATCTTTTTGGCGATCACGCCCCTCATGTCATACGACAACGCTTCAAACCAAACACTCTCAAATTCAAGACACTTTGGTTGCCAACTCACATGCGTGTTTTAAAGAAACAGCTCTCAAAACCCTCAAGCCCATTTTGCGACAGCACCTACAAGAATATAAAATCTATAAAGCCTCTAAAGCACTATTTTTAAAACCTCTAAAACTCTGTCTTTTAAAGAGTGGAGATTACGCATTGCCTCATGCTTTTGTTGCTCACATATCTTTTTGGCGATCACGCCCCTCATGTCATACGACAACGCTTCAAACCAAACACTCTCAAATTCAAGACACTTTGGTTGCCAACTCACATGCGTGTTTTAAAGAAACAGCTCTCAAAACCCTCAAGCCCATTTTGCGACAGCACCTACAAGAATATAAAATCTATAAAGCCTCTAAAGCACTATTTTTAAAACCTCTAAAACTCTGTCTTTTAAAGAGTGGAGATTACGCATTGCCTCATGCTTTTGTTGCTCACATATCTTTTTGGCGATCACGCCCCTCATGTCATACGACAACGCTTCAAACCAAACACACTCAAATTCAAGACACTTTGGTTGCCAACTCACATGCGTGTTTTAAAGAAACATCTCTCAAAACCCTCAAGCCCATTTTGCGACAGCACCTACAAGAATATAAAATCTATAAAGCCTCTAAAGCACTATTTTTAAAACCTCTAAAACTCTGTCTTTTAAAGAGTGGAGATTACGCATTGCCTCATGCTTTTGTTGCTCACATATCTTTTTGGCGATCACGCCCCTCATGTCATACGACAACGCTTCAAACCAAACACACTCAAATTCAAGACACTTTGGTTGCCAACTCACATGCGTGTTTTAAAGAAACATCTCTCAAAACCCTCAAGCCCATTTTGCGAAAGCACCTACAAGAATATAAAATCTATAGAGCACCATCTCTACACTTCATAAAAGTGCAAGCTGGCACCATCCATCATACACTTTACCTCCAATGATGCCCTTGAAACGGCATAAGAGGCATTTTTATTCATTTTTTGTAAAATTTCACTCCACGCGAGAGCTCATCTAGCTTGTAACGTACGAGCGACATGATTTTGGTTGATTTACTATAAGCAGACTTGAAATGAGAGAATCCTACGGTATTCGAGGTTTTTCATTCAACATGCAAAACATTGAACACGGTCTATAAATCCCATGTTTTATAAATCCCATGTTTTATAAACCAAAGTGATGCGCCATAACAGGATCAAGGGAAATATTTATGAAGTGGTGCGGGTGGTCGGACTCGAACCGACACTCCTCTCGGAACCAGATTTTGAGTCTGGCGCGTCTACCAGTTCCACCACACCCGCACACTTTTATAAAAGACAGGACTATAAAAGACAGACTTGTCGATTATTCTTTTGCACTATATGAAGAAGCACAGATTCGTCAACAGAAGACTTCTCATTTTTTAAGAATTCATATCATTTTCTTATCTATTTTATGGAATATTTTCTTTATTGGATTTCTCTACCGGATTTATAGCAATCTCATTTGTAAAGTCTTTACCTCTTAAACTTATAAAAAGCCTCATGATATTAAACAAATTAAAGCTTTGGACGATTTCTTTAGCAAATCGGCGTACAGCACCACACTGGCTTGGTTTCATTGCCTTTATTGAAAGTTCTGTTTTTCCAATTCCCATAGATGTTTTATATATTCCGATGCTTCTTATCCATCAAAAGCGGGTTTATCGCTATGCTTTGATTGCGACAATCTGTTCTGTATTAGGAGGCATTGCCGGTTGGTTTATCGGGCATTTTGCCTATGATACCCTTGCCAAACCCATTTTAGAAATTTATGGTAAGGTTGAAAGTTTTGAATCTCTGAAAAATAGTGCAACCCTGCAATTTCTAATCATTTTACTGATAACATCAGGTTTTTTTCATCTTCCCCCCATCAAGATTGTCACAATTTTGGCCGGTGTAATGAGTGTACGTCTTGAACTTTTCATGCTTATTTGTATTTTTTCTAGAGGCGCTCGTTTTTATCTTCTCGCGTGGCTGATTAAACATTTTGGACAAAAAGCAATGAATTTTTTAGTACAGCATTTCAAATGGATTGTTCTCATTGGTTGTGTTAGCCTCCTTTTAATTTATGGGATTTTCATAGCTTTTTTAAACAGGAAGCTTTTATAAGGAACAGACTTAATGGCATGCGTTTTGTCTTCTCACCCACTTTTACACAAGCACCTTCATCTTGAACCCAGCAGAAAAGAACAAAGTTTGTGGGCTTTTTTTCTTGCTTTTTGCTTGTCTGCCACAATAGGTATTGCCCTTGGTTTTGAACATTTCGGAGGGTATCTTCCTTGCGATTTATGTCTCATAGAGCGTTTCCCCTATTATGGTGCCATACCATTTTTGCTTTTAGCAGGTTTTGGGGCATATTTTTTTCGCATAACTGCTTGGGTACAACTTTTATTTTTGTGTGTTTTTGTCTTAATGTGCATCAGCCTTGTTTTAGCCATTTATCATGCGGGTGTTGAATATGGCTTTTGGGCTGCTCCCCTCAGTTGTGGTTTAAGCGCAGTGAGAAAAACCTCAGACATTAACCAGCTGCTCAGCCAATTAAACAACATTCATCCCCCTTCTTGTTCTGAAGCATCCGCACGCTTTCTTTTTCTTTCATTTGCCGGTTGGAATGTCGTCTCAAGCCTATTTTTCAGCCTTATAAGCCTCTATATTACTTCAAAAGGCATTCTTTCAAGCAATAAAAAACTCTAACCATAAAATAGAAACGAAACCGCGTGCACTCGTTCTTTCCAATCACTTCCCCCTAAGCAACAACCCTCCAGTCACCAATCACCACCCAAAACCACCCACCGCCAAACCAACCCACCAACACCAACGAGTCACCAACATCCCTCCTCTAGCGTTGTACTCAAAAGACAAAAATAAGCAGATACATCCATTTTATGGTTTCACCTCTCTGTACTTATAAGCAACATTTTGATAAAAACTCGTGATAGAAAAGCCGTAAAATAATAAGTGAGGGGACCAATAAATATAAATGGTCTGCTATGGCTGAAGATAAGAACACAGAGCCTTCTACCCTATCACCTATTTCCTTAGATATAACCAAACTTGAAGAACCATGTGTTATGATGGAACATGATCATAATGCATGGCGTGAGCATATAAAAGAAAGAGATTTAAATGCGCCTTACGAAAAACCACCTCATATAAAACCACGAATCAAATCGGCACCACGCATCAGACAAGTTTTTTGGTGCGATTTTCCTCATGATTCGATACTCCCTGAATTTTGGAAAAAGCGGCCTGTTTTAGTGCTTTCTAAGAATGCAAAATTATATGGAAATGTGACAGTTTTACCTTTTTCAACGAAATCACAACCCAATAATCCCGCTGCGTATCCAATACAATCTCCTATAGAGAATAAAAAAGCGTGGATTATCTGCAATTATGTCACAACAGTTTCTGTAAGTCGTTTAAGTTGCTCACGTACCGTTCCAAGGTTATCCTGCGAAGATTTTCATAAAGTTGTAGCTCTGATGCTCAAATATTTACCGCATTTACAGTATTGACTTTTGGGAAAAATAAGTGTATCTATATCAGCATACACGGCATCAGTAATGGTGGCCGCTTCCCCGCAAGGGGAGATAGGAACGAAGGAGTGGGAAACCGCTCCTTTCGTCATTTTTGGTATTTTTTTGAAAACTGCCATTTTTTGCAACCTTCCCTAGAACATATCCAACATTCATTCTCCACCGTTGTTGTTTTGCTCCACCGTTGTTGTTTTGAAATATCTGCGATTTGGGGTAAGCAGAAGACAATATCCACACCTTGGATCCGGTAAAGTTTCCCATGGAGATTACCGAGATATTGTACATACTTATCATTTCATTGCACAAAAAATCGTGCTGCCGTTGCTTAAACTTTATATGATTTTCCGCAATGGGAATATCTTTCCAAGATTGAAAAAAAGCTTCGCTTTATATGACCACACCTCAAACGATCGTATTTGACGAGATAACAAAGAAAATTCTCTAATAAACCAGAAATCAACACCCAACCGATTTCTATCTCTTCACCAAAAACAATTGTTTATTGCCCTAACCACATTATTTCACCGGTCACATGAGCTAACATAGTTTTTGCAGATAGATTTTCTTCCCTCTTCTCCTAGAAATGATCTATGCTATTTTGGGATTTACTACTGAATTGCTTATGCTTGCACTTTGAATGCCTTTTTTCTCACCATATAAAAGGTAGATAAAAAAATAATTTCGTTTATCAGCTTTATTTTAAAGACATACCTATTTTTACAGGATACGTTTTCCTTTCTATCAGCCCTATCGCATTTAATACACTTGTCGTTTCTAAACATGAACAACCAAACATCACAACGGAGCAATAGACATCCATCACTTTCATGGGCACTTGCATTGACAAGAGATAAACAAGAGTATTGATCATCACACACGGAGCAAAAATCTATAGCGACTACGCCATAGACTTTCGCCACGCACGGGTTATTCTTAAAGCATATTTATGATGAGATAATCATTTATGACATCCTTTTTGTTACACCACAAAACGGGTTTTGCTAACGAGTTTTGCTATTGTGCAAATTTTTCAAGAGAAATCCTCACTCGCTCATAGATGACAAGATTTCTTTATGGAGAAAGCGTATGGCGCTCAGTTTTGACCTTTTCTATAACAACGATAAGTTCAAATTTTAACCAAAACGATAATACACCTACTCTCAACGATTTACGCACCACCTCATCCGCAACAGGCTGCTCCAATATCGGTGTATTTATCGGTGCATTTACTTGAGGATTTTTTGCACTTCCACGCACCGTAAAAAAAGAAAATATTTTTCTCATGTTGCATTCTCATTTCAATTTATAATGGATTGCAAAGTGCCCAAAAAAATCAAACAAAAATAGAGAGGTAAGTTACGAAAACTACAGGGTAAATTTTACTGCCCCAAAATGTCTATTTTCCCCCGCCTGAACAGTCAGAGGAACACTATAAAAATTATTTTCATTGAAAAACAATTACTTATAATCTAGGGAAGAAAAGTAAAAATCTCCCCCAGAAAAAGAGATTACCTTCAAAATTATCAAAAAAAGCAGCACAATTTTAGTGATCTTTTTATTTTTTTTTTGATAAAATTAATTGGCAGGTGTCTTAGGCGCCCCTCCGGTAGGTTCCCAATTCGCAACAGCCGCTAATTCCTCAATAAGCTTCTCTCTTGGTAAATTATTATCATCCACCAACTTGTACTGAACGGCATTGTCACTAAGCCACTTTATGAGCGTTCCTTTAACAGTTTTACCACCCTCAGCCTCACTCACCGCTTCCCATGCCGCAACAATAGCAGCAAGCTTTGGAGCATAACGCGGATGCGTTGGATCTTGAAACGCATATTTTTGATCCTTAGTCTCAGCAGAATCATCCTCAGGAAAAAAAAACGCAGGACGCAGACCACGCAATGAAAGCCATTCTTTTAAATCATCAACGCGAACATATGAGGAATCTGCATCTATATCACCAAAAGGATTATACGACCATTCTATCTTTAATTGATTGCTTTTTCCCGCTTGAACGATGGCATTATAAGCTCCTCGAAAATGAGCAATTTTATCAAACGGTATTTGCCGCCTTCCTTCGTAAATATCACCTTTTACTGGTTCTAATTCGTTGAAAAACAGACACTTTCCTGGATTCAAGCCCGCTATCAATAACGCTGCCTGCAATAACGTTAGTTTTTCAGAAAGCCGCCAAAATTTCAAACTTTCATCAATTTCCATATATTCCCCGCTTTTTCTACAAAACTTAACATATTTTTCAAAACGCTAAGAGCAATCTCCTTCACTACACAGAGATTATACTCCCCTCACACTGCAACTTATCACACTTTTTAATAGCCTCACACCCACACCCCTCCTTGTGATCCACAAGAAAATGATTTGAATTGCTTCAATATAAGAAGTTTTGAAATGAGAGGAATCCTACTGAATTTTGGGCTTTCATACAAGATATCAGGCAAGTTACAAGGCAATAAATGCCCCTTCATAAAGGGTAAATTTTTATGCGTGATCAAATAATTTGATATGATAATATCTCTGTCATTTATGCACTCCCACCCTTAAACCTGCCCCTGCAATTACAGCACAAAAGATAATTCGTTACACGCTAACAAATCCACCTAAATGCAAAAGCTGTAACAACGCTAAAATGCGCGTAAATATCATAAGAATACAGGCTTACACCTCCACAAGCAGAATGAGTGGCGTAAAACTGTACAATAAAATGCCATGCCTATAATGAACCGTGCTAAAGACTGTCGCAACACTGGGAGCTAAGGTGTATGATGATGCCAGCTTGCTCTTTTATGAAGCGTAAAGATTAAGAAGACTCAATGGAGTTTATATTATTTCATGGAAATTTTGCGGCTCTACCCTTCTATACTCTTCACGAGTCCCCTCGCGAAATGGGCTTTTATCCCTTGAAAAAGGTCTCTTTTAAAGAATCATTTCAAATTCTAAGAGCTGTTACAGTCTTTTGAACGCATCAAATGAATGATGATGCTAGCTTATTCCTTTCCTATATTCTCGAGCATCAATACATTAGAATGCTCCATTCAAACGCCCCTGTAGCAAAATAAAGCACATTGTCTCTTAAATTTTTTCACGTAATCATTTCTTTCATGCGCCCCTGTCGTCTCCATTTAATGAATCTCCTTATACTTTCTCAGCATCCCATCACCTTTTTTCTCAGTGCAACCTTTTTGTAATTTGTCAGTTTTTAACTTTTAGATTGACTTTCGGTTTATTTTTCTTATGTTTTAGAATTATTCTAAAGTGCAGAGGAACAGAAAATGTTGAGATCGTTTTTTTCATTTGTACAACGTAAAGCTCTGTCCTTTCGTTCAGCACAAAACGTGATACTTAAAGCGCTCAAAATAAAAGAGCAACATGCGGCGCTCTATTTAAAATATGCAAAAGCTCTAGAACCTTATTCCTCTAAGGAAGCCGCGGTTTTTACCGCTATGGGGCTTCAAGAGCTTAAAAATTATAAGCAACTTTTGTGCCTTTCTTGTCATAATCGTGCAAACACTATCGGTTCATTATGTGACAAAACTTCTCTTGTGAAAGGAAAGAGCCGCCATCCCTCCCAAAAAACAACAGCGGCAAATCACACCATAAAAAAACCTTCAAAAACGCAAAGACAAACACTTTTGACTTGGATTCAACCAGGTCTTGCAGGATTAATGGATGGCTCTGTCTCTACCCTTGCCCCCATTTTTGCCGCAGCTTTTGCCACGGGAGACACGCATCAAACTTTTTTGATAGGGCTCTCAGCTTCAATTGGTGCGGGACTTTCAATGGGTTTTACAGAAGCAGCCCATGATGACGGCAAATTATCAGGGCGTGGTTCGCCATTAAAAAGAGGTCTTGCCAGCGGCATCATGACAACATTAGGAGGACTAGGTCATACTCTTCCCTATTTGATCAACTCTTTTTATGTAGCGACAATTATTGCTTTTATCATTGTTTTTTTCGAACTAGGCGCCATCGTCTGGATTCAGAACAAATTCATGTCCACTCCCTTTTGGCGCGCCTCTTTACAGGTCATCATTGGGGGAGCTCTGGTTTTTGCCACGGGTATTCTTATCGGTAGTATCTAAAAAATCTTATCTGTAACCATAATTTAGATCTCAAATAAGCGCATGCCCCTAGGCATAAGCCATCCTTGATGATGCCATTATTGAAAAATGCCATTGATAATGTTAGGTGGTGTTGTGGAATATTTTAGGTTAGTAAGAGATGATAAGCAAGCTCTGGGGACAACCTATATCCACACACCTTTATCGACTTGGTTTTATAGATATCTTTTGTTAAAGTATCATTTTCTTCTAGACCTCATATTTTGGAAATGCCTTGATCATGTCGCACACTGAAACCAACGCCTCTCTAAACAACCATCCTGTCTCTTCTCAATCTTCACGTGCCCAGACTTTATTTGTTCAGCGTCTTGCACACGGACAAGGTTTAGAACTTCCTTGCTACGCGACAGCAGGTTCTGCGGGTCTTGATCTACGGGCAGCAATTAGAGAAGAAGAAACGCTTGTTCTTGCCCCTGGGCAGCGGGCACTTATTCCAACAGGTCTCATTTTTCATTTATCACGTGGGCTTGAAGCACAAATACGTCCACGCTCTGGCTTAGCCTTAAAACACGGCATCACATGCCTCAACACTCCAGGAACGATTGATAGTGACTACCGTGGTGAAGTCAAAGTCCTTCTTATCAATTTAGGACAAGAAGACTTTTCAATCCAACGGGGCATGCGCATTGCCCAAACAGTCATCGCCCCCGTATCTCAAGTTAATGTTTGCGCCATTGAACCAGAGCAAAATACCCAAAGCCATAACGAGAGCCGTGGAACAGGAGGTTTTGGTTCAACGGGACACACTTAAGAAGCTCTGAAAAAATCGCTATCCTTAAAATATAACACATACTTATTCCAACCACTCTTTCACTGGAAATTCTTTGCGCTTTTAAAGTGCAGAGGGAATGCGCATTTGCTTTCAAAGTTTTTTCACTAAACGCCCCTCTAAACGGGCATCCTTACTCTTCTCCTGTCTCTTCTCAATCTTCACATGCCCAGACTTTATCCGTTCAGCATCTTGCACTTGGGACAAGAAAGCTTCCTCACTACGCAACGGCTGGTTCTGCGGGTCTTGGATTTACAAGCAGCAAATTGGTAAAGAAGAAACGCTTGTTCTTGCCCCTGGGCAGCGGGCACTTATTCCAACAGGTCTCATTTTTCATTTATCTCTTGGGTTTGAAGCACGCATCCGTCCACGCTCTGGCTTAGCCTTAAAACACGGGCATCACATGCCTCAACACTCTAAGAACGATTGAGTGTGACTATCCGGAAGTGAAGTCAAACTCCTTCTTATCAATTTAGGACAAGAAGACTTTTCAATCCAACGGGGCATGCGCATTGCCCAAACAGTCATCGCGCCTGTACCGCAAGTTAATGTTTGCGCCATTGAACCAGAGTAAAATACCCAAAGCCATAACGAGAGCCGTGGAACAGGAGGTTTTGGTTCAACGGGACATACTTAAGAAGCTCTGAAAAATCGCTACTCTCAAAATAACACACATACTTATTCCAACCACTCTTTCACTGGAAATTCTTTGCGCTTTTAAAGTGCAGAGGGAATGCGCATTTGCTTTCAAAGTTTTTTCACTAAACGCACCTCTAAACAATCATCTCTCAATTACGTCTCGTGCGCTATACAAAACTTCATTAACACCAGATACCCCTCCCCCATAACAAAAACATTGGCATTAACCATTGAGCGTTCACACACTGCTTGTAATGTCGACAATCTATACATCATACTGGAAATTCTTTGCGCTTTTAAAGTGCAGAGGGAATGCGCATTTGCTTTCAAAGTTTTTTCACTAAACGCTGCTCTAAACAATCATCTCTCAATTACGTCTCGTGCGCTATACAAAATTTCATTATCACCAGATACCCCTCCCCCATAACAAAAACATTGGCATTAACCATTGAGCGTTCACACACTGCTTGTAATGTCGACAATCTATACATCATATTGATTTATAATAATAATCAATTGTCTTTCAACTTAAATGAGAGATCTCAGTACTGTAAGATTGTTTCATGGCAAGCCTATTGATATTAAATCAATCAAAAGCATGTTTCTCACATTCCAAACGTGGCTAGCATGTAGATAAAAACTGAAAAAATGCCTACAATGAATACGTATATTAACACTGTCTTGGAAAAAAATATAAATACGATAATGGTGCTCGCTTACTCTTTTATTAAGCATAAAGAGAGTGAAGTTCGATAGATTTTTTGATTATTTTACGGGGGCTTTACGGTTATACCATTTATGAACACCGCCGCAAAAAGAGCTTTAAGATGTATTAAGACACACAACAATCGCCTCTGCTGTTTTCTTGATCGCACCTCTTGCGGCAAGATGAGTAGTGCTTAATCCTAAAAAACCGATTCAATATATGAATCCCCTGCATAATATCAAACCCATGCGTATTTGGTTTAATAAATCCACGGAACCCTCATCAATTTCACTCTACGACTTTGAGTAATATGCTTTGCTTCCTGCAACAAAGGCTGTTTTTTATCACTGATCAGAGACATCGGCTGGAATATTAGCGTTTCCCGTAGTGCTCGTTGTTACGGCATCCACATGCCCCACAACGTTACCGCCCGCTCCATCGACAGCAGCGTTCGCTACCCCTGTTGTTTTATTATTGATCTCACCTCTTGAGACAAGATTGGTAGAGTTTTGCAATCCTACAAGACCGATTTTATGATATCCAGCCATACGTATTTGATTTAATAAATCGATGACAGTACCATAATCAATTTCGCTATCCGCTTTGATTAAAATTTTTGTTTCTAAATTTTGCGTCGTTTCCCTCAACAAAGCTTCTCTCAAAGCTGCTTGTTCTACAAGATGATCACCAATGTAAAGAGAACGATCTTTTTGCAACGTAACATAAAGAGGTTCATCAGACTGAACCACTGAAGGTGCTTGAGTTATAGAAGGAAGCTGAACGGAAATGGCAGATGTTGCCAAAGGCGCTGCAACCATAAAAACAATAAGCAACACCAATACAACATCAATAAAAGGGGTCACATTGATTTCGCTTTGCAACCCACTCTCGTCTATATCCCAATCATTATTAAGGCTTGCTTTCATTTTTTATGACTTTTCTGTTGTCTTTGTCTATCAAGTTCACGGCTCAAGAGCCTTTCAAGAGCAGCAGCGATATCACCTAAATCACTACGATAACCACTCAAAGCACGCATAAGGCTATTATACATAACAACGGCGGGAATAGCCACAAAAAGCCCAACAGCCGTTGCGAATAAGGCTTCAGCAATTCCAGGCGCCACCACATCAAGTCGCGTTGTTTGAGACTGAGCAATCCCAATAAAAGAATTCATAATTCCCCAAACAGTTGCAAAAAGACCAACAAAAGGAGCAATTGCGCCAATAGTTGCAAGAACAGCACTTCCACATGCAACACGGCGTGTAGCAGCCAGCAAGCAGCGTGACAAAAGTGAATGAACCCTTTCTTTTAAACCTTCATGAACATCGCGAGCCTTAGCATCGCGAACATCGCGGGAAACATCTTCATATTGATTGCTCTCCTCATAAAAGAGAATATCTTCAATCGTTTGTGCCCTTTCCTCTGTACTGGTTTTTTCACCAGAGCTTTCGTTTATCCCTTCAGGAGCAGAAAAATGAACCTGTTGTGCAGAAAGATACACCTCTTTAAGGACTTCTTTGAGAAAAAACACACCAGCCCCTTTGCTTTCTTTCAAGCTCGCTGCCAAACGCGTAAGAGTCTGAGCATTTAGAACCAATTGAAGTTCATGACGTACTCTTCGTTTTACCAAAGTGATCTCAACAATTTTCACAAAAGCAATTGTCCAAGACATAAGAGAAGCAAGTAACAAAATAATGATAACGGCTTTCACCACCCAATCAGCAGCCATAAACATAGAAAGAGGAGAAAAATCATGCACTGTCAATACAGCAGACATATTATCTAAAGGGACTGTTTTATCTAAAGGGACTGTTTCAGATTCCATTTTTATCTCACATTCTTGTGCTCTTATCTTTATTTATGAGCTGGATCGTCACCCCGCATAGCATCACTGTTCCAAAATGCCACTACCCTTTTAACGTCACTTGTGTATTCCTCTTAAGAAAGAAAACTTGATAAATCAAGTATAGTTTTATTCCACAAGCTCTCTCTTGTTTTAAAGAAATTACTCAAGAAATTTTTCTCTAACAATTCAACAAGTTTATCTTACCCAATCAATTTATTGCATAAATTAGGCAAAATGATAAACTTACAAGAAGTATCGCATATAATATTTTAATTTATAAGAATAATTTATCATCGTTCCTGTTAAATAAATCTCTCATATCGCAAAATTTCTCTCATTTCAGCGGCTCTTTTAAATCCAACAAAATATTTTCTTACATGAAACAAGCAGCAAAAATATCATAAAACTCTTGAAGAAAAGGATACGCACATCTCTAACAACCCGTGCACTGAAGTCCCTATCCTAAAATAAAAATATACCTTACGTTAAAAAAAAGAACTATCGCAATATCTTAAACTGACCAAAAGTATCATGGGGAGCGCGTGTTGCCCCCAAATACATAGAGAGCAAAGAGCCGCAATATTATTTTCTTTTTCTTCTGCAAAAGCATAAAAATGACATTATTTCTGCCGCAAAATCGCAACAACGATGTTTTTTACCTGTCACAAGCCTAAAAAATAAACCTCAACAGGCTTTTTAAAAAACTTTTATAAAAAACTGCGCCACGAGAAACTGAAGAATGGTGCTAAATTGCTGCAAAAGCATAAGACAATTCTCAACAGATGCGACCCTTTACAGACAAAGCATATCGTATAGGAAAGATTTATTTTATCAAAAACAGTTTTAAATTCGACAAAATGAAAGGAACCAAAAAAAGCTTTTGGCGTTACTCAAGCAGTGAAAATTTTCACTCCAATGCAAATGATCACTATGAACACACCAATACAAATATAATGAATCAAGAGGGAAAAATACCATGGCCCATAATAA
Organism: Bartonella sp. CB10SXKL; assembly: GCF_042195515.1. NCBI lineage: Bacteria > Pseudomonadati > Pseudomonadota > Alphaproteobacteria > Hyphomicrobiales > Bartonellaceae > Bartonella > Bartonella sp. CB10SXKL. Next base: position 148,051 of record NZ_JBHION010000003.1, on the reverse strand, counting down.
AACAACACAGCACGATAAATCAGCCGTAGAAAAAGACCAACAAAAAGACCTACAAGGACAATTAGAAACGTTACGCACTGAAATTTCAGGGATTACCTCAACCCTAACAGATCTTGGTGCAAACAAATTCAACGCCGCCAAAGACAAAGCGGAAAAACTATATCACTCAGCGAAAGAAAGTGGTGAAGACATGATGTCTCAAGCAAAAGACAAAATCAGTGATCTTGAACAAACCATGAATCAATGCGTTCGCAAAAATCCTGGCAAAAGCGTTTTGTTTGCCGCAGGGGTTGGTTTTGTTCTTTCTCAATTACTGCGTCGTTAAGCAATGCATAAGTTTATCGCGCCTCTTTTAAACCATCTTGTCGGTGGAGGGCTTAAAAGCACAGTCAAGCAAGTACGCCTTCAAGCAATTTTCTATGGGTTTATTGGCATTTCATTCTTCATATCTTTGCTTTTTTTATGTACCATCGGTTTTATTGCGTTATGTTCTGTTATGAAGCCTCTTGCTGCCGCCAGTATCATGTTTTTAATTTGTCTTTCTCTTGCGGGATTAGGTCTTATTATCAGTCGCGTTCTCAAAACTTATCAACGCTATGACCAACAAAAAAAGACAGAAGAACAACGCCACAAACTCATGACAGATGCGACCGTTTCCAGTCTTGCAGCTCTCAGTCAACATCTCCCTTTTGCCAAATTGGGTGTTCCCATTCTCGGACTTGCAACTTATTTTTTGTGGAAAAAAGATAAAAAAGACCGCTTTTCAAAGTAAAATATGTAAAACTGTCACTCTAAATTCCCCCTCAGTGTGCTTTTTTTTATAGCAAAAGAAAGCACATTTTTTTCCTCATAGTCTCTTTAGCTTCTTCAAAAGCCTGAAAAAAAATCCCCTTCATTTTGCTAAAAATTCCATAGAACCGCTACACTCTCTTTCAGATTGCAACCCATTTTTCATGAACATAACAACATGAGGCAATGCTTGCATTAGAAGTCCTAGTTTAATTCGAAGCCATTTATTGTTTTTTGAAGGAAATGATGTTCCGTTTCTGCCTTTCTCTATTTTTTCATAAACCTTTTTTCATGACCATAGGTCACATCAGTAGTTTGCATGTGTTCAGATTTTTCTGAACACTCATGTTTGTTACAATGACTATTTTGTTTAGGGGAAGGAAACGCGCTCTCCCATAGCGCTGTAGTGAGCAACCTATATGCGTAAGCGAGCTTTAAACACAACAATTTTCCATAACGAGCGTTGTCCACCAAGGACTGTGTGGATTATAATTAACTTTTTTCTGATAAGATTTGCAGTAGAATATTGTCTTGATTTTTAAATAGCGCTTGAGAGAACGCTTTATTAATTATGGTCAATGGGATTATAGCTTCCATGATCTCTTCGCCAATCTTCTGGTTGTTGAAATTGGCTCGACCATAAACCGTTTTGTGCTTTTTGAGCAGCAGATTGTAAGTTTTTATAGTCTGCTGGGGATGGAAAATGATGCTGATCTTTTGTCAACACCATCAACCCTTCAGCAAGCCCCAACCGCGCCAGATCAACCCCATCTACAAAACATTGTGCATAATGAACCTGTTGAACGACACGTGCTTGCCGACAAGTAACCTTTTTATCAATTGTTTTTGAAACAAGCCAAGCCGTAACAAAAGCACCGCAAGGCCACTTAACTCCGTTGCGTGAGGCAAATTGCCTCATTTCACAGCTTTCCACACCATATAAGCGGATATCACGGATGATCTTTTTTCTCCATCCATCATCTACAAGCGTAATCATTTTAAAGGTCACACCACTTGTAACCTGTATAGCACCGGAATAGACCGGCACATTTTCTTCATAAAATTGTGATGCGAGTGGTTCTGGATGCAATACCACATTTTGTTGGTTTACGTCTTGTTGGTTTGCATAATCTATCAATTGTGACTTCGGATTTTGAACGGGGTTTCCAATTGTCTTTTCTGATCCTTTTAAAAAAGAAGTTTGAGTAAGTTGTTCATTATGTTGACTTAAATAAAAGTATCCTAAAATAATAATACAAATTAAGATAATATATTTAGGCGCTGATCGAAGATATTTTAAAAGTATCATTTTGAATATTGCTGTATTTTATTGTTCATTAAATAATAAAAGATTAAATATTATTAATTTATCGATAGAAAAATTTATTTTTTCATTTATATGATTCCCGATTAATATTTTGAATATTAATTTTATGATCAACTTAAACATAAAGCGGGGGAATTTTCATGAAAAACATGAATAATTCGTTCATTAATGAACATACCTTACAAAAAACTATTCTATCCAACACCCAAAAGAAATGGTTAACAGCAGCATTGATGCTGTTTATTGCCTTCATCGCACTGAGTGAACCAGCATTTGCCGCAGGTGACTTCGGAAAAGTTGACGATGCGCTTAAAAAAATAATTGAAGCTTTAACAGGAAACATTGCAAAATCAATCGCAACCATTGCCGTTGCTGGTATTGGGCTTGCATGGATTGCTGGTTATGTTGAAATGCGTAAAGCTTTTTTCGTTTGTGTTGGCATCGGCATTGTTATGGGTGCATCGCAAATCGTATCAATGCTTTCCTAATTAAACTTTGCCTTTCAAAGCCATGAAAGAGCACGACAAGCTAACAGAAGATACGTTATTTCTTGCTTGCACGCGCCCTGCAATGATTGCAGGCGTGACGGTGGAAGCTATGGGATTAAATGGGATAGGAACGATGATATTGTTCATTATGGCAGGCAATATTTTTTTTCTAACCTTTGGTGTGATGCTGCATTTCATATTCAAGGAAATCCTAAAGCATGACCATAACAAATTTCGTATTCTTCTGACATGGCAAAAGACATCTATTTTTGCCAGAAATTCGAGTCTATGGGGTGGGGGAAGTATTTCTCCATTACGATTAATTCGTAATTATGAGGAATTATAATGAATAGAACAGAGCGCAAACGTGAAAAGCAGCCAGAGGCGATCATTCCTTATGTGCGCCATGTCAATAAACACATCATTGCGCTGGATTCACGCGCTCTCATGAGCGTTATTAAACTTGAAGGCATTAACTTTGAGACAGCGGATATTATTGATCTGAATGTGCTTCACGAACAGCTCAATAATCTGTTTAAAAACATAGCGGATGAACGGATAGCGCTTTATAGCCATATTATCAGAAAGCGTGAAACGATTTATCCGGATGGGACTTTCAGATCGGCATTTGCCAAGCAATTAGATGATAAATATCGCGACCGGATGATTTCACAGGAGCTTTATCGCAATGATCTTTATCTTTCTATTTTGTGGAATCCACACGTTGATCAAACGGATAAATTAGTGGAGTTTTTCAAACGTTTAGGCAAAGCCAAGCAAGAAAAGACAGAAGTTGATGCAGAGTCCATTCGCAAGCTTGAAGATATTACCACAGATCTTATTCAAAATTTAGAGCGTTATGGTGCAAAAAGACTGAGTCTTTATGAACATGAAGGTAATATTTATTCGCAGCAAAGTGAGTTTATCCACCAATTGGTGGGAGGTCGTCGTGAACGTATCCCTCTCACATGGGGAACGATAGCTTCGACTGTTTATTCAGACCGTCTCATTTTTGGGAAAGAGATCATAGAAATACGTTATGAGGCGGAACAGCGGTTTGCGGGCATGTTTGGTTGGAAAGAATATCCAGCAAAAACCAGGGTAGGCATGGCGGATGGTTTGCTCACCCTTCCCTTTGAGTTTATTTTCACCCAATCTTTTATTTTCAAGAGCAAAAATGCTGCCAAGCAAATTATGGGGCGCAAACAAAACCAAATGGTCAATGCAGGAGATCGAGCAGGTTCACAAATTATGGAACTGGATGATGCGCTTGATGATCTTGAATCCAATCGTTTTGTTTTAGGGGAGCATCATTTATCATTGGCAGTTTTTGCTGATACGCCGCAAGAGTTAGCGGATAATCTTGCCAAAGCGCGTTCTCGTCTTACAGATGGTGGGGCTGTCATTGCGCGGGAAGATTTAGGGTTAGCGGCGGCTTGGTGGGCACAATTGCCTGGCAATTATGCTTATCGCACCCGCTCTGGTGCAATAACAAGCCGCAATTATGCAGCGCTTTCTCCTTTTCATTCTTTTCCGGTTGGGAAAATAGATGGCAATGTATGGGGACCAGCGGTAGCCTTGATGAAGACCTCTGCTGGTTCACCGTTTTATTTTAACTTTCACTTTGGTGATTTAGGCAATACGTTTGTTTGTGGTCCCTCTGGTTCTGGGAAAACGGTTATTGTCAATTTTCTTTTAGCACAACTTCAAAAGCATGATCCCAATATGGTCTTTTTTGACAAAGATCGGGGCGCAGAACTTTTTGTCAGAGCGGGTGGCGGCACTTATATGCCCTTGAAGAATGGTAGACCGACAGGCATAGCACCGCTAAAAGGCTTAGACTATAACAATCCAGCAGATAGAGTTTTTTTACGCCAATGGATTATAAAGCTTGTTTCGTCTGAAGATCAAAAGATCAGTGAATCAGAAAGACAAGATATTTCTGCTGCTGTTGAGCAGCTTGCCTTGTTGCCAAAAGAACAACGGACAATATCCGCCTTACAAATGTTTTTTGACACCACGCACAGGGAGGGGATAGCGGGTCGTTTAGAAAGATGGTGTAAAGGCAATGCCTTAGGGTGGGTTTTTGACAATCCTGATGACGACATTGGCATTGATGCAAAATTTATTGGTTATGACATGACGGATTTTTTAGATAATAATGAAATTCGTCCCCCATTAATGATGTATCTTTTTCATAGGATTTTGTCTCTGATTGATGGGCGTCGTATTATCATTGTCATTGATGAGTTCTGGAAAGCCTTAGAGGATGATTCCTTTAAAGCCTTTGCGCAAGACAGGCTGAAAACTATCCGTAAACAAAATGGTTTGATGTTGTTTGCAACGCAATCTCCCAAAGATGCGATCAATTCGACCATTGCCCACACCATTATAGAGCAATGTCCAACACAGATTTATTTTCCCAATCAAAAGGGCAATCATGGGGATTATGTAGAAGGTTTTAAATTATCGGACAGAGAATTTAACCTGATACAATCAGAATTAAGCCGTGAGTCACGGCGTTTTCTCATCAAACAAGGACAAAGTTCAGTTGTAGCAGAGCTAAATTTACGCGGCTTTGATGATGAAATAGCCATTTTAAGTGGCACCACCAAGAATATTGAACTCCTAGAGACCATTATGGATGAAGTTGGACAATCTCCAGAAAAATGGCTTCCTATTTTTCAAGAAAGGTCAAAGCAATGAAAAAACTTTTATTGGCAACAGCCGTCTATGCAGCTTCATTTGGCTTTCAAACAAATGCCTTTGCACAAATGCCTACATTCGATTTAAAATCTTTTATGCAAGGGGGAAAGCAACTTGACAAATTGAAAGAACAAATTCAACAAGGCAAACAACAGCTTGAGCAATTAAAGAGCCAACTCGATCAAGCGAAACAATTATATAACTCCCTAAATGTCAAGCCTGACATTTCGGGATTGAAAGAGATGTTTAACAAGCAAGGGAGCAGTGGCGCCCTTCCTTCAGACTTTAACCACTTTCAACAATCGATGGGCAGCGGCGGTGGCGGCGGTGGTGGCAGCAAAAACACGCAAAAATGGCAAGAAGAACTTAAATACAAAGAGCCCTCAGGGGGTGCTGGATCAAAAGAGGCCGTGGATGCTTTTTACGCACAGGAAGTAAAAAAAGCCGAACAGCGCGTAGTAGGACAAGCAGCAAAAGGACAAGACGTCTACGAAGAAGCCAGTGAAACACAAAAAAACATTACCAAGCTTCTTGACGAACTTGGAAGTACTGAAGATGCGGGTAAAATTCAAGGCATTCAAGCACAACTAGAAGCGATACAAGCAAAACTCCAAACACAAGTCCTTCAAATGCAAGCCGCCATGATGATTCAACAAGCAGAAGAAAAAGCGGCAGAACAACGTGGCTACGAAGAATTTACAGCACGATATAAAGATTTTGCCAAAAAACTCCGTGGTCAATAAACGAAAAAGAGGGATTTGAATATGAACAAGATCATCATAACAACATTATTGCTTTGCACAGCGCTTATCGCTGCTGGTTGCGAAAAAACCCATAGTGTAGAAGAATTTAAGAAAGATCACAAATTATACGAAAAATGGAAAATGAAATGTATGACATCAGGGGATCTCGATTCGCAAAATTGTAAAAACGCAGAGCAAGCTTATCGTGAGAGTCTTCCAACATGGGGATGGGGGAGAACTGGCTCGACAAATGACGATAAACAAGAATCTGAAAAGAAACAGGACAATAAATAATGAATAAAGTTCTCATAACAACATTGCTGCTTTGCACAGGGCTCATCACGGCTGGATGTGAAAAAACTTATAGCGTCGCAGAATTTAAAAAAGATAAAAATTTACGCCTAGAGTGGGATGCGAAATGTGGATTCGCAGGGACTTCAAAAAATTGTGAAAACATGCGGTTAGCATTTTTAGAACTTCAAAAAGAATATGACGCAAAAGCTGAAGAAAGAAGCCGGAAAGCGGCAGAGAGCTTCAACAAAGCGATGGATGAACTTATGGCTAAACAAAAAGCTGAACATGAAAAATGGAAAGCTGAACAAAAAGCAAAAGAACAAGCCGAACGAGAAGCAGAAGAGCGCGCTAAAGCTAAACAACAGGACAATAAATAATGAATAAAGTTCTCATAACAACATTGCTACTTTGCACAGGGCTTATCGCTGCTGGATGTGAAAAAACTCACAGTGTAGCAGAATTTAAAAAAGATGAAAAATTACGCCTAGAATGGGATGCTAAATGTGGATTTGCAGGAACTTCAAAGAATTGTGAAAACATGCGGTTAGCATTTTTAGAACTTCAAAAAGAATATGAAGCAAAAGCTGAAGAAAGAGCACGTGAAGCGGCAGAAGAGCGTAAGAAAGGTATGGATGCACTTCTAGCGAAACAAAAAGCTGAATATGAAAAATGGAAAGCTGAATTTGAAGCTAAAAAACGAGCTAAAGCCGAACGAGAAGCAAAAGAGCGCGCTAAACAACAACAGGACAATAAATAATGAATAAAGTTCTCATAACAACATTGCTACTTTGCACAGGGCTCATCACGGCTGGATGTGAAAAAACCTATAGCGTCGCAGAATTTAAAAAAGATGAAAAATTACGCCTAGAGTGGGATGCAAAATGTGGATTTGCAGGAACTTCAAAAAATTGTGAAAACATGCGGTTAGCATTTTTAGAACTTCAAAAAGAATATGAAGCAAAAGCAGCAGAGGAGTATAGGAAAGGTATAGATGAACTTATAGCTGAACAAAAAGCTAAACATGAAAAATGGAAAGCTGAACAAAAAGCAAAAGAACAAGCCAAGAGAGAAGCAGAAGAGCGCGCGGCAGAAGAACAACAAAATAACCATTAAAACATAATGAAGAGCGGAGCATCTCAATGGCAATAGTAACCAAAGGCATATTCACTAAGATAGACAATATGTTGATGGAGCCACTTACAAGGACAATGGATAGCATCTATTGCGCTTTAGCTGCTCAACTTAAAGAGCTTCGTACACTCTAATATATTTATGGCAACATTATGTCTGTGCCCTAGATTTATCATCACTGGTTATAAAAACCGATAACACAAGCATAATTTAAAGATTGTGCTCAAACCTCAAAAACTGAAAGAAAGAAGGGGAAATATCTATGAATAAAGTTCTCATAACAACATTGCTACTTGGCACTGGAATTATCGCTGCTGGCTGTGAAAAAACCTATAGCGTCGCAGAATTTAAAAAAGATAAAAAATTACGCCTAGAGTGGGATGCGAAATGTGGATTTGCAGGAACTTCAAAGAATTGTGAAAACATGCGGTTAGCATTTTTAGAACTTGAAAAAGAATATAAAGCACAAGCTGAAGAAAGAAGTCGTAAAGCAGCAGAGGAGTATAGGAAAGGTATAGATGAACTTATAGCTGAACAAAAAGCTAAACATGAAAAATGGAAAGCTGAACAAAAAGCAAAAGAACAAGCCAAGAGAGAAGCAGAAGAGCGCGCGGCAGAAGAACAACAAAATAACCATTAAAACATAATGAAGAGCGGAGCATCTCAATGGCAATAGTAACCAAAGGCATATTCACTAAGATAGACAATATGTTGATGGAGCCACTTACAAGGACAATGGATAGCATCTATTGCGCTTTAGCTGCTCAACTTAAAGAGCTTCGTACACTCTAATATATTTATGGCAACATTATGTCTGTGCCCTAGATTTATCATCACTGGTTATAAAAACCGATAACACAAGCATAATTTAAAGATTGTGCTCAAACCTCAAAAACTGAAAGAAAGAAGGGGAAATATCTATGAATAAAGTTCTCATAACAACATTGCTACTTTGCACAGGGCTCATCACGGCTGGTTGTGAAAAAACCTATAGTGTTGCAGAATTTAAAAAAGATAAAAATTTACGCGATGAATGGAGACGTAAGTGTGGATGGACAGGAGATTCACAAAATTGTAAAAATTTAGACAAAGCAATAGAAGAAGTACGTCAAGAAAATTTTGATAACTATCTAAATAAATATCGTAAAAATGACGATAAACAAAAAATGAAAGAACAATCTGAAAAGAAAGAAGACAGTAATTAAAGCATAAAAATTCGACTTTGTATGGAACGCGAACCCGTATGATAAGAAGCGGAGAAAAACAATGGCAGCGTATGATATATTTACCATGATAGACAACGGGTTGATCGAGCCCCTCACAAAGGTAATGGATGACACCATTAGAAATCTCTCATCATCTTTATCTACTCCGCTTAAAGCGTCTTGTACAATCTATATTATATTTATAGGGTACAATATCATCTATGGGCGTTCTTCCATGCCCTTATGGGAGTTTATAGCAACAGTTTTCAAACTTGGCATTATTGTTGCACTTGCCACAAACGCCACCCATTATAATACTTGGGTTAGGGATATATTCTTCAACGATCTGCCGAATGCCATTGCAAATGTCACCCAAGGAGCACATTCAGATAAAAATGTATGGGATAATATGATACAAACTGCTGCTGGACACGTTTTTGATGCTGCCAACAGAGAACATACATTTACATTTGCTGTCTATTGGCTTGCTGGTCTTTTCTGCTTAGGAGTTTCTGCTCTCTTTTGTGGCGTCGGTTTTTTCGTCTCAGTATATGCTAAAATTGGTTTGTTTCTTGTCCTATCAGTAGGTCCACTCTTCATAAGTCTCTATATGTTTTCCTCAACCAGAAGATTTACAGAAGCATGGTTAAATCAAACAGTAAATTTCATCATACTTCAGGTATTAATAGTCATAATCGGTGGTTTATATGTCGATCTTGCAACAAAACTCCTTTCAGATAGTCCTAGAGATATGATCGTTGCTTTAGTGCAATTTTTAGGTATCAGCAGTTGTGGTATTCTTATCTTTTACAAATTGCCAGAAATCGCATCGGCTTTAGCTTCTGGTGGAGCTGCTCTTACAGGATCAACGAAAGCAGGCGTCGACGCAGTAAAAGCTCCTTTCAAAGCTATGAAGAAGCGTATGGATAAGATGGAACAGAAAGCAATGGCAATATTAGGCCTAATAAAATGAAAGGAAATGGAAGAATGTTAAAAAAAATTGGGATTATCTTACCATTTCTCTTTCTCAGTGGCTGTATGTCTTCACCAAACACACTGAAGTCACTCCCAAAGTGTGATGGATATTCTAAACGTCCACTCAACAGATCAATGTGGAATTGGGAAGGAAAAAAACCCACGCCCACGCCCATTATCATCAGTAACAACACCCCTTCACCCGTAGAAGGTAAGCTGGAAACGCTTCTGGCACAAAAATTAACGGATGAAGAAATCAAATCTTACAAAAATTGCGGGCAAAAAGCATGAAAGAAAAAGACATAGAACAATACATTGCTGAAGCGCGCTCGTTTGATCAAGACCGCATGCTCGCCTCACGCCGCACCACCCGCGTCTCACTTGCCATTGCCGGCATCGCGGTTGCGGTTGCAATACTGTCTTCTCTCGCGGTCATCACCCTCACACCCCTTAAAACCGTGGAACCTTTTGTCATCCGCGTCGACAATTCAACTGGCATCACCGAAGTTGTGGAAGCCTTAAAAGAAGGTCCCACCAATGTCGACGAAGCAATCACACGCTACTTTGCTGCAAAATATGTCCGCTCCCGTGAAGGCTTCACCACAGAAGAAACACAACACAACTTCCAAACCGTCTCCCTCCTCTCTTCTTCAGAAGAACAGGAAAGATTTGCCAGCTGGTATGGAGCAAGAAATCCCCAAAGTCCTCAAATTCTCTATAAACACGCCGCCGTTACAATAACAATAAAATCAATCTCCTTTATCAATGACGATGTCGCCCAAGTGCGTTACTACAGAACCATTCATGACAACGACAACAACAAAGAATTCATCACCCACTGGGTTGCAACACTTACCTTTGAATATATCAATGCCCCTATCTCTGTCCAAAACCGTTTGATAAATCCTCTAGGGTTTATTGTTAGTGAATATAGAACCGATCCGGAAGTGGTCAACTGATCATGACAAAAAAAATTCTTTTTCTCATTCTTAACATCGCTATTACCCTTTCTTTAACGCCTAGCCATGCCAGTATTTTTCCCACCCGTGCGCCAAGCGATAGCCGCATTCGCTTTATCAACTATGATGCCTATAATGTCACAAAAATTATTGGCTCCATACGCTCATCGGTACAAATAGAATTTTCTCCCAATGAAGAAATTGCCCATGTGGCAATTGGCAACAGCGTTGCATGGGAAGTCGCCCCCGCTGGCAATATTCTTTTCCTCAAAGCGCGGGAAGTCCAACCCATTACCAATCTCCAAGTCGTCACCACAAAGCTTGATGGCTCAAAGCGCTCCTATCAATTTGAACTGATGGTCAAAGATGGAGAAATTTCCTCTGGACAAGAAACATATTTCCTTGTGAAATTTCGCTACCCACAAGAAGAAGCAGAACAAAGAAGACTCGCAGCCCTTATGCGACAAGAAAAACAACAAGCCCAGCGTATCGATAATGTCTTCAACGCTTCTGAAACCTACGGACCTCGCAATTGGGCTTACACCGCTCAAGGCTCTATCACTCTTGAACCCTCCTCTGTTTATGACAATGGCAAAACAACAACATTTACATTTCCAGACAACCAAGAAATCCCTGCCATTTACATTGTCAGCAATGACGGTACAGAATCGCTGGTTCCCAAAACCACAAGAGGCAACATGGTGATTGTCCATGCCATTAGCGCACGCTTCACCCTAAGACAGGGAAAAAACGTCCTATGCGTCTTTAACGAAGCCTATCAACCAAAAGGCACAAATCCAAATACCGGAACAACCTCACCATCTGTTGAACGTAAAATTGCATCAGATCTTTAAATAAGCGGGAATTGAAGGGGACAACACATGAGTGATAAATCAATCATCGAAGATCGCGGATCTATTGGGGATGGCAAAAACAATAGTGCCAAAAGCGCTGGCAAAAAAATAGTTGTCGCAATAGCCTGTATAGGAATCTGCGGCTATGTGCTCTGGAACATCTTATCCTCCCCCACAGAACAAAAAGACACCGCAAAAGCTCATAAAAAACAAGAAAAAAGCTTTCACAATTCCCTCGCTCCTTTAGAGCTAGCGCCCTCTGACCCGCGTGCAAACATAGCGCCAATAACCTTACCACCCCCACAACCACTCGCACAAGAACCCAAAAAAGATGACCCACTACTTGATGCCGCAAGACGTGCCCCTGTTCTCGCTTTTGCCAAAGGCTCTAAATCTCAATTAAAAGACATCGTCAACACTGCTCTAAACCCCTTTGAAAAATTCCATGCCCTTGAAAATCTCGCGAATGCGCAAAATTCTCCTGTCCTTCAAGACACACAAAATTTTGCAACCCTATTAAAGCCTACCAAAACAGAAGAAGCAAAAGCAAAAGCAAAACTCATCGGCAATAGAAACTTTATCATCGCCATGGGAACCTCTATTCCCTGTATCTTAGAAACCGCATTAAACAGTGAGCAACCAGGCTTTGCAAGCTGCATCATCAACCGTGATATCCTCTCTGACAATGGGCGCGTTGTTTTGCTTGATAAAGGAACCCAAGTGATTGGCGAATACCGCGGAGGGATAAAACAAGGTCAATCTCGCCTCTTTGTACTCTGGACAAGAGCAAAAACCCCAACCGGTGTCATCATCGACCTTGCCTCACCCGCAACCGACAGTTTAGGCAGAGCCGGTTTTGATGGCAACATCAACACCCATTGGTGGGAACGCTTTGGCTCTTCCCTTTTACTCACCGTTATTGATGGTGCCACAACAGTTTTAACAAATAAAATAGTAGGCAATTCCAATAAAGAAGGTTCAAACAACTCTGGAGGCGGCGGTTTTGAAGGCGCAAACAACACTGGAAAAGAGGCCGCCAGTATTGCTCTTGAAAATCAAATCAACATCCCTCCTACCCTAGAAAAATTTCAAGGCGAACTCGTCAACATTTTCGTAGCAAAAGATCTCGATTTTTCCTCTGTCTATAAACTAGTCGTAAAGAGCAAAAGAAACCGCTCTACTCCCAGCTATTCCTTTTTTCATTAAGCCAATAAAGTCACATTATGCCCTCAGCAAAAAATGCAGAACGCGCCTCCATCGTCTTAACAAAATTAAAGATCTTAGATGACTTCCTCAATGATGAGAATTTATTTGAAATTGTTATCAATCGCCCTGGCGAAGTAATCGTTGAGGGTCCTAATGGTTGGCAAACCCACATCTTAAAAGAACTAACCTACGGCGAACTAGAAGGGATTGCAAAAGTTGTTGCTGCCTACACAACACAAAAAATCAGTGTAGAAAACCCCGTTCTCTCCGCAACACTGCCAAACAACGAACGCATACAAATTGTTATGCCTCCAGCAGTTGCAGCCAATACCATTAGCATGACCATTCGTAAACCTTCATCACGCACTTTTTCTCTTGAAAGTTTACATGAAAACAATCTGTTTTCTGTCGCCCAAAACACCAGTTTCACACCCACGCAACAAATGACAGAACGGTTATCCGAACTCTCTGATACAGACAAAGAGCTAACAGATTTGTTTCTGGCCAAAGACTTTTGCACCTTTTTAGAAAGAGCCGTTATTACACAACAAAATATCTTAATATCGGGCAAAACCGGTTCAGGGAAAACAACCCTCTCCAAAGCTTTGATTGCAAAAATCCCTGACTATGAACGAATTCTCACCATTGAAGACACACCAGAACTTGTCGTTCCGCACGCCAACAAAGTGCAGCTCTTTTATTCAAAAGATAACCAAGGCTTAGCAAAAGCAGGTGCAAAAGAACTGCTTGAATCAGGATTACGCATGCGCCCCGACAGAATCCTTCTACAAGAGCTGCGTGATGGTACAGCCTTTTACTACATCCGTAATGTCAATTCTGGTCACCCCGGCTCCATTACCACCGTCCATGCCTCAACAGCCCTTGCAGCCTTTGAACAAATGACCCTTTTAGTCAAAGAAAGTGACGGTGGTGGTAATTTAGCACGCGATGATATCCGCGGCTTATTAATCTCGATGATAGATGTCATCATCCAATGCAAACGCCTTGAAGGCAAATTTCGTGTAACAGAAATCTATTACGATCCTTTCAAACGCCGTGATGCTTTTTAAAAAAACGCTACCCATCACACCCTTTTTTATAAGCAAAAACTATACCAATAGAGCTTTCTTAAAAACACGATTATAAGCCGCGGATATCATCGCGTGCTAAATTACCACCATAGCTTCAAGTTCATTTTCAATGAATTGAAAGCAAAAAGAAGTAAAAATATCATCCCCATTCCCAATCACGCATGCGCCCCACAGGAAAACCAAAACGTGCCGAAAATGATATCTATAACCCAATATTTTTTCTGATTTTTTTGACATCAACATTTGCAGGAATATAGATACCAAATTCCGTATCCACTTCACCTTTAGCTTCAGACAAGAGCCTCACGAGCACCTTGTAATATACGAGATCCTGCTTTACTTGCCTTATCCATTATTTTTCTTTTCGATATTCATCAAGGCGCAGTATAAAATTTTCTTCAACGCATTCCTTTCTGATTTTATCAAATTTCCCCAAGATGATTGACTGTAAATATCTTCGATCAACACCGAAATATTTTGACCACCAAAAAAGGGTATAACCTTATATCCCCCACTTTTACTCTTATGCTTTTAAACCTAACTTTCCTTGGCTTTCTCTTAACCCTTGCATAAGACCACCAGCATCTGAATGAGTAGCAATAAAAGAAACAATATCAAATAATTCTTCAAGCGATATGCCTTCTTCTTTTGCAGAAATTCAATAAGCTGCCGTTTCAATCACGGTTTGCATACATCATTCAATATACGGAAACACCCATAACGATAATGATGTAAATGAAAAGCTAACTTGAAGTGAATGATCAGAAATATCAAATATCCAAATGACAAAACAAATCTTACCTATCTTCAGCTATATCTCTTAACCCTTATCACTTTTCTCAAAAGTTTTAAGCGTTTTCGCATTAGAAATAGACATATCAAACGGCAATCCTTTTTCATGAACAACTTTTGTCAAAGCAATCCGGATAAAATCAGACACCGGAAGTCCTAAACTTGCTAATATTTCATCGGATTTTTTTTAACGCCCTATCTATGCAGGCACATACAACATCTTTTGTCACACCCATATTAAACACCTCCTTTGATTACCTCTCTTTTACCGTATGGCTATACAGCATAAGGCTTTATCCTTGCCCTTACCGTATCATATCTATTGATCTTGCACGCGCTATTGCGTTGATTTTCTCCTGTTGTCTCTGTTGCAAAAACTTAACTGCCATTTGAAACTCTTTTATGCAATCTTGATCATGGGACTGTTGTTAAGGATTTTTTTTTGATAGATCATAATTTGTTTGCATAGTAAGCCAAGCACGTGCTGTGCTTACACCAGCCATTTCAAGCCTAATAGCAAGATTAGCACTCATAGCGGCTTTTTCATTTAAAACTCTAGAAAGTGCTACACGAGATATACCAAGCCACTCTGCTGCTTCATTAAAGGATAAACCAAGCTCTTTGATCACATCTTCACGCAATAATTCACCGAGATGTGAAGGATTCTTCATCATTGTTTAGACCTGCTTTTTGATGACAATCCAGATAATCAACCATTTCGACATCTATGCTATCAAAGCGAAATATTACGCGACAATTTCCATTTACAGTAATTGACTAATAATCCTTGAAATCACCTTTTAGCAGATGTAATCAAAAGGACGGATAACTCAAAATCTTTTGGCGATACATCTCCTTCAAGAGCACTTAGAATACGCTTTAATTTTTGAGCATGGGCGGTTCTAATCCCTTCAGTCGTACCAGTATTATAGAAGGCTTCAATCCTTTTATGTTTAAATCCTAAAATCATAAATGAATATAGATTATACCCCTCCAAGATCCAAAAAATGTTCATTATTTTTACATCACACGGCTTTTTTACTTTATAAACATTAGAACTGTCGTGAAAAAATTGCTTATTCTCATCTCTTTCTCATTATTCTACTAATTATTGGAAAAGTATAAGTTCATAATTAGGAGGAGCTAAACGTAATAGGAGCGTATCATATCTCCAATTGGCAGCGGCACTTAGAAACATCAAGATGATATAACCACAATGACCATTGCTGTTTGATGTTCATGGGGCGCTGCACCCGCTGTATGTCCAGTAAAAAGAATGAATAACACTAATAAACTCCCCCCCCTACAAACTCTGTTAAACTAATAACCGGTTTACGAATAAGTAAAAGAAAAAGGAAAATCAAAAAAGGCATATTTTTTATATCTTACGAACTATAGAGAACTCTATACGCATTGTAGTTATTAGAATTAGACTTTTCCCTTTTTTATTTAATTTGTTCGTAGATAGAGTATCCATTACCGTTATTACATCACTAACAAAGTTAATAATCATACCTTTTGTAATTGCCAAAATCCCGCATTAAAATCAGACCTTTATTCAAAGATGATCTGATAATTTTCTCAAAAAAATCAAGATTCCTCAAGTGCAGTCCCCATGCGTACATCATGATGAATAATAACATCCATCAACTCTGTCACGACAGTATCCAATACTTCTCGTGCATCGCCTTCAGCCATAAGGCGGATAACCGGCTCAGTTCCAGAAGCACGGATCACCAGCCGTGCCTCTTTTCCCAACCGCTTCTCTGCTTGATCAATGGCCGTTTTGACTGGATTTTTTTTCAGGACATTTTTATTTTTAATCGTTACATTTTTTAAAATTTGCGGTACAGGTTCAAACCGTTTACACAATTGGCTCATAGGGCTTTGACTTTCCTTCATACAGGCTAAAATCTGCAATGCAGCCACCAAGCCATCACCCGTTGTGCCAAAATCACTGAGCACGATATGGCCAGAAGCCTCACCACCAACATTATATCCCTTTTGGCGCATGGCATCGACAACATAACGATCTCCAACTTTTGTCCTTACAAGGTGCAACCCTTTGCTATTCAAGAAACGTTCCAGTCCAAGATTTGACATAATCGTTGTGACAACACCATTACACCGTAATCGTCCCATTTTATGCCAATTTTCAGCAATTACAGCAATCAACTGATCTCCATCAACCGTTTGTGCTTTTTCATCAACAATGAGAACACGATCTCCATCTCCATCAAGAGCAATCCCCACATCAGCACGCACTTCATGCACTTTTCGTTTTAAAGAGCTTAAATCGGTTGATCCACATTTTTGATTAATATTGGTCCCATTGGGTTCATCATGAATAGCAAAAACCTCAGCCCCCAATTCCCATAAAGCACGGGGAGCCGCTTTATAAGCAGCCCCATTGGCACAATCCACAACAATACGCACAGTATCTAAGCGAACATCACGCGGCAAAGTTCGTTTGGCATATTCAATATAACGATAAATATCCCCCTCAACCCGTTTTGCATAACCAATTTCGGCAGAACTTGCTAAAGATTTTGAAAGATCTGTATCGATCAATTGTTCAATTTTGGCTTCCATATCATCTGAAAGTTTAAAACCATCAGGACCAAAAAGTTTAATTCCATTATCATAGAACGGATTATGAGAAGCAGAAATCATCACTCCAAGATCCGCTCGCAAAGAGCGGCAAAGCATTGCAACAGCAGGGGTTGGCACTGGACCCAATAAAAAAGCTTCCATCCCCGCAGCAGTCAATCCTGAAACCAAAGCGTTTTCCAACATATAACCAGATAATCGTGTATCCTTGCCAATCACCACACGATGAGATTGATGTTGTGAGCGAAATAAAACCCCTACAGCCATCCCCACCTTCATGGCAAAATCGGGTGTCATAGGAAATGAATTGGCTTTCCCCCGAATTCCATCTGTACCAAAATATTTTTGCACCATGCCTCTTTCCTTTAATATATAATTCTTCCCTTGGCTTTTCCTTAAACCCCTAACAAGCCCCCTTGGTACAATAGTCCCCCCCGCTCCCCGTATAAAATCAGATCATTGATCTAAACCTTCATGCATTTAAACAATCAAGCCCCCTATTCACCATCTACACATCTAAACCACTCTCAAGCAATTATGTTTACACCCTTCCACATAAAAGCAATATTATCTCCTCAAAATGCTCTATACACCCCTTTAATACAACCAACGGATAATCTCACACACTTGCTAAATCCGTAAAGAAACCCAGCACCAAACCTCATACCCTACAAAATCAGCAAGGAAATCTATCGCCTAACCTCACAACCCTACCACATTAGAAAAGCAACAGTCCACCTCGCCTTGTAGCATGCTAAAGCCGTCATAATACAACGGCTTTGCTTAATTTTTTGCTTCCATATTTTTGCAAATATTACAAGAAAGGCGCAAACAAAACTTGCGCCTTTCTCAAAAAAATTAGAAGTTTTCCTAAAACATCGTCACTCAAGCGGTATTAAATAATTCTTATTTTTCTTTATCATCTCCCGCAGTATTGGACTTCTTTTCAGCATTACTTTTAGAGCGGTTGACTGATTTTGTAGTACCTTTTGTGCTTTGTGCTTTTTTCTCAGTATCATCCGATTGCACTTCTTTAGACTGAGCCTCCTTAAGCACAACATTACTGGATTTTGCTGTTTTTTTCCCAACAGCTGCCTCTGCTTTGCCTGCCTCGCCTTTATCGGTCTCTACTTTATGAGGCGCTGTTTTAGAGACTGCTTCAGCGTTTTTTTCATCTACCACTGTTGTCTCTGTCTTCATTTTTCCAGTTTTTGGAACAGAAGAGCCCCGTGGCGCAGCACCCTCATCTTTCTGTGTGCGTGAAGGAGGCTTTCCTGCAATAACTTCGTTAATTTCAGCTCCCGTTAAAGTCTCATATTCCAACAAACCTTGTGCCAAAGCAAACCATTCTTTTCTTTTTGTTTTCAAAATGTTTGTCGCATTTTTATAGGCATCATCAATAAGCTTACGCACTTCCATATCAATCATGCGTGCTGTTTCTTCAGAGACATTTTGTGTTCGCGCAACAGAATGACCCAAAAAGACTTCATCTTGGTTATCGCCATAAGCTACATTTCCAAGCAGATCAGAAAATCCCCACCGTGTGATCATTGCACGTGCTAATTTCGTTGCTTGCTCAATATCAGAAGAAGCACCGGAGGTGATATTTTCCTTTCCAAACTTTAATTCTTCAGCCACACGTCCACCCATCATAATAGCCAAACGAGAAATCATCCACCGATAACTCATAGAATAGCGATCGCCTTCAGGCAATTGCATCACCATTCCCAATGCTCTTCCCCTTGGAACGATTGTTGCTTTGTGGACAGGATCAGCAACCGGCACATTAAGAGCCACAATAGCATGTCCTGCTTCGTGATAAGCAGTGAGTTCTTTTTCCTCTTGTGTCATAGCGGTTGAACGACGTTCAGCCCCCATCATCACCTTATCTTTGGCATCTTCGAATTCTTGCATCGTGACAACTCTTTTATTACGGCTCGCAGCCATAAGAGCAGCTTCATTGACCAGATTCATCAGGTCCGCACCGGAAAATCCTGGTGTTCCCCTTGCCAAAATTTTCAAATCAACGTTAGGCGCTAAAGGCACGTTGCGCACATGCACTTTCAAGATTTGCTCACGCCCAGAAACATCAGGGTTTGGCACAACAACTTGCCGATCAAAACGCCCTGGTCTCAATAAAGCAGGATCAAGGACATCAGGACGGTTTGTTGCGGCAATAAGAATAATACTTTCATTGGGCTCAAATCCATCCATTTCGACAAGCAACTGGTTTAAGGTCTGTTCACGTTCATCGTTTCCACCGCCAAGACCAGCCCCCCGATGGCGCCCTACAGCATCAATTTCATCGATAAAGATAATACAAGGTGCATTTTTTTTAGCCTGTTCGAACATATCGCGCACACGGCTTGCCCCAACACCAACAAACATTTCAACAAAATCAGACCCTGAAATGGTAAAGAATGGCACATTGGCTTCACCTGCCACAGAACGTGCTAGCAAAGTTTTACCGGTTCCTGGAGGACCAACAAGCAAAACACCGCGTGGGATACGCCCCCCTAAGCGTTGAAATTTTTGTGGTTCGCGTAAAAATTCAACAATTTCTTGAAGATCTTGCTTTGCTTCTTCAACGCCAGCAACATCTTTAAAGGTAATACGTCCTTGCGCTTCATTAAGCAATCTTGCTTTCGATTTCCCAAATCCCATTGCACCACGTGATCCATTTTGCATTTGCCGCATAAAAAAGACCCACGCCCCCACGATAATAATAACAGGTAATAAGGAAAAGAGGAGATTGAGGAAAATGCTATTTCCAGAGCTTTCAGGAATAGCTTTAACATTGACGTTTTTGCTTTCCAACTTTTGTATCAAACCTGGATCGCGAGGAGCATAGGTTGAAATAGCTCTATGTTCAATGGTTTTCCCTGTTAATTTTTGACCTTGAATGGTCACAGATTTCAACTCATTATTCTCAACTTTTTGCAAAAATTCAGAATAGGAGACTTCTCCACCACCAGAACGTTGGCTATCTCCATTAAAGAGAGAAAACGACACAATCAAAATCAAGGCAATAACTCCCCAAATAAGGAGAGAGCGGTAATTGGAATTCATATTCAGCCCACTTAATCAAATATAGATTTCAAACAGTTCCCCTTAACATATAACCTTGTCAGCCCCTTGCCAAGGGATGAGAAGCTGTTTATTTTCTTTTAGAGTAATTTTCCTTTATCTTTTCACCTCAATATTAAAAAAAGGTTCCACAACATTCACCAAGGCAGCATCTTCTCGTGAGGAAAGCCAATCGAAAGGTGCCATAATCCGCTTGACGATAACATGTTTATGAACAACTGCTTGAGAAATCAACTCTGGAATATCATACCCTTTATGATTTGAGATCATCAGCAGCGATTGTAAAGAGGGAAAATGAGGCTTTTCAAGCTCAAAATCGCTATTTTTTAATAAAAATTTCAGCTGTTCTAAATTTGCGGCTCCAACCTTTATAGCCTCATATCCATGATTTGTGATATGATAGCGCCCATCCCATATAAAAGTTTTATCTGGCTCAACGATAGCCTCTTTCATATTTCGCCCTTCACGCCACAAAGAAATTCCGTGCTTGTTATATTCAATAACAGAACCCGCATAAGTAAAACGCTTCTTTTCTGGAGAATCGAGACAGAGTTTTTGAACAAGCATGCTTAATTTCTGATTGGGGAGCAAATAAAATCCCCCTCCCATCAGCACAGCAAAGAGCCCCACCACGAAAGGAAAACTGGAATGTTTCTGTAAAAATAGCGCAGGCTTTGCTATGAAACAACGCCCATGTTGGACAGTAATATCCAGCGCTAAGATCAAATCAGCAATATTTTTGGCTTGTTGACGACGCTGCAATGCGGCTTCATTTATTTTTTGAGCAATATAAGCCAATTTTTGTGGAGAAAGAGATTGACGCACGCGCACACGTTCAAAATTGCGATCTTCATTGGTTGGATCATCAATCCATGTTTGTCCTTGTAAGCGTAAATAATTCCGTAATGTTTGGCGTTTTACACCAAGGAGTGGCCGAATCAAACGCACTTTTCTATGCAACAACGCCTCACGCGGAATACAGGATAAACCGCGCTCATAGAGGGAACCATAGTTTTTTTCGGCAATATTTTTTCTCGTTTTTCTGGTATGATCCTCATCACGTATACCCTCGGCTTCACCGCGCAAAGCACCAGCAAAACCACTGGCATAAACCTCATCGCGCATAGCAACAGCTTCACTATATAAAGCACCTCTATTCTTTTGGAGACGTTGATACCGCATATGATAGGTCTCAACCTGATCATTGAGTGTATGCCCCGTCATAATAAGTGATGCGCCTTGTTTTTGTGCTTCTTTAACCAAGAGATCATAGCGTGCAACACGCGCGCTGGAAGCAATATGCGTCTTTGGCTTTTCGCCTTCCCATCGCACAGTGATATGTTGAATATCATGGACACGACAAATTTTCGCAACAGTTTCTGCTTCACGCATCGATTCTTTACGCAATTGATGATCAACCGTGACAACAATCATTTCTGGAGGAAATGCGAGAGTTTCCAAATGCTCTTTGACCAAAAACATCAAAGCCAAAGAATCGCTTCCCCCTGAGACGGCAAGAATCAACTTCTGACATTGAATAAAATCCGATGTTTTAAAGAGATTTCTTGCCAGTCTAACGCACACCGAAAACGACCTCGCTGTTTATTTTGCAGATTTACAAAAAACAGATGCTAATGTTTGTTGACGTTTTGATTTTTTCACAAAATGAGCACAATCGTCTTTATTTGGCTCAAGAGCGACCATACTTCTTGCTAATTTCAGCAAAATCTCAGAGGTATAGAGCTTCTTTTTATCTGCATACCATGCGGTAAGATAAACTTGTGCTGCTTCATGATAGCGTTTTTGCCCCAACAAAGATTCGGCCAACCAAAATAAAGCATCATCACTCAAAGAATCTTTTTTGTAACGATTTTGAAAAGCGCAAAAGCTTTTTTCAGCATCAACATAGTTAGCAGAACGAATAAAATCATACCCTTCCTTATACAAAGCTTTAGAAGAAGAAAGATTGTCACTCTGATGTGCTTCAATTGGAGCACTTACTTCATGCGCTTTGTTAAAAGGTTGACTGTTTTCATGATCATGGCTCTCCACCTTAGCTTCCACAGCAGCAACCTTTGTCTGATCACCTGTACTATGGTCCTGCTCTATCTCTTCTTTTACAGTCTGAGATTTTTCATCTACAGCAGACTTTTCAAAAGAACAAGAATAAACAGAAGAGGCTTCTGTATCAAAAAGCTCGTGAAACTGCTTGTTAACATTTTTTAGACTGTTATGCTCAAGCACCATTCGTATCTTATGCAAAAGCTTATCTAAATCATAATCTTTAAATAAAGCCTGTTGATTCTCTAAAATAATCCCTTGGTGCTCCGCAACACTAGTGGCTTTTTCCACCGCGCTAGATGCTGCTTTATCAGCTGCTTCAGGTGCTTCTTTTACAGCATCGACAGCCTTATTAACAGCGTCAGTGGCTTTTTCTATCACATCAGATGCTGCTTTATCAGCTGCTTCAGGTGCTTCTTTTACAGCATCAATTGCCTTATTAACAGCGTCAGTGGCTTTTTCCACCGAGCTAGATGCTGCTTTATCAGCTGCTTCAGGTGCTTTCTTCACATCATCGACAGCCTTATCAACAACGTCAGTGGCTTTTTCTATCACATCAGATGCTGCTTTATCAGCTGCTTCAGGTGCTTCTTTTACAGCATCGACAGCCTTATTAACAGCGTCAGTGGCTTTTTCCACCGCGCTAGATGCTGCTTTATCGGCTGCTTCAGGTGCTTTCTTCACATCATCAATTGCCTTATTAACAGCGTCAGTGGCTTTTTCTATCACATCAGATGCTGCTTTATCAGCTGCTTCAGGTGCTTTCTTCACATCATCGACAGCCTTATTAACAGCGTCAGTGGCTTTTTCCGCCGCATCAGATGCTGCTTTATCGGCTGCTTCAGGCGCTTTCTTCACATCATCGACAGCCTTATTAACAGCGTCAGTGGCTTTTTCCGCCGCATCAGATGCTGCTTTATCAGCTGCTTCAGGTGCTTTCTTCACATCATCAACAGCCTTATCAACTGCATCAGTGGCTTTTTCTATCACATCAGATGCTGCTTTATCGGCTGCTTCAGGCGCTTCCTTCACATCATCGACAGCCTTATTAACAGCGTCAGTGGCTTTTTCCGCCGCATCAGATGCTGCTTTATCAGCTTCTTCAGGTGCTTTCTTCACATCATCAGTTGCCTTATCAACAGCGTCAGTGGCTTTTTCCGCCGCATCAGATGCTGCTTTATCGGCTGCTTCAGGTGCTTTCTTCACGTCATCAGTTGCCTTATCAACTGCATCAACTTTATCCGTATCATGTGCAGGATATTCGGAAGCCTTTCGTGCCGCACTTTGAACAAGTGAAGTAGAACAAGCTATGAAAACCCCCATATAAAAGAGTGTTTTCCAATTGATTTTACGATACATTCTTTTTTCCCCTTAAGAGCTTATTAAATAGTTGAAACAAACAATCTTCTTTTTAATGACTATTCATGTCATTCAACGTTGTCACAGCACGTCGATTTTGATTCCAACAGGAAATATCATCACATACTGCTACAGGTCTTTCTTTTCCATAAGAAATTGTTTGAATCCGTTGTGCAGACACACCTAGAGACACCAAATAGTTTCGCACAGCAACAGCACGGCGCTGTCCAAGTGCCAAGTTATATTCACGTGTTCCCCTCTCATCAGCATGACCTTCGATCATAATAGAATAATAAGGATAATGAAGCAACCATTCTGCTTGGCGCGTTAAAATACGTTCAGCATCAGCATCAAGTGAAGAAGAATCGAGACCAAAAAACACGCGATCACCCACATTAACCGTAAATTCTTGTCCTGAACCTGGTGACATCTGATTCAAACCAGCATCATTCATATAAGCGCCATTCATACCGTTAAGTGCACCAACATTTTTTTTGCCACACCCACCCAAGCATAGTGAAAAAAGAAAGAGGATAGCTAAGGAATGAGAGATGGTTTTTTTGGTAGAGCGCATAGTCCGTTTCTCCTTGAATTTGGTAAAGAAGGGTCAATTCTTAAAAATATTTTTAAGAATAACCGTTAATTCCTAATGAAGACGAAATTTTTTCTGTTTTTTTTTCGTCCTCATTTTTACTTTTAAGTCTCTGCCAATTTTTCTTCTCTTTGGCCATTCCTCTAACATTTCCATAAGAAATGTTTCCCTTATGCGTCATGGCTTTTTATGCATCATCTTGATCTTGATCTTGACGATTTTTTTGCAGCGCGTTCAGCTTTGCAAAAACTTTATCAGCGTCAAAAGTCTTATGCAGATTGTCTTCACTCTCATTTTCCTCTAGAGCAGCGTTTTCCGTCACAGAAGCGGGAAGCAACGACCTATCTTCTTCTGCAGCAACAGGGCGATTTTTCGCCGCACGCTGGAGCTCAAAATCTAAATCGATTTGCGAACACAAACCAAGCCCTACAGGATCAAGAGGAACCAAATTTGCACTATTCCAATGGGTTCTAAGGCGGATTTGTTCAATTGTCGCTTTTGTTGTCCCAATCAACCGTGCAATTTGTGCATCTTTCAACTCGGGATGGTTTGTAACCAACCATAGGATACCATTGGGACGATCTTGGCGTCGAGAAAGAGGGATATAGCGCGCCCCTTTACGTTTTTTTTCAGGAATATGCACCCTAGATTGAGAAATTTTCAATCGTGCGTTTTGATCAGCCTCCACCCGTGCAATTTCACTGCGCGTCAATTGCCCAGAACTAATCGGATCTAAACCTTTAATACCATAAGCCGCATCACCATCGGCAATAGCTTTTACTTCCAAGACATGCAATTTACAAAATTCTGCAATCTGATCAAAAGAAAGAGCTGTATTATCAACCAACCAAACAGCTGTTGCTTTGGGCATCAAAAGTTGCGTTGCCATTTTTATAAATCCTCTTCTGCGCCTCTTCTATGAGGCAGGTTACCGCCCACTCAAGAGCACTGGAACTTTTTTATATGTTTAGGTCTCTCCAACCACTCCTAAAACAAAGCGAGGCATGGAATAAACCATTTTGCTATGAGATTACATTCTGTTATAGCGTTATTTTTGCTCAACGACAAGAGATCTCTCTTGTAATGATCCTCAACTAAGGTGTCTTTACCTTTAAGATGAATTTTCTTATAAAGGGTTTATTCGATTATTTCACCTCATGCTGTGGCACATTTATTCTGGTGGGATGCGTGCTTTATCGCCTTAAATTCTAAAGAGTATCCAACTGGAAAGAAAGCCCTCAAATAGGAAGGAAAACTATGGCAGGCCATTCACAATTTAAAAATATTATGCACCGTAAAGGGCGTCAAGATGCAATGCGCTCGAAAATATTTTCTAAACTTGCACGCGAAATTACCGTAGCAGCAAAACAAGGTGCTCCTGATCCAGCCATGAATCCACGTTTAAGGCTGGCTGTTCAAAATGCCAAAGCACAATCGATGCCGAAAGATAATATTGAACGCGCGATTAAAAAAGCGTCAGGCGCCGATGTCGAAAATTATGATGAAGTACGCTATGAGGGCTATGGACCAGGTGGCGTTGCCGTCATTGTTGAAGCTTTAACCGATAACCGCAACCGCACCGCTTCAAATGTGCGCGCCGCCTTCACAAAATCAGGAGGAGCCTTAGGGGAAACAGGATCGGTCAGTTTCATGTTTAATCGGATTGGTGAAATAATCTATAAGCCAGAAGCAGGGACAGCCGATAACATCATGGATGCAGCAATTGAAGCCGGTGCCGAAGATGTGCAATCAGAAGAAACCGGACATCATATTACCTGCGCATTTGAAGATATTGGTGAAGTTTCCAAAACACTTGAAGCAAAACTTGGTGAAGCAGAATCGATTAAAACGATTTGGAAAGCCACCACCCTTGCACCAATAGATGAAGAAAAAGCTTTGTCCGTTTTACGGCTGATTTCAACATTAGAAGAAGATGATGATGTGCAAAATGTTTATGCCAATTTTGATGTCAGTGATGAGATTTTGGCAAAATTGTCTGTATAATTCCCATCATTTGCATAAGCCCTCTCTTCATTCATGAGGGCTTCAAAAGCATCTGTCACTTCTCCTCTTTATCCGCACATATAAAAGCCCCGCGTCAATAGCGGGGAAAAGCTGTCAGTGCAACAAGAAAACCGCAATTAATTTCAGAAAACATAACCAAAAAAAGAAAGCATACAAAACTCTGTAGCCTCACGCCTTTCTTACATGCCCCAAAAATTATCCCTATATCCCCTCTCTCATTTGATCTTTTTGTTCTTTAAGATGAACCTCCTCTCCGCTCTCAAGTGATGAAAATGATCTAGCCTCTAAACAATTGGGATTTTCCTAACGTATTCCTATGACGAATCACTCATAAAATTCACTTGAAACTTAAGGCTCAACAAACATGCACTCCCCTAAATATTCGCCACGCACTTAAAAACACTTAGAATATATCAAGGAGGTTTATACGTCCTATTTATACGCCCTATATCACCACACTTCAAAGGACAGTGTTTTTATAACATCACAGAATAAAAATAAGCAAATAGAAAGCCAGAGCTGATTGTTTAGCAAAGTATTGTACAAAAAGGCGGTACATCTCTCTAATCTGTTGCGGATAAATTTTTGACTTTATGGCATTAACTTTATGGCATCGTATATTTCTAAAATAACGTCATTTATCTTAAAAATCTGTCCTTTTGCTCTTACCAATCAATCAATATTCAGACCTAAAACAACCGCGTACTTGAATAAAACACATCAAAGAGCAAAAGCCCCCCTGACAAGAGGACTCTTCACAAACAAAATCGAAGAGGAAGTTTAAAAAAATATATATAGCGACACTTTGAATAAAAAGTTGAAATCTAGAGATCTTAGAATTTTCGGCTCTATTTTTTCAAGGTATTGTTTTGAATTTTTTTAAGCATTTTCCCCCAAGGAAATTCCATTATCGATCAACAACCGTAGATGATAGATGAAACCTACATAACTCCCCATGCCCACTATAATCAATTCCTTCTTTTAAATAATTAAAAAACTATTGAGATTGTTTAAACTTGAGACTGTATTCCTTCTATATTCTGTTTTTAAGCATTTTGTTTTACTGTATATTGAGCAAAGGCGACCATGCTGGATCTGAAGCATCATTGGGGGTGGGTAATTGACGTTCATTGCGACCCGTAATATCAATCGTATAAATTTTTGGTCCCATACCGGGATTTTTGCGAAAGAACATCAGCACACGACCATTAGGGGCCCAAGTTGGTCCTTCATTGTGAAACCCCGTGGTTAAAATTCGTTCTCCTTGTCCATCAGGGCGCATAACACCGATAGAAAATTGTCCGTTTAATTGTTTTGTAAAGGCGATATAGTCACCCCGTGGAGACCAAATAGGTGTTGAATAACTCCCATCGTTTGAAGAAATACGCTGAATATCACTCCCATCCGCATTCATTTTATAGATTTGCGGCTTTCCACTACGATCTGAAGAAAAGACGATTTGTTTTCCATCCGGTGAATAAGAAGCAGAAGTATCAATAGCAGAAGTTGTTGTAAGTCGCGTCATCGTACGGGTTCGTAAATCCATGGTGTAAAGATTGGCACTCCCATCATTTTGTAACAAACTCATGATAACTTTTTGTCCATCAGAAGAAAAACGTGGAGCAATTGTCATGTTATTAAACGTTCCGATCAACTCTCTTTGCCCCATTTCAATTTGTTGGAGATAAACATGAGGTACTTGATTGTCCTCATAAGCCATATAGGTCATTTCTTGTCTTTTTGGAGAAAAACGCGGCGTAAGCACCAATTCACTTCCATCAGACATATAAATCAAATTTGCGCCATCTTGATCCATCATTGCTAAGCGTTTAATGCGTGCATTTTGGGGGCCTGTTTCATCGATAAAAACAATTCGTGTATCAAAATAACCACTTTCTCCTGTCATCTCACTATAGATCTCATCTGCGATCATATGTGCCACACGCCGCCAACGTTCTGTCGCGGTATAAAAACGCCGTCCTTTCAATTGTCTTTGTCCAAAAACATCCCATAAACGAAAATCGACCCTCAAACGTCCATCGATTTCTCTCATGACTTGCCCAGTAACTAAACCTTGCGCTTTTATTTTCTGCCAAGAAGCAAAATGCGGTTGTTTATTAGGATTAGAAATGTTTTCAAAAAAATTTGCTTTATCAAGCGGTAAAAAAAGCCCCGACCGTTCAAGATCGGCTGTCACCACAGCAGATATTTTCAACCCAATCGAATCATTGGAAATAAAGTCTGTAATTGCAATGGGAATGGGATTAAAATCAGCGCTCGAAATAGTTCCTTTCAATTGCGCATAACCCGATGAATTACTTGAAAGCCACAACCCACAAGTGACAATAAACCAAGCAAAAACTTTATGTCTCGTTATAGTCATCATGGAATGTGTCCTTTCGTTAAGCGCTTTTTTCTCGTTTATCATCTTATTTCTTGGAGGGGATCAACATTAAAGTCAAAACCTTGCCCCCATAGATCATATTGATCACGTGGGAGATCTGCATAAGGTTGGCATGAAAAGACAGCAGCGTACACCTGCCTTATCATAATAGCTTGTTGACTCTCAAGGCCGCTTACGGGATCAATGATAGGATCACCCACAACCATCCCTTCACGGTCTAAGTAAAATCGCAACCGCACAACCGGACGGTTTTTTAAATCGCCGCCAAGCGCCACAAGTTTAAGCTTCTGTTGAATACATCCCCCCGCAATATTGACCAATGTTTGTGCCATTTTTGTGGTATTATTAATATTTTTTCTTGCACCAAAAGCTTCTTGTGTATGAGAACGTTTTGCCCCCCCTCCTTGTGACCGCGCACGATTAAGCAAATTATTTTCCTCCAGAGCTAAAATATCTTCAATGGTCTGTTTCTCTTGGTTTTTCTTGTTAAGCTTTGGCGTATTTTGATTCAATGCAGCCTCATTCTTCCTTGGAGATTTTTCGTCAAACTTTGGTTTAAACTGTGGAAGAAGAGATTTTTCTGGAAGTACAATTTTGGGCGCTTGATGAACAATCTGCTCTGCTGGTACTTTTGGGACCGTTGGAGCCAATTCTTTTGGCGATATCATCTCTTCATTTTTGTGCGCAGGCTTGAGCGCAACCTTAGAGGCATCTTCCGGCACTCTCAAAGGCATCTCAGGTGCAACCTTGGGCGCATCCTCTGGTGCCTCCAAAGGCATCTCAGGCGCAACCTTGGGCGCATCCTCCGGTGCCTCCAAAGGCATCTCAGGTGCAACCTTGGGCGCATCCTCTGGTGCCTCCAAAGGCATCTCAGGTGCAGCCTTGGGCGCATCCTCCGGTGGTGCCTCCAAAGGCATCTCAGGCGCAACCTTGGGCGCATCCTCTGGTGCCTCCAAATGCATCTCAGGTGCAACCTTGGGCGCATCCTCCGGTGCCTCCAAAGGCATCTCAGGTGCAACCTTGGGCGCATCCTCTGGTGCCTCCAAAGGCATCTCAGGTGCAACCTTGGGCGCATCCTCCGGTGCCTCCAAAGGCATCTCAGGCGCAACCTTGGGCGCATCCTCTGTTTTTGCTTCTAATAATTCTGGTTTTGTAAGTTCTGATGCAAATGTTTCTGATGTGTTCTCGCTTGATGGTGGCGATGCTGTTTCAACGGGACGCGGCTTTTCCTTTGGTTGAAATGGTGCAAGACTATCTATTTGTCCCTCTCCAATATGGCGTGCATCTTCTTTCTCTTGTGGCTGCATAGTTGGTTTGACGGCAGGGACAGCACGGATAGGAGCCTTCACGGCTCCTTGTTGAGAAGAAAACTCGTCCACTAAAGGAGCAAGAGTAATGGGAATTGCTTCCAATGGTTGTGGTAAAGAGACAGAGCTTGTAAACTGAATGGCTCCCCAACTGAGAAAAATGACATGGACCACAAGGGATAAAGCCAAGCCTCGTTTCATACTATGATAGGAGTCTTTGTTCATTCTTTATGCCTTATTTATGCCTTACATTTTTTCATTTTTAATCACTCTATGCTCTTTTTAAAAAAAAAATTAAAAACAACCGGTTATGCGCAATTTTATTACTTATTATTTATTGTGCTAGACTTGCTAACGCAACTTGAGAAAACCCCGCTTTTTGAATATCCGCCAGCAGTTTTAATACCTGCTGATATTCAACAGTTTTAGCAACCCGCACAAAAACCCGTTGATCTTTTTGTGTAGCATCTGCCTCCAGAAGAGTTTTCAGGTGTGCAATCAGGGCCTGTGACGTTTCATAATAATCTTGATTAATGGCAAAGCGCCCTTGCGCGTCAAGTGAAACCGTAAGGGGTGTTTTTTGAGCTCGTACGGGACCCGCTTGACTACGAGGCAAATCTAGAGGAACACCGTTCACTAAAAGGGGAGCAGAGACCATAAAAATAATCAACAAGACCAGCATAACATCCACAAAAGGAGTGACATTGATCTCACTCATCAGTTGGCTTCGTGAATGATGCCGCCTACGTGTATTTTTGCGAGAAGAAGAAGCAACAGAAACGCCCATGGATAAGCTCCTTTTTATAAAGAGGAAGGTGCTGTGCGTGTTTCATCAATACGCCGCGATACAATTGTTGAAAATTCATCGGCAAAATTTTCTATTTGTGCAATGATGCGCGCACTTTCATGAGTCAACTTGTTATAAGCAATAACGGCTGGAATTGCTGCAAACAAACCAATAGCGGTTGCCAAAAGCGCTTCTGCAATCCCCGGCGCGACAATGGCAAGTGATGTATTTTGAGAAGCTGAAATAGAAAGAAAAGACTCCATAATACCAATAACTGTTCCAAAAAGTCCGATAAAAGGTCCCGCAGACCCCAGTGTCGCAAGAAAACTTAATTTTGATTCTATTTTTTCACTTTCACGTCCCAGCGTCAAATCCATAGCCTTATCAATTCTGCTCTGCAAACTTTTCGATGTATGGGTCCCTTTTTCAAGAGATTTTTTCCATTCAACCATTGCTGCTATAAAAACTGCGGATATACTATTGGTACGTTGACTTTTGCATGATGCATAAAGATCTTCTAGCGCTTTGCCGGACCAAAATGTACGTTCAAACTGCTTTATTTCACGCCGTATTCTCCGATACGTAAAAATTTTATCAAAAATAATTGCCCAACTCCAGATGGAAGCGAGCAGCAACCCAATCATAACACCTTTCACGATCCAACTCGCTTGCATAAACAAATGCAACATTCCAATTGTTTCCGGATTTGTTAGTTCACCATGCGGCATAATTTTTGTCCCTCTAAATGAAAGGTGTATTTTTAAAAGTTTTATAAAACAGATTATTTTATAGTTTCTAAATTTAAGTAAAAACTCTAGTCTCACATAAATCCATGCGCTAAAACAAGACTTGTTTCTTAAATTTCCTTAAAAAGTGATGACGAGAGACATCCCTCAATGCAGGCCCCTCCTCATTTCACAACAGCATTTATGAAAAATATAACGATAAGAACTTCTCCATAAATACTATAAAAATAAAAGATATAAAAATGCATAATATAAAATCTATTATGCACCACCATCTTTACGCTTATGAAAAGAACGCTAAATCATCATACGCGTTTTAAGCTTAAAATGCTGCAATAAGTCTTAGCACTTGAAAAGATTCATAAGAAGCATTTTATTCCTTTCTTAAGTGTTTTTGTACCCACTCATCAACCCCGCTTGTGATATGTAAGAAAATGTTTTTAATTAATTCGCAGCAATAGAGCTTGAAAAGAAAAAATCTTACAAGTTTCAGAATTATCTAAAAATTGCAACGCAATGAATTATCATTATAAATAAATATGTTATCATCATGAAAAATTATGCTTTGCCTCAGGCTATTGTTTCTCTCATTCTTTAATAAGATCACACCATCGGGCAAAAAAACGACACTAAACCACCCTACCACACCTCACAACAATGCGCCTCCCCCACGCACCCCTACAAGTCCTATATAATCTAGTGTAAGTCTCATGTAATCTCATTGTGTTGTGAATTTGCCTCTTTCAATGCCTATCATCTCTCTGGCACTATGGTATAACGTAAAAGCTTCTGTGATATGAAAAAAGCCTTTTCACGTCTTTACTTCATGAAAACCAGCTTCTTCGCTCTCTTTGCTCACTTGCGATATTTGATCGTTATTGCATTGAGAATGATACATAAGGAACATTTTTACAATTTTTTCAATGATTTATATTGCTCTCTTATGATGTGTAAGCAAATGATTTTAATTGTTTCAATATGAACAGATTTGAAATGCAAAGTATTTTATTCCTCTATTAGGGTTTGTACCCGTGAGAAGTGATAATTTATCTTTCTAAGTCAATATATTATATAATAATATGCTTTTGAAACTTTAAATCAAGAATGCATTTCTGCTTTGTATACATTGATCTCTCACTCATTTACTACGCTTAGAAGCGCACATAAAGTGATGCATTATGGATGAAACACGTGCTCTTGTGATGCCAAATGACAGTCCAGTAAAAAAAACAAATCAAATTGCTTAAAAACACCCTTTGGGTGTTTTTAGACAATTTTCGACCTAATGGCTTATTATCACTTTATTGCAATATTGCGCTGGGTATGTGCATTTTTATAAAAACAAATCTTAATCCATTTTTTATTTATTTTTTTGTACTTTTCGCTGTTTTCCGATGCCAACAAACCTTTCTTCAAAAGAAAGAAAATATCTTGAGTTTATAGCAGAAAATGGATGAGGCGTGTTTAATTTTGTGAAATATCATCTTCAATTTATTGTAGTGTTGTAGCAGAGGTGTTTTCTTTTGCTGTATCGTGTAACCTTGTTGGAAAACATTTAGGCTATAATAAATGTATAGTTTTAGATTGTAGATTACTTTATATCTGCCGATCTCTCCTAAAGCTGCTGGTTCAATGAATAATACTTTTAACCAAGAATTTTTGCAAAAAGTTCTTTGGGTAAACGTCGCGGTTTTGCCTCCTCATTAATCAGAGCAATTTCAACTTTGGCTGTTACCAACGTGGTCATCTCATGCAAAATAGATTGCTCCATAAAAAAGCGTGCCCCTTGGATATGAGTAACACGTGTTTTAACGACTAAAAGATTATCAATTTTAGCTGGTCTTGAAAAATTAATTTCCATATGACGAACAACAAAAAACAGTTTTTCTCCCTCAACCCCTGCTGCTAACATCTTATTATTAAAACCGGCATCTCGTAAAAACTCTGAACGTCCTCGTTCAAAAAACTCAAGATAACGCGCATGATAAACCACACCGGAAAAATCTGTATCAGCAACATAAACGCGGACCTGAAAATTATGAAAAGCGTTTGTATGATTGCTCTTAAAAGGTGTTATTTCTGTCATCGACTTCATGCCCCATAAAATCATCTAATATAGCAAATTGTTTATCAATCAAAAGATTGAACACATTTTTGTGTTGAAGTTGTGGAAAGCAAAAGCAAAAAACCCTCAATAGTGCCAAACTTTTTCGACCAGAATATGTTAAAGGAAGCACGTCTCTTGTATTTTATGACCTTGCTATAAAATGTTCAAATAGTTTCTTTTAATGAAGAAATGCCTTAGTCATCTTCCCCATCCCATAAAGACGTCTGAAGTAATGAATTGTCTTGAGCATCAGAAAGTTGAGAACGCCTTTGTATAGACGTTGTAGAGGCTGGAGCAGAAAGCCCTAAATGGCTCCAAGCCTTTTCAGTTAGAATGCGTCCACGAGCAGTTCTTTGAATAAAACCTTGTTGGAGCAAATACGGTTCAACAATATCTTCAATGGCATCGCGTGGTTCTGATAAAGCAGCAGCAATCGTTTCAATCCCCACCGGTCCCCCTAAAAAAGTTTCCGCAATCAGAAGCAAGTAGCGACGGTCAAGCGGATCAAGACCAAGATGATCGACCTCAAGGCGCGAAAGCGCTTCATCGGCGATTTTTTGGTCAATTTGTTTTGCCTGTTTAACCAAAGCAAAATCACAAACGCGCCGTAAAAGCCGTCCGGCAATACGAGGGGTCCCCCGTGCTCGGCGTGCAATTTCATGGGCACCATCATCACTGATCTTAACGGCAAAAAGCCGCGCATTACGCTGCACAATATATTCCAATTCTTCTATCGTATAAAAATTGAGACGAATTGGGATGCCAAAACGGTCTCTCAGCGGTGTGGTCAAAAGCCCCAAACGTGTGGTTGCCGCTACCAAAGTAAATTTAGCCAGATCAATTTTCACCGAGCGTGCGGCCGGCCCCTCCCCAATGATCAAATCAAGTTGATAATCTTCCATGGCTGGATAAAGAATTTCCTCAATCGCCGGATTTAAGCGATGAATTTCATCAATAAACAAGACATCACGTTCTTCAAGATTGGTCAAGAGAGCGGCTAAATCTCCTGCTTTAGCAATGACCGGCCCTGAAGTAGAGCGAAAATTAACGCCTAATTCTTTTGCCATAATCTGTGAAAGCGTTGTTTTTCCCAACCCCGGTGGCCCTACAAACAAAACGTGATCCAGCGCTTCTTGCCGCGTTTTTGCTGCTTCAATAAATATTTTTAAATTAGCCCGTGCCGCTTCTTGACCAATAAAGTCATCGAGAACTTGTGGTCTTAAGGAACGATCTGGATCGTTAGGAAGGGAGGCGGAACCCAGAAGGCGTTTATCTTCATCTTTATGCATTGTTACCTTGATTTTAAGTAGGAGAAGAAAGCAATTTGAGACTATGGCGGATCAGCAGGGCAGAAGAAACAGTTTCCCCCTCAAGAGCGTTCATCGCAAGAGCAAGAGCACGGGATGCATGCTCCCGTTCAAACCCTAGCTTCATCAACGCGGAAAGCGCATCATGCGCAGGTTGATTGGTCATCTCACGCTGAGAAACCGAAACAGTCTTGAGCGCTTGTTCAAAGGGGAGTGTTTTACTTTTCAACTCACCCACAATTCTTTCACTGACTTTTTTACCAACGCCCGGCGCTCGACTAATCATCGCAACATCGTTTAAGGCAATAGCCTGTGCAAGTTCATCTGGCGATAAAGTACCCAAGATTGCCAAAGCAACCTTTGCCCCTACTCCAGGAACATTTTGTAGAAGACAAAACCACTCCTGTTCAGCTCTTGTAGCAAAACCAAAAAGGCGGATTGCGTCTTCCCGAACATGCGTTTCAATAAAAAGGCTTAACGCCTCCCCAACAGAGGGTAAAGAAGGACGCAGCCGATTTGACACAAAAACAACATAACCCACACCGTGAACATCAAGAAGGATATGATCATCAAAGATATGTTCAAGAGTGCCCTTTAATTTGCCAATCATGTTGCCACCCCACTCATATCGCCTTCCTTGCCTGATAAGATAGGTCAATACTGTTACGGTGCATACTATGACAAAGAGCAAGAGCAAGAGCATCAGCCGCATCACTGCTATCAAATTCAGCCCGTGGGAGGAGAACTTTGACCATCATATGGATTTGTTCTTTAGCCCCATGTCCAACACCAATAACCGATTTTTTCACTTTGTTGGGCGCATATTCAAAAACAGGAAGATTTGCTTGCGCAGGAACCAGCAGTGCAATTGCACGTGCTTGCCCAAGTTTTAAAGTTGCTGTAGCATCTTTATTGACAAACACATGTTCTACAGCGGCTTCATGGGGCATAAATTGATGCACAACCTCTGAAAGACCTTTGTGGATCTGACATAGTCTGGAAGCCAGCTCACACTTTACATCAGAAGAAACCGTCCCTGCTGCAATAAACTGAAGACGATTACCCGAAACATCGATAACGCCCCACCCTGTACGCCGTAATCCGGGATCAATGCCTATAATACGAATCGTCTCTGCCATAAACTACAGTCTATACACTTTTCCCCCCTGTGAATAAAGATGTGAATAAAGACAAGACCACAAAGAAAACAGCAACCCAAGACAAAACCAGTAAAAAGATAATCATCCCCCCAAATTTATACAATTATAACACGCAACGAACAGCATCTTTATGAAGCGTAACTGAAATCAATCAAAACCATTCACACATCACAAGCAAGCACCTTATCAAGCACCCTCTAAAGCATAAAAATTCCCTTTCTATATCATATCCAATGCCATAACGGTTAAACATCGCAAGCGAGCAAATAGATCAGTGCTGGATTGTACATTCATAATGTGTAAAGAGGCTATGCAATGGATGCTACACACTTTGCGAAAACTTTTTACATTATAGCATGACGCTACCATAACACGACAACACGTTGATTTATAAAGATAATTAATTATTTTGTATGTTGCATAAGAATCCCGAATATCCTAAGATTTTCTCATTACAAATCTGTTTATATTGAAGCAATCAAAACCATTCTCTTACATATGAAACGTGGGATTGCCGTATAGAGTGAAACTGTACAAGAAAGGACTAAAAATAATGCTTCTAATGAATTGTCTCAAGTTCCAAAGGCTGCCGCAACATTGGGGACTGGCAAAGATGATGATAGTGCCGGCTTTCTCCTTTGCAAGCATAAAGATGAGAGAGGCTCAACGGATATGAATAAGAACTAAGAGATATTTTTGAATATACTCATCACACCACAATGACATTGCGTAGAGAGGGACATTTCATAGAGAGGAACATTGCATAGGGGCACAGAGAGCCTATAGGACATTCATTATATGGCACTATATGGCATTTTATTTTGGATATTTTATTTTACGCGAAGGAAAATACCTTCCATTCAAAACAAAAGAAGCCCAAAAACTGTAACAATGTGTATCATCCTCATAACACACACTTTACAGCAGCTTTATAGGCATAAATTATAGAGCATAAATAAATTGATGTACAAGCCCCTACTCTATCTTAGAGCCAGATCATTATCATAACCAAAACAAAATCACACGATAGATCAACAGAAAGTATTCCAGCTGCAATCAACCAAAGCCGATTTCCCACAAAACCAACCATACTCCATCCCATGCCATAATTTACAATCAATACCTATACCCTTCAGCTATAAGCTCAAGATATTTCCTACGCTCAAATAGAAATTAGGCAGAAAAAAGCACTCTAGATTAGTTTTAGTTGTGAAATTTCGGTTGTAAAAAAAAATGGGTATACTGCTCTAAATATCGCAAGAAAGAAGCAAGGAGCTATTATTCTCAGCACGCCCAAAAGCTGTTTTGAGTAATTCGATTTGTTTTCCCACTAGATTATCATCGTTCAAGATAAAGCCGCCGCCTATTGACCAAAGTGCTTAAACTACAGCAGCATCTCTAAATGAAAAAAATGCACGCTTCTAAACGCAATGAATGAGAAACAAATTGGCGAAAAACTTCTGGCAATTCATGCCAATGAGGGGTTTCAAGTTCCAATGCTCAGTGTATGAAGTGACACTTTTACAATTTCTTTTTTTATTTGTTCTGATGACATTTCCCCTTCGCACAAAGCAAGAAAATACCACTAAGAACGCCCAAAAGCTGTTTTGAGCAATTCGATTTGTTTTCCCACTAGATTATCATCGTTCAAGATAAAGCCGCCGCCTATTGACCAAAGTGCTTAAACTACAGCAGCATCTCTAAATGAAAAAAATGCACGCTTCTAAACGCAATGAATGAGAAACAAATTGGCGAAAAACTTCTGGCAATTCATGCCAATGAGGGGTTTCAAGTTCCAATGTCGGTGTATGAAGTGACACTTTTACAATTTCTTTTTTATTTGTTCTGATGACATTTCCCCTTCGCACAAAGCAAGGGGAGTACCTCTAAGAACGCCCAAAGGCTGTTTTGAGCAATTCGATTTGTTTTCCCACTGGATTATCATCTTCTAGAGCACAGGAGGCCGCAGTTTCCCACCCAGCACGCATATAGGTTATCCGCGCTTCTAAACGCAATGAATGAGAAACAAATTGGCGAAAAACTTCTGGCAATTCATGCCAATGCGGGGTTTCAAGTTCCAATGTCGGTGTATGAAGTGACACTTTTACAATTTCTTTTTTTATTTGTTCTGATGACATTTCCCCTTCACGCTCTGCGCGAAGAAGAAGGAGTTGAGAAGCGATTTGCATAAGTCGTGTACTTAAATACATAGCCTCTTTTGCATAGATTGCAGAAACCTCTGCCGAAAGAGAGCGTGCTACTAATTTCCCTTCTGAGTCAATATACGCTGCGGTTTTTTCAATCAGCGCCATTGTTTCTTCATAGAGACGATTAAAAGCATTTTCAAAAGCATTATGCTCAATCATGATAATAGGTTCATCATATGGACGTTTATGTACACTCACGCTTTTATACTCCAAGTATCAGCACAAAATTATACCACTCAACGAACAGAGTATTAAAAAGTTTCTTTTGTTGCTGTATAGAACGCTTTTTTTAAAACTGCTACCTCTTTTAATTTTTTTGCGCAACGCACTTTTTATACTAAGGTTAACGTGCCCAACAAACACTATAGGAATGTTTTTTATAAACGGATCATTTTCCTTGAAAATGACCACTGCCAAGATTGCCGTTTTTCACAATAATAAGCGACTCCAAATTGCAAAGCAATACCCGTTATTATTAAGAGGGTATCGGAAAAAAACGTTTCTGTCATCACTGTTTTTATAATTTGTCCAAACATCGCAAAAATGGTTCCCGTTACAAAGACCGGTAAACTATGTTTTCCTAAAATTGCTAAAGGATGTTTCTGAGAGACATAAAACCATTTATTGATGCGCGGCAAAGAAAGAATGAGAAAGGCTAATGCAAGAACATGGAGTAAACGTGGCAAGCTTAAAAAGGTTTTATTAAAGTTCAACAATGGGGAAGACCAGCCAAGCCACCCCAAAATGCCCCACCAGTTTAAGCGAACCCATAACAGCGCCAACAAGAGATACGCTGCCGCACAAACAATCCAAAAAGACTGAAAAGCGATTTTTTTTCCTTGTTTAAGCGCTAAAGTACTGGTCAATCCTATGACAAATAAGAATTGCCAAGACAAAGGATTTAAAAACCACTTTCCCTTTAAAGGATAAGAAGGAGGAGCAATTTTATAAAATCCGCAGATAAGATACAGTGTAAAGGAGCCCAAAAGCAGCCATTTTGTCTGCTTACAACTCAAATAAAGGATAAAAGGCGCAAAAAACATCAAAACGATATAAAGAGGAAGAATATTATTATATCCCAATTGATGCCCAAAGCTTAAGGTACTCAAAAATGCGATACCAGGCTCTTTAAAAAAGAGTCCCACATTGTTCATCGATAAAAGTTTTTCTGTTTTCCATAATAAAAAGGCAGCAAAAAAAAGACTTAACGTGACAAAAGTAGTAAAAAGATATGCACCATAGAGCTGCAGAGCTCTGTACCAAAGTT
This sequence comes from Bartonella sp. CB10SXKL, assembly GCF_042195515.1. Classification (NCBI taxonomy): domain Bacteria; kingdom Pseudomonadati; phylum Pseudomonadota; class Alphaproteobacteria; order Hyphomicrobiales; family Bartonellaceae; genus Bartonella; species Bartonella sp. CB10SXKL. Next base: position 108,465 of record NZ_JBHION010000003.1, on the reverse strand, counting down.
TTCGGATAATAAAAGCAAAGGATTTTTGCTGTAACCGTCCATGAAAGCTTAACCCAAGAGCAATCCCTGAAAGCAAAACAAACACTTCTGCACAATCAGAAAAACCGAAATTTCTATGAGTAAAAGACTCATAGATCGTTCTGGGAATATGGTTGATGAAAATCGTCAATAAGGCTAAAGAACGAAAAACATCAATACGTGTATCACGGCGAAAAGGTTGAGTATTATGCTCAAGAATACCTTGGTATTTCATCAGTGGACTCCCACACGTCACACCCCCCTTGAAGTCCCATAAAAATGGTGCTTACCCTTATTGCCAACAAGCATGAACAGGATGAAATTTTAATTTTTAAGTGTCAAGTTTCATTTTAAGCGTTTATTTTTTAAAAGGCAAAAGTTTTTTAAAGGCAAAAGAACGAAAAGCGTCCATACGTGTATCACAACAAAAAGGCAACATATTATGCTTAAAAACACTTTCATTTCTCATAAGCAGGCTCCCACACACCCACAAATCCTTTAAATTACGTGAAAATGGTGGTCACTTTTATCACAAATAAGCATAATAGAATGAAACTTTAATTTTTAAGCATTATTTTTTCTAAGAAATAGGGATTTGACATGACACAACAAAAAAATAAACCAATTGATCCACCTCTTTTCCCTCAGTTGATTTTAACACTTGATGTTCGGCGCAACACCCCACACACATTTTTGCAGCAAATTTTGCAAACAAAGTCTTTTGCATGCGTCATCCTCTATGATTCTGAAAAGTTGAAAGATGATAGCTCTTTTTTACAACAACAAGCGCAAACTTACGCAGAAGATATTCAACATCATGACGCAGCCCTTCTCATCGCTGATGACAGCCGCATTGCTGGGCGCATAAAGGCTGATGGATTGCACATAGAAGATGATCTTAACGCTCTTGAAAGCTTCAAAAATCAGCAAAAGGAACAAAAAATCATAGGCTTTGGCAATCTACGCAATCGCCATAGTGCTATGCTTGCAGCGGAAACAGGTGTTGATTACCTGTTCTTTGGAAAACTCGGTGCTGATAAAAAACCCCAAGCGCACCCCCGCAATCTCCAGTTAGCAACATGGTGGGCAGAAATTATGCAAACCCCCGCAATTATCCAAGCAGGAAGCGATTTTTCAACCTTTGATGAAGTCTTAAAGACTGGATGTGAATTCATTGCTGTAGAAGAAGTCATTTTGAGGAACGACAACCCCTTAATACTGCTTAAAACAATGCAAGAAAAATGTGAGAACACCCCCTTGTAATATAGGAGGAGAATTTATAAATAAAGCGTTAACTTTCGTGTTTCTTATATAGAGCACATAACGGCATATACAAATAGGAGAAAAATTCGTTTCGTTCATTCACAATTCAATCAGATCGCTTCATCACGCAGTAAAATTTCCCATCATTTAGTCAAGTTTTCCCACGTTTCAATCAATTGAATGGAAGGTGACCGTCTCTTTTTGTGCATTGTATAAGAAAATGAAATCATAAAGCTATTTAAATTCAAATAGTTATAAAAATAAATCAACATTTTATATTAATAACCAGCGATATTGAAAGAATATAAACAGTGAAATATAGCGGCACCTTCGAAGACCTTAAAGATATAGTTAAAACAGCTGGATATAAAATCATAGAAACTAAGTCTCTATCACTTAATTCTTCTAAAGGATATCAGATCAAAACTTCCGAAGGAGGCGTTATTAATTGGTATGAAAGTACAGGAACAATCAACGTTCAAGGCAAAGAAAACATAAAACAAAAGTTAATAGAAGATTTAGCAAAGCATATAGAAGAAACATCAACGATTCCTTCCTCAAAAACTGCCTCCAATCCTTCAAATAAAAAAATTTTTATCGTTCATGGTCACGATTGTTATGCCTTAACGGAGCTTGAAAATGTTCTTCTCAAGCTTGGTCTCGAACCATACATCTTACAAAACACGAGTGGTAATGGTTTACCCATCATTCAAACTTTGAAAAAAGAAATTTGTGACAGTTCTATAAGTTTTGGTATTGTACTCCTCACGCATGATGACATGGGTTATGCTATATCTCAAGGTGCAGAAAAAATTCAACCCCGTGCACGACAAAACGTTATTTTCGAAATGGGCATGTTAGCTGCCGCACTTCCTCTTGAGAGGATTGCTATTCTACAAAAAGAAGGCATTGAAATGCTTTCAGATGTTGGTGGAGTTTACTACCTTTCTTTTAAAGAACACGTAAACGAAACATTTCCCAAACTTATTAAGCGCTTACAAAAAGCTGATTTCTCTTTTAATACAGATACAATTCATGCATTAAAGTAAATTTGAATAATGCTTATGTTTATTTTTTAAAGCGCACGCCCAAAACCACAAGGCACCTCACCACATGCCACAGACACACACATCCTATAGCACAGAGAAACGATCACCCCCCCCTTCTTCAAACAGCAAGCGATTGTGCAAATTTTAATGAAGAGACCGCGTGTAAATTCATTACCATAGAAGAAATCATTTTAATCCCTTTGATAAACACGGAGGCTGTTGTCATGATTTTGGTAATTGTTCCAGAGAGATTTAAGAAGCAGATAGCCTCTCATTAGATTAAAGAAAAATAGGAAATTCACGTCGGGCATGTACTACAGCTACAATTTCGATTTGATGTGCAGCTACTCGATACAATATAAGGTAATTTGGATGTGCTACAATTTCTCGTAATCCTAATACCTTCTCACTCTGTCTGTATAAATATGGATGTTCAGCCAATGGCAGTACGGATGCTTCCAAAAACCTTTTCATTCGGCGCGCAGAAGATGGATTTTCGCGAGCAATATAGGTAACATCTGACGCAAATTGTCGCGCGCCGAAGACAACCAAACAACCGGAAGCATCACTTGTCCTGTTCAGCTTCAAGCTGACTGATTATAACTTCCATTTCAGCCATAACCTCATCATGCGGAATAGGAGGATATGGATTTGCAAGACTGCTCGCTACCTTATCGCGCAGCCATGCAGTGTAGCTGCTTTCCTGTTCAACGGTTTCGAACTCTGAAATTAGCGGAGAAAGGGTGGGCTTCATAATATATGTCCTTTCTATTCCTGAATATTGGAGATAATTACTCTTGTCTATGTTGTCAATATTAGCGAATTGAAAATGTTTAACTTTTAAGCGTCCAAAGTTCTTTTGATCTTAAAACTTAAGGCTTTTTAACCCTCTCAAAAAACACGGGGGCTAATGTCATGATTTTGACAATCATTCCAGAGAGATTTAAGAAGCGGATAGCCTCTCATAAAAAAACAAATTTTGTAAGTAAAAAACTATTTTTATTGTAAATTTCCTGAAATTACTTTATGAATTAAAAGATGTTTTGGTCGCATACGCAACGACCAAAAGGGGCCTTGAAAACCCTAAGTTCTAGCGTAAAGATGAGCCCACTTTGTGGGTATCCCGGAATTCCGGGAGTTTTTGCTATGTCCAGGTGCTTTAAGCACTAAAAGCAAAAAGGCTGACTAGAACTCAGTATTTTCAAGCTCCCGGAATACTCATGCGAGGGCGCTCGCGACCGGCGGGGGCTTTAAAATGCGAACCAAAGATCTTGATAATGATATTTTCATTGGCAAAAAAATTCGTTTGAGACGAAAAATGCTAAAAATGTCTCAAACAACTTTAGGGCACGCTTTAGGCGTAAGCTTCCAACAAATTCAAAAATATGAAAACGGCTTAAATCGTGTCAGCGCAGGGCGATTAAAGAAAATTTCCGATATCTTGAATGTTCCACTTTCCTTTTTTTACGCGGATATCTTAACAAAACAGCAGTCCCCATACCACCATGATGAAATCGCATCAAGCACAGAGGAATACCTGCTGCTCAAAAGATTTAGAGTTCTAACAACGGTAAAAAAGAAAGCCTTTTTACAGCTGATCTCTGATGAGAATGCAAGCTAACATAACGCGATAGTGTGTGCTATTCAAAGTCCCCTTTGTGAACACTTTATTGCTTGAATGCAAAACATGCCACCCCTCCATTTTAAGAAACGACACGTTAAGAGACACTATTTTAATTTTTATTGTAAATTTCCTAAAATTACTTTATGAATTAAAAGATGTTTTGGTCGCATACGCAACGACCAAGAGGGTCTTGAAAGCCCGAAAATCTAAACATGAATTTACCCCACTTTGTGGGTATCCCGGAATTCCGGGAGTTTTTGCTATGTCCAGGTGCTTTAAGCACTAAAAGCAAAAAAAGCTGATTAGATTTCAGTACTTTCAAGCTCCCGGAATACTCATGCGAGGGCGCTCGCAACCGGCGGGGAAAAATGCAATCTCAAAATCTTAATATTGATCTTTTTATTGGCAAAAAAATTCGTTTGAGTTATTGGCAAAAAAATTCGTTTGAGACGAAAAATGCTAAAAATGTCTCAAACAACTTTAGGGCACGCTTTAGGTGTAAGCTTCCAACAAATTCAAAAATATGAAAACGGCTTAAATCGTGTCAGCGCAGGGCGTTTAATGGAAATTTCTGATATTTTGAATGTTCCCATTGCCTTTTTTTATGCCGATATCATTACAAAACAACAGCCCCCATACCACCATGATGAAATCGCATCAAACACAGAGGAATACCTGCTGCTCAAAAGATTTAGAGTTCTAACAACGGTAAAAAAGAAAGCCTTTTTACAGCTGATCTCTGATGAGAATGCAAGCTAACATCACACGGATAGCGTGCGCTATTCATAAGCATTCATACGTATTTTAAAAAGCAACCTCCATTGTAAGCATTTTTTCATTTTAGGGGGATAAGCCATTGATATAATAGAAGATAAGCATCTTTACATACGATAACCCCTCATCATTATTATTTTTAACAGGACTGTATTATTTTTAACAGAACTGTTTTAAACAGTCTGTCTCTCGTCGACATTTATGCTACTTTTTTAACTTACCCAACCCTACCTTGAACCAAGACGAAAAACTGAGAGATAAAAAGTAATATAGAAATGAAATTCTTATACGGCTTGTAATGATGAAAAAAAAATGTGAAAATTCTGATCGGTAATGAGGAGAAAACACCATGATCAAGAGAAGCGTGAAGCTGCTTATCTTAGGCGTGATTGGGCTTGCAAGTTCTGCTGTAATTTCAGCGGGAAACACTGAAGAAATCTCAAATTCTGAAAGCTCTTTCAATACGATTCAAGAAGCTTCAAACACTCAAGAACCCTTTCAGCCCTTAAAAGCTGGAGACTATGACCAAGCCTATGACTATTACATCCAAGGTTATTATTTAAAAGCTTTTCGTGAAGCACTCCGACGTGCTGAAAAAAATGATCCTTTTGCACAAACTCTTCTTGCCCGAATTTATATGGAAGGATGTGCTGTTCCTATTGACGGTGCGCGTGCTGCTTTATGGTTTGAACGCGCTGCAAAACAGGGGGAACCCCAAGCACAACTACGCTATGGACTTATGTTGTTTGATGGTAACTTTATAAAACAAAATCAAGGACTTGGTGCGCAATTCATTCAAAAAGCTGTCAAAGCAGGCGTCAAGGAAGCCTATTTTTATTATGGACAACTGCTTCTTTATAAAGCCTCACAGGAAAAACAAGCTCTCCCTGGTGTTTCTTCCCAAAGTCGTGAAAATGAAGCAATAGAGCAAGCCTTAAAATGGTACTTAAAAGGTGCTGCTCTTGGCGATGCTGAAGCGGCTTTTTCTGCTGCAAAAATTCTTTCCTTAGGCACGTTAAAGCGACCAAAAGATGATCGCAATGCCCGCAAGCTCATGGAGGTAGCGGCTCAAAACAATCACTTAAAAGCTCAACTTCATTTAGCACAATGGCTTGTACAGGGGCGTGGAGGAGAAACAGATTTTCAGCGTGCTTTTCATTTACTTCAAAGAAATGCGATCAACATGGTAGCACCAGCACAGATTTCCCTTGCAAGGCTTTATCGAGATGGCACAGGAACAAAAGGCGATATAATAATGGCAGCGGCATGGTATATGCTCGCAAAGGAGGCAAAAATGCAAGCTCCTGATCTTGAAATAATGCTCCAAGGCATGGATAAGGCACAACTAGAAAAAGCGCACAAAGAAGCAATAAAGCTCCTTCCTGTTTTTTAAAATACTCCTCTCTGCATCAAAAAGATAAAATTTATAGAAATTCCGGGAGATTTTGCTCTGTCCAAGTGCTTTAAGCACTAAAAGCAAAAAGGCTGATTCGGATTCAGTATTTTCAAGCTCCCGGAATACCAACGCGAGGACGCTCGCACTCGGAGGGGGCTTTAAAATGCGAGCCAAAAATCTTGATAACGACATTTTCATTGGTAAAGAAAACGCACTGGTATCATTTGCTTAAGCAAACAATACCCAATAAGCAAAAGAGCTAGGCTATCCTGAAAATTCCGAAAGCTCTATTTTTTCATTCTTTTTTCTTGGACGAAAAACACGCCGCCTCTCAGTAAAAAGCTATTTTTTATTGTAAATTTCCTAAAATTACTTTATGACTTGAAAAGTGTCTTGGTCGCATACGCAACGACCAATAGGGATCTAAAAACCCGAAAACTCAAACATGAATTGACCCCGCTTTGCGGGTATCCCGGGATTCCGGGAGATTTTGCTATGTCCAAGTGCTTTAAGCACTAAAAGCAAAATGCTGATTTGAGTTCAGTGTTTTTAGACTCCCGGAATACCAACGCGAGGGCGCTCGCAACCGGCGGGGGCTTTAAAATGCGAGCCAAAAATCTTGATAATGACATTTTCATTGGCAAAAAAATTCGTTTGAGACGAAAAATGCTAAAAATGTCTCAAAAAACATTAGGTCAACATTTAGGTGTTACTTTCCAACAAATCCAGAAATATGAAAACGGCTTAAATCGTGTCAGCGCAGGGCGTTTAAAAGAAATTGCCGATATCTTAAATGTTCCACTTGTCTTTTTCTATGCGGACACCTCAGCAAAACAACAGCCCCCATACCCTCATGATGAAATCGCATCAAGTACAGAAGAATACCTGCTGCTCAAAAGATTTAGAGTTCTAACCTCGATAAAACAAAGAGCCATTTTACAATTACTCTCTGATCAAAATGAAAGCTTTTAACATCATGACATAGAGCACTACACTCTCTGTTCTTAACTTGCCTCCCATCCCTCAAAGGACAGAAGCCCCTTCCCTATCCGGTTGGGAAACAATCCGTCTTCTCAGAACAGAACTCTTTTAGCTTCCCATTTTATGTGGTTCATTTCACAAGATTATCCGGACAAGCTCCCTCAAATATTCACCACACACTCTCATAAAAACATCACATGTGCAAAGTTTTATGTCTTATAGCACCACACCTCAAACGACAGTATTTTACAGCAAACAGAATAAGCATTCATACGTATTTAAAAAAAGATAGCCCTCAAAAAGCAATGCTTGAAAATTTTTTTGATCAATCTGGAATAACACTTAACACATCATTTTATAATAGAGATGGAGGACATGATCTTAACATGCAAACGCAAAAAATTGCTTTTTTATCATAATCACTAAAAGCAGCAGTTTATTAAAATATACGCCACCAGAAGCACTTCAAGCAGCCTTTACAGCTGAAACCATTATTCATTGATTAATTAACTGATTGATTAGATACCGATATGTTGTTAATGTGCTATGCGTAAAGTTGCTCTTATTTCTGGAAGAGGAGCTTCGCAAATAAAGAGCAACAATAAGTAAGGGGAATTAAAGATGTTAAAATATTTATTGCTGTCACCGGTTGTGTTGGTGGCTGGTTGCGCATCTGTAGGCAATTATTCATCAAATTATGTTGATCAAAGTCTTACAAAGCGTCAGGCACAATTAGTCGCTAACAAATTTATTAGCGATATCAAGAGATCTCTACCACCAGCTACAACCACACTTCTTATAAAGAAAAATAATACAGCAGACAGCTTTACTCCTTTATTTATCAATCTGTTGCGACGGAATGGATATAATGTGATCTATACAGATCAACCTCAAAAGCAACAAAATATGGGTGTAACTTTGAGTTATAGAATACAATTAAATAGTAGCACTATAGTGTCTCTTCTTCAGTATAATGTGAACGGAGAACCACGTGCTCATATAAGTACTCAGCCCAGATGAACCCGCTATTTAATGTAAACATTCTCTATATTTTACACGTAAAGACTTAAAAGCTCTTGCGAAAGGCAAAGAGATTTGCACCTCAATAAAAAACCTCATTTTTAGCCAGAGTGGATAAATTTTATTATAGATTGTGACAATACAAAATAGTGTAAATTATAGCTTTAAGATTTAAGAAAAGAAGAATACTAAAAATAATGAAAATGCCCCACACCCTAGTGAATTGTTACGCGAAGATGTAAATGCAAAACTTGGACTATCTGTGATTGAAGCAGCTGAAGAGTTTTCTATATCCCGTGTAGCATTTTCTAGGGTCTTGGTAAAATCCTTATAACGACATTTTCAGTGGCAAATTCATTGGCAAAAAATTCGTTTGAGACGAAAAATGCTAAAAATGTCTCAAAAAACATTAGGTTAACATTTAGGTGTCACTTTCCAACAAATCCAGAAATATGAAAACGGATTAAATCGTGTCAGCGCAGGGCGTTTAAAAGAAATTGCCGATATCTTAAATGTTCCACTTGTTTTTTTCTATGCGGACACCTCAGCAAAACAACAGCCCCCATACCCTCATGATGAAATCGCATCAAGTACAGAAAAATACCTGCTTCTCAAAAAATTTAGAGTCCTAACCTCGATAAAACAAAGAGCCATTTTACAATTACTCTCTGATCAAAATGAAAGCTAACATCATACGATAACACACACCACGCTCTATCCCATGAGACACTCATAATAAACTCCGTATTCACATATTCTTAATTAAAAACACCTCATGGGTTTAGGGAACTTATATCATTACCATCAATTATATCATTGCCATCAATGATGATATTTTACGACACAACGGGATAAATTTCCCCAAAAATTCTAAAAAATTTTTGTGCAAATTTTTAAAAAGCTTGCGTCTGAGCGCTTTTTATGGTCTTGCAAAGAACTGAAAAGCAAAAATACATAAAGGTCCTTTTTTACTTAAGCTTTTCTCTTTGCAAAAAGCAGGAGAAAGCCCATAAAGAGCACACAGGACCATGAGAGAGCCGCAAGGTTAATCAAAGGGATTTTAGCCCGAAAATAACAAAAGAGCTTGACTGTTAAAGGCAGCAAAGAAAAGCGCCATAAAGACAACAAGAGAGTTCTTTTTGCAAGAATAGAATTGGATAGAAACGATGAAAATTAATGGCAATGAAATTCGCCCTGGTAATGTGATCGAACATCAAGGAAGTTTATGGGTTGCTGTTAAATGCAACGCTGTAAAACCAGGAAAAGGTGGTGCATTTAACCAAGTTGAAATGAAAAATTTGATTGATGGTACAAAACTTAATGAACGATTTCGCGCTGCTGAGACCGTTGAACGCGTGCGCCTTGAACAAAAGGATTTCACATTTCTTTATCAACAAGGGGATGCTTTGGTCTTTATGGATTCAGAATCTTATGAACAACTTGAACTCCAAAAGGATTTTGTTGGTGAACGTGCTGCGTTTCTCCAAGATGGGATGACTGTCACAGTTGAACTTTATCAAGAAAAGCCTATTGGCATCTCACTTCCTGATCAAGTTGCTGTCACGATTGCGGAAGCCGATCCTGCCATCAAAGGACAAACGGTTACCTCCTCTTATAAACCCGCCATTCTTGAAAACGGGATTCGTATTCTTGTTCCCCCCTTTATGAATGCTGGTGAACGTATCATTGTAGACACCAATGAGTTGATTTATTTGCGTCGTGCAAATGAAAAAGATAAATAAAGGAATAAAAAATGGCCCATTCTGCAGTCATGAATGTCATGGTGCAAGCTGCAATGAAAGCAGGACGCTCGTTGGTACGTGATTACGGTGAAGTGCAAAATTTGCAAGTGTCTTTGAAAGGACCAGCAGATTATGTCAGCCAAGCAGATCGCAAAGCGGAAAAAATTATTTTCAATGAATTAAGCAAAGCGCGCCCCAAATTTGGTTTTCTGATGGAAGAGTCAGAAGAAATCATTGGAGAAGATTCACAACACCGTTTTATTGTTGACCCTTTAGATGGCACCACAAATTTTCTCCATGGCATTCCTTTTTTTGCTGTTTCCATTGCCTTAGAAAGCCAAGGGAAAATCGTTGGTGGTGTCATTTACAATCCCGTGAATGATGAACTCTTCACCGCAGAACGCGGGTGTGGTGCTTTTTTCAATGACCGCCGCTGTCGCGTTTCTGCACGGCGCAGACTAGAAGATTGTGTCATTGCCACAGGCATGCCTCATTTTGGTCGCCCAAATCATGGAGCCTATCTTATTGAATTACGTAATGTGATGGCAGAGGTTGCCGGACTTCGCCGTTTTGGTGCTGCTGCGCTTGATTTAGCTTATGTTGCTGCTGGAAGAACCGATGGCTTTTGGGAAGATAACCTGCAAATTTGGGATATGGCTGCTGGAATACTGATGGTTCGTGAAGCAGGTGGTTTTGTCACCGATAAAGAAGGCGGTAGCGATATATTCCGCAAAAAAAATATCATTGCCGGCAATGAACACATTCGCCTAAAATTAGAAAAAACCCTCAAAAAAGGCATTTAAACCTAAAAAGATCTAGCAGATTATGTCAGCCAAGCAGATCGCAAAGCGGAAAAAATTATTTTTAATGAATTAAGCAAAGCGCGCCTCAAATTTGGTTTTCTGATGGAAGAGTCAGAAGAAATCATTGGCGAAGATTCACAACACCGTTTTATTGTTGACCCTTTGAGATGGCACCACAAATTTTCTCCATGGCATTCCCTTTTTTGCTGTTTCCATTGCCTTAGAAAGCCAAGGAAAAATCGTTGGTGGTGTCATTTACAATCCCGTGAATGATGAACTCTTCACCGCAGAACGCGGATGTGGTGCTTTTTTCAATGACCGACGCTGTCGCGTTTCTGCACGGCGTAGACTAGAAGATTGTGTCATTGCCACGGGAAATGCCTCATTTTGGTCGTCCAAATCATGGAACCTATCTTTTTGAATTACGCAATATAATGATGGAAGTTGCCAAACTTCGCCGTTTTGGTGCTGCTGCTCTCGAATTTAGCTTATGTCGCCGCAGAAAAAACCGATGGTTTTTGGGGAGATAACCTGCAAATTTGGGATATGGCTGCTGGAATACTGATGGTTCGTGAAGCAGGTGGTTTTGTCACCGATAAAGAAGGCGGTAGCGATATATTCCGCAAAAAAAATATCATTGCCGGCAATGAACACATTCGCCTAAAATTAGAAAAAACCCTCAAAAAAGGCTTAAACTTTATAGTCTTTTAAAAAGCCCCTTAAAATCAGTCCCCCTCCTTAGAATTTTATAAAATCCGAAAAAAGCAATGTAGAGAAAGAATTTTCAACTTTCTTTACAGACACAATAGAAAATGATGAATGAAACACCATCACCAATCATCAAGCCCCCATCCCCCTAAAGATGCAATTATAGCTTAGCCAATGTTATTAAAGCTGATGTTTTTCTCAATTCCCCTGCAAACAAACTGAAAAAGGCAATAAACACAAATCCCATCATAACAAAACGCCACAAGAAGCAATTATCGTCCCCAAAGCAAGAACACAGTCTATTTACTCCTCAATATATGCTCTTTACAGTGCGCTATCCATTGATCGAAAATCTCCTCTCTCATAAAAGCTGCCGCATATGTTTAAGAGTTTTCACTCTTTTCCACCACTACATAATAGCAGAAATTTCAGAAAAACCACTGATTCAGTGGGCTGTTCTCTAGCCCTTTATTCAACCGTTTTACAAATAGTTTATCAAATGCCGCCGACATTTATAATAATGAAAATCTTTGTTTTCCAAAATTGCTTTCTGCATTTCACTTGCAAGCTGCTCTTTATCTTTTTCAACAGCCTCTTTCAGCGCCTTTATCTTCTCATTACCGAAGATAATTTTTAATTTTTCTTTTAACTTTTTTTCCTCAACAAGCTTCTCCCAAAAGATCAATCGGTTATCACATGTCTCATTTGCTGCTTTTATCCATTCTCTGGCTCCTAATTTGTAAGCTTCTTCAAATGTTGGATTCCCCTCAGCTATGGAAAGATTTTTTGCTCTATTTGTGTCATTCTCTTTACAAGTATTGATTACATCTCTAACTGTGACAGAATGGCAACCATTATCAAAGGCAACATAGCCTTTTTTCACTGTTTTAATAAGCTTCTTATAGTAAATGAAAGTTTCTCTTGCCGCCTTATAATCACTGGAAAAATCACACAACAACAACAACACTTTCTTTTTACAATATAATAATAAAATACACTCACCAGACCAAGATTCCGAAAGCTTTAGCATTTCCTCTATCTCTTCGTGTTCTGTACTTATAGATATGTTGTCCCACAAAGTATCTGTAAATTTTTTCTTTTTATCCTCCCCTGTAGAGTTTTCCTTTTGGTGCTGTTTGCATTCAGCTGTAATCATATCATCAAGAACATATAACCACCAATGAAGTAATAACATCGTAGGTTGACTCCGTTTTTTGTTCGTAAGAGGATCTACAAACTTTTGCAGAGTTATTCCATTCTTTCTCATTAATCGCACTGCTTTTACAAAAAATTTCCTAAAATACGAGGTATCCAAGAGACTACATATTTTTTTGTAATGTTCATAAGTAAGTTTTTTTTCGAGTGCTTGTTTGTACAATAAACGCACTTCGTGCTCCCCTCGAACACAAATATCCTTTACAAATGGAAGCCGATCTCCACTGAATTTCATATCTTCCCTAGGATTTTTTATCCCCAGTACGTCTCTTTCCCATAGCCTTACTCCCTCATCCCATTGTTTCAACCATTCCTGCGATATTTTTTGAGTTTTTTTAACAAGCCTTTGTTCCCCTTGAGCAATAATATCTTGATATCCAGCGCACTCTTGCTCTTTTTGCTCAAGTTGTTTAGTTAAATGCTTGTTCTGATAAATTGCCAATGCAAGCATTAAGCTTCCCCCACAACACACTATCATTGCCAAACCGAACAAAAAATCCACTGAGTATCCCAAATACCACGACTTCCCCATCCATATGATGCACAAAATCATAACGCCGAATCTTCCGCTCCCACATTTTTTCCCCCATTTCCAAATGACCTTAATTGTAGCTATTATGAAAGCTATTGCCAATTTTATGTCTTCTTCCATTCTTGCTCTCTTTTATTCCCACCAATATTTAACGCAGCTCTTTTATCGATTTCTCGATATTGTATCATTATGTGTACATATGATTTGAAAATCACTACATATTATATTTTAATAAAAACAACACACAAAATATAGATATTTTTGTTTGTAAAATAAAACAATTTGTATTTAATAATGCTGTTTTAGTGATTTATGTACTTTAAAGAAAAGCCTTATAAGCCCTCAAAATGCATGATCCATGAAATATTGATTTTCAAAGTAATAAAAAGCGTCTCTCTGCTCATTTATCGGCTCTTTTTTAGTAAAGCGACATCATCATACACTTTCCTAATCCCCTCAATATTACTACAGCCCCTAAAACTTGAGACGCTTCATGAAGAAGACTTATTCTTTCTTTAAGTATTTTTACTTCACGCGAGCTCTCTCTGCTTGGTATATGCAAGAGACATGGTTTTGACTAATGCAACATAATCAAATTTGAAACGAGAAATTCCATGTAAGATCTTTCATGAAAAACAATGAGTTATCATTATAAATCAACGTGACAGTGCTGTTATAAAGAGAACTCCTCGCTCATCTTAATAGTCCATAGCGATTTAACTGGATATCGTTTTATATTCTATACACAGAAGTGTCTTTATAAAAATACTTCATCTCAGGCAAAAAAAAAGAACAGCCTATTAAAAAAGAAAAACATCTCAATGCTTGCCTTTCTTTTTTCCATGAGAGTTTCAAATTGATAAGCCTGTCTGAAAAGAGTGCTGTTTATGCCCTTAAAAATACTGCTCTTGTATCAAGATCACTTACTCAGATGAGAATTGCAGTTTAGCCAAATGCGCATAAACATTATTTTTTATAATGAGTTGTGTGTTCCTTCTTCCACAAAAGCGCCTTTATCCATCACGAGAATACGATCTGCTTTTAAAACTGTTGCCAAACGATGTGCAATGACCAAGGTTGTATGATTTGCATCAATCCTTCTACGGCATTTTGCACCAACTTTTCACTGTTTGCATCTAAAGCAAATCTTGCTTCATCAAGCAGTAAAAGTTTGATTTATAATAATAATTCATTGTTTTGTATGTTGAATGAGAATTCCGAATACCGTAAGATTCTCTCATTTCAAACCTGTTCCATGGTGAACCAATCAAAACCATGTCTTTTGCACGTACCAAGCGGAGAGAGCCCGCGTGAATAAAAAAACTATTAAGAAAGGACTTAAAATGCCTATAATAAATTATCTCAAGTGCCAAGGGCTGTAGCAACATCCACGAGTTGGCAAATACAATGATGGTGCCGGCTTACAACAAGAGGGGTGCATTTCTTAAAATCGCCCGTGCAATACCGATGCGTTGTTTTTGCCCCCAGAAAGCATAGTACCACGTTCTTCTACTTGCGTATCCAAGCCACCTAGTAAAGCTTGAATAAATTCAAGTGCATTGGCAGCTTTAGAAGCGGCAAAAATTTCCTCTCCATGGGTATGTTCAGTTCCAAAAAAGAAGAAAAGTTTGCAATTATTTTATTTCAAGTCTTTATACTCTAGGGAAGAAAGGATTTTTGCGTGTATTTCAAAATGATTTTTGAATTTAAAAAACGCAACCACAATGATTTATAGACCCATCTGTTTATGTCGGATGCGTTTTTGAATTAATATTTAAAGTGCACTCTTTGATAGGATCAAAAACTCATCGTTTGCAATCGTTTTGTTTAAAACCCTTGTACCCCATAAAGAGGAGGCTTTTACATGCCAATATTACCAAAACGATTTTTGAATTTAGAAAGACGACCACCACGATCTACGAGCGTTTGGGAGCCACCTGTCCATGCCGGATGCGTTCTTGGATCAATATCTAGATTAAGAGTATCGCCTTCTTTTCCCCAAGTAGAGCGCGTCGTATATTGGGTTCCATCCGTCATAACAACGGTAATTTTGTGATAGTTGGGGTGAATATTCGCTTTCATGCGTCAAACCTTTTGCGTTTATAGAATGAAATAGCACTTGCTTGTTTTTTTAAGTGCACTTCCTTTGTCTTTTTGATACATTGATTAAAGTATTTATTCCTATAACTGAGCACGCATCAAAAAACAAGTGTTCAAGATACATCATTGTATCAAGTGTTACAAATCCAATACAGTGAGCAAAATTTTATGACATTACGTTCTCGTTCAGAAAAATCGACAAAGCCTTCCCCTAAGAAATCTTCATTCTCTTCGCTTGCAATTTTTGTTCCTTATCTTTTGCGCTATCGTTGGTTGTTTATCTTTGCTTTTCTAGCGTTATCTGTTGCTGCTCTTGTTACATTAGCTTTGCCTGTGGCTATCCGCCAAATGTTTGATCATGGGTTTTCTACTTCAAGCCATGGACATATCAATTTTTACTTTGGAATTTTGTTTATCTTAGCCTTGTTTCTCGCATTTGCTTCAGCAGCCCGTTATTACTGTGTTATCACCTTGGGAGAACGGATTGTTGCCGATTTACGGCGTGATGTGTTTGTCCATATTATGAAACTTTCTCCTGCTTTTTTTGATCGGTCACATTCAGGAGAGATTGTTTCAAGGCTTCTAACAGATACCACACAAATAAAATTAGCTGTGGGCTCTACCGCCTCTACCGCTTTGCGTCAGCTGATTATCGTGATCGGAGCCGTCGTGATGATGGTGATCACCAATGCTAAATTGTCTTTGTTGGTTTTAGCGGCTATTCCTGTTGTGGCCATTCCCTTGGTAGTCTTTGGACGTAAAGTTCGCTCTCGTACCCGCGCGGCGCAAGATCGTCTTGCAGATGCCAATGCTGTTGCTACAGAGCAGGTAAGCGCTATTCGCACTGTGCAAGCTTTTACCGCTGAAAAACTCGTTACAATACGTTTTTCACAATTGATAGAACGTGCTTTTCAAACAGCACGTGCTTCTGTAATCTTGCGCTCCTTTTTTACGGGGTTTGCAATTTTTTTGGTTTTTAGCAGTGTGGTTGCTGTTTTATGGATTGGATCGCGTGATGTTTTGAATGGAACGATGACAGGAGGGACATTAGGGCAATTTGTCCTTTATGCGGTTTTTGGAGCTTCTACTTTTGCGCAATTATCGGAACTTGGAGCAGAATTAATCCAAGCAGCAGGCGCTGCTGAACGGCTTGCCGAATTGTTACAAGAACAACCTACTATTGTAGCACCTAAAAATGCTTTATCATTAGAGCAACCTATTCGAGGTGAACTTGTTTTTGATCAGGTTGATTTTACTTATCCTTCTAGACCACAAGAGAAGGTTTTACGCTCGCTTTCATTTTCTGTAAAAGCAGGCGAAACGGTTGCTTTTGTTGGGGCTTCTGGAGCAGGAAAAAGCAGCATTTTTTCTTTGATCCTTCGTTTTTATGATCCGACAAATGGAACAATTCGGTTGGATGGCATGGAAATTAATCGCCTTTCTTTACAAGATTTACGCAGTGCAATTTCCTATGTTCCACAAGATGTCGCCATTTTTGATGGAACATTGCGTGATAATATTATTTTTGGAACTGAAACTACCCATGAAGAGGAAATTCTTGCTGCCGCTAAAGCGGCTAATGCACTTGAATTTATTCAAGCTTTACCAGATGGCTTGGATACGCAAGTAGGAGAACGTGGTACCATGCTTTCTGGGGGGCAAAAACAACGCATTGGTATTGCACGGGCAATTTTAAGAAATGCACCCCTGTTGCTGCTTGATGAAGCAACATCTGCTTTAGATGCAAACAGTGAAAAGTTGGTGCAAGACGCTTTAGAAGGATTGATGCAAAATCGAACAACATTGGTCATTGCGCATCGTTTAGCAACAATTTTAAAAGCAGATCGTATTCTTGTGATGGATAAAGGCGCCCTTGTGGAAGAAGGAACCCATGCCGAACTTGTGGCAAAAAATGGTGTTTATGCTTACCTCGCAAAACTCCAATTTTCGCCTGAGTAAGTGATCTTGATACAAGAGCAGTATCTTTAAGGGCATAAACAGCACTCTTTTCAGACAGGCTTATCAATTTAAATCTCTCATGGAAAAAAGAAAAGCAAGCATTGAGATGTTTTTCTTTTTTAACGGGCTGTTCTTTTTTCTGCGCAAGATGGAGCATTTTATAAAGACACTTCTGTGTACAGAATGTAAAATGATACCAAGTTAATCTCTATGGGCTATTAAGATGTGCAAGGAGTTCTCTTCATAACAGCACTGTCACGTTGATTTATAAGGATAATTCATTGTTTTTCATGAAAGATCATGAATACCATAGGATTTTCTCATGTCAAACCCTCATAGTGAGTCAAACAAAATCTCTTGGCTTGCTCATCACAAGCAGAGTTGGTGTGTGGAGTAAAACGGTACAAGAAAGAGGTAAAATACCTCCCTTGCCCCTTTACGTTCTAAGGGCTGTCAAAACATTGGGGCGCTGACAAAAGAGTATACGCTGGCAAAAAGTATAATAGGTGCTCGCTTTCTTGAAGCCTTTATGCGGCTCATTTGATAGGCTCTAGGGACACAAGCTCTATCCTAAAGACTGACCACACTCTTTAAAAAACTGAATATTAAAATTTTTTCATGCCCTCTCTCACCGCTCTAAACAATAGTGTTTACCGAAAATCATGACAAATTGTAACTCACAAATACGCTTCTCTCTATTGCAAGAGTATCCTTTTATGCTCTTTCAAAAACACGAACACTTTTTGAATATTGTTTGCAGATCCGTCTTATTGAAAAAGAGCAAAGACTTTTTTAGCACTTTTGGGCTTCTTATAACTTTTGTATGAGCGCGTATAAGCAACAGCTTTTATAATAAACTGGCTTTTGGCAAAATCGTAAAATTTTATCAAATTTATTGTTTGTAAATATCACCACGACCACTGTTCTGCTCTTGCAGACACGCAACCTCAAAACACTTTCTCTTTGCTCATAAATTGTCTCTCCAGCTCGCTCTTCCAGTCATAGCCCATAAAAATAAGGATAGAGTACTTCGATTGAACACCATCTTCTCACCCCCTGCCCCATATATTTTACAGCTCTCAATTTTATAGCCACCCCCTTGTCGTGCTTTAAGAAGGCATTTTAACGATGATAAGAACATGTACAAAGAGGATATATCTTTAAGGTGTTTATGTTTTAAAGCTTGCACCAAATCATAATTTTTTTGCATAGCGAGCCAAGCATATGCAGCACTGACACCTTAACCATTTCAAACCGTTCAGCTGTTTTAGCAACAGATAAGCCAAGTTCTACGATTATATCTTCAACCACGAATTCACCGAAGTACGGAGGATTTTCATCATTTTTTAGCGCTCCCTCTTCAGTGATCCTCTAGATAATTAACTTCATTCAGCATCTATACCAGCAAAGCGAAATATTACGTGCTAATTTTCCTTTACATTCATTAGCCAAGCCCCCTCAAAATGACCTTTTAATAAATAGAGCTAAAAGGATAAGTCTTCAAAACCATTTGGTGAGATAGCTATATCAAGAGCACCGAGAATACGACTTAGTTTCTAAGAATAGGCGATTTTCCCCCTTTTATTGTATCAGTCTTGTAGAACTTTAAACCCTTTATCTTCAAATCAATAAATCATAATTGGATTATATTGCATAAAGATGCTTTTTCTCATTTTTCCATTTAACACACGATAAGTTACCATTTAGGCACGATGAGAAGCTTGCCCCTTATATCATGATTTCAGAACCACATGAGAAGAATAAAAGATGATGTGGCTTAATAAGAGAGTTTTTTCATAAGCCGTTTGGGTGTCTTAAGGTCAAGGATGCCGATAGGCGCAACTTGTAAAGGGTTGCCTTGAGGCTTAAGGACCCAAGGCTTGTTAGTCCCTTCATTAAAAGCGGATCTGATGTCATTATTTTGGAGAGCGATTATTAAGAATTTGAGAGGCAGACAGCCTCTCATCTTGATTTGTATGCAAACGAAGTGCACTCTATTTATTCAGGGAGAATAAGAACATACCCAGGAGGTGCTAAACGGAATAAGAGAGCGTCGTAACCCCACGCAGCAGACAGGGAGCAAATAGAAGAAACGCCTTCAGCAATTGCCATGAGTAATGCGAACGATATACCGGCTTCATCTGCTGTTGCTTCGCGGCGTTCTATGAGGTATCCGAAAAAAAAACAAAAAGCACGCTAATCCACTCGCACCTGCAAAGAAGCTTAGTACGGCATGAACCGGCCCACGTATGTTGAGCAAGATAATAAAAATTATGAAAGTAAATACTGTAAAGATCCCTTCGAATACCCCACGCACCATATTGCACAATTTTCGCATCATAATTGCAGAAAAGCTCTGTTCTGCGTATCGATTTTTTCTTTTGATGCTTGTATTCTTAGAAGATATACCGTCCACAACTCCCCCGTTTTAAGCCAAGATGCTATGAAGTTATTTATTTTTAATTATATCATCACAAAATACAAGAAAAATTTATCCATTTTAACGAAAAAATAGGTGTTTTATTGAGGTGCAAATCTATTTTGTTAGCAAGAGTTATTCAATTCGTTCGCCAATAGAAAAACTACCCCCATTGAAGAGGAAGCTATCCTGACGCACAAAAGCTTCATAAGCTGTATTCCAATCCGCTCAGAAATCGCAACTCTCTAATCTACCCGCTTAATCCACCTTTGAAACTGCAATAAAATAAATTCTGCTGATGACAAGTAATGACAACATGAAAAAGAAAAAATATCACAATATCAAACTCTTCAATACAGTATGAGCTTTATGATTTTCACTCAAAAAGCAAGTGCCCACCCATGAACGACACCATACTAAAGTGCTGTGCATTCACAAATTTCCTAGCATTATCTCCCCTTCTCGAAATTGCACACCTCTCCCGCAATCTTATCTCTCGATAGCACCCATTAAAGACTTTTAAAAGGTCCAAGGAAAAAACTCTCTGAGAAAGCTTTCAAGCCTAAAATGCCCCCGCCATTTTTATCATGATGAGGGCACCAAAAATCACGCAGAAATATGAAAAATCTCTCCGCATTTAAGAACAGAGCTTGTGCTTCAATCGCACGCTTTTTCTTGTTCTTTTGTCCATTGTCCCAAAGCCGCAAGATGATTCATCCGAGCCCGATGACTAAATGCCTTCTGTGCAACAGTAATATTCTCATCTTTTCCAGCCCATGCTTTTAAAGCAGCTGCTTGCAATGCTCGTCCATAGGAAAAGGTCAATTTCCAAGGCAATGCGCCCAAAGAATTCATAGCAGATAAATGCGCCGTTGCTTCCTTATCAGACTGTCCTCCAGAAAGAAAAGCAATTCCAGGAACAGCAGCAGGAACAGTCTGTTTAAGCACTTGGACAGTCTTTTCAGCAACTTCTTCAACAGAAGCCTTGCGAGCATCCTTTCCATCAATCACCATATTGGGCTTTAAAATCATCCCCTCCAAAAGAACACGAGCTTCAAACAATTCTTTAAAGACAGCCTGCAAAACAGTGCGTGTCACCTCAAAGCAGCGTGTAATTGAATGCCCACACGATGATCCATCCATCAACACTTCCGGCTCAACAATGGGCACAATATTGAACTCCTGACATAAGGCAGCATAGCGTGCAAGAGCTTGTGCATTTTGTCTTATGGCGCCTCTTGTTGGCAAAGTGTGTTCATCAATAGCAATTACCGCACGCCATTTAGCAAAACGTGCTCCCAAAGCATAATAATTTTTTAGCCGCTCACGAAGACCATCCAACCCTTCGGTAATTGTTTCTTGGGGAAAAGCAGCCAAGGGTTTTGCACCGGTATCAACTTTAATCCCTGGCAAAGCGCCTGAATCCCGAATAAGATCCGTCAACATTTTCCCAGTTGATGCTTTTTGCCGAATGGTTTCATCAAATAAAATAACCCCAGAGATGGCGTTTTCCATCGCTTCTTTTGTACTAAAAAGCATTTCACGATAAGCACGGCGCTTATCTTCATTGGATTCAACACCAATGCTTTCAAAACGCTTTCCAATGGTCGCCGTACTTTCATCTGCCGCCAAAATACCTTTACCTGCATGCACCAAAGCAAGTGCAATATCTTCAAGCCGTTCATTCATAAAAAATTCCTCTTTATTTTGTCTTAATTTCTAAAAATGCGCAACACTATCAAAAAACACTCTACACGACTGTATAGTTTTTCTTTAACCTTCCCTTCAAAGAAGCCCTTTAAGCCTGCATGAGGGCAAGAATACCAGGAAGAGTCTTTCCTTCCATCCATTCCAAAAAAGCTCCTCCAGCAGTTGAGAGATAAGTAAAATCATTGGCAACACCGGCATGATTAAGGGCAAAAACCGTATCGCCCCCTCCCGCAATTGAAACCAACTTTCCCGTCAAACTACGTTCTGCTGCATGGCGTGCAACGGCAATGGTTCCCTTATCAAAGGGAGACATCTCAAAAACACCAAGGGGTCCATTCCACACAAGAGTAGCAGCTTCATCTATCGCAGCATTGATATGCGCAATAGAGCGCGTCCCAATATCCAATATCATGCCATCTTGTGGAATATCTTCAATGTCATAAAGACGATGCGGTGCATCTTTTTCAAAACGAAATCCAACGACAGCATCCTGAGGGAGCAGAAGCGTACAGTGACACTCTTGCGCTTTTTTAATGATTTTTTTTATCGTTTCCATCAATGCATGTTCACACAGTGATTTTCCTACATGGATACCTTGCGCAGCTAAAAAACTATTAGCCATCCCCCCACCAATAATTAAGGAGTCAACTTTTTCCACCAAATGATTGAGCACAAAAAGCTTACTAGAAACCTTTGCTCCTCCCACAAGGGCAACCACAGGACGTGCTGGATTGCCAAGTCCTTTTTCTAATGCCTGCAATTCACCTTGCAAAGAACGTCCTGCATAAGAAGGTAACAAATGCGTTATTCCCTCTACCGAAGCATGGGCACGATGAGAAACTGAAAAAGCATCATTAACATAGAGATCTCCATTATGAGCCAAAGCTTCTGCAAAAGAACAATCATTCTTTTCTTCACCAGCATAAAAACGAACATTTTCAAGCAGTAAAACACCACCATTTTGTAATGACTCAACTGCAACCTGCACCGCCGAACCGATACAGTCAGGAGCAAAAGCAACCGGCTGATTAATGATCTTTTCCAGCACTTGCACAACAGGACGGAGTGAAAACTCTTGCTCTACCTTCCCTTTGGGGCGACCACAATGAGAAAGCAGAATAAGTTTAGCACCACACTTTTGCAGCTCAACGAGTGTCTCTTTATGTCGTACAAGACGCGTCTCGTCACAAACTTTGCCCTGTGCCATAGGAACATTAAAATCTACGCGCACCAGAACACGTTTGCCCAAAACATCAACATCATCAAGTGTACGAAACCCCATCACTGCTTCCTCTTCACTTTCCATTGTTTCAAATAAAAACGCATCCAACTACCCTGCCCACTTTTCTTTCCACTTATCCCCCTCTTTGCTTTTACAAGAGATCCACGACAGCCTATCTCTCACCCTTTGCTTAATAAAAATCCAAAGCTTTTATCGTCAAATGTACAAAAG
The DNA here is from genome assembly GCF_042195515.1 of Bartonella sp. CB10SXKL. Taxonomy (NCBI): domain Bacteria; kingdom Pseudomonadati; phylum Pseudomonadota; class Alphaproteobacteria; order Hyphomicrobiales; family Bartonellaceae; genus Bartonella; species Bartonella sp. CB10SXKL. The sequence continues at coordinate 85,699 of NZ_JBHION010000003.1, read as the reverse complement.
CCCACCATTGCTCTTAATCTTCATATTCCATTGTGGCAAACAAATGCATTGGCTCAACTTGATCTCTATTAAAGCTTCCTTTTACTTCTAGGAAAAAGAGTTTACATCTCCTGTTTCTGTTTTCTAACGTTTTCTCAAAAGGTATCTCGTTCAGATCTTACTTTTTAAAAGTTTACTCTTTCATGCATCTTTTAAAAGCACGTATTGACACAGTATTAAAACAAAACACATCATCAATTTTTCAATAGCCTCTTCTCTCTAGCGCATGAGAACAACAGCCTCTATCTGTTTTTCTCAAAATTGCACAAAAATGAGACTTTTCCCTATAAAAAGAGGACCCTGAGGTCCTCTTATATTGTCTTAGCAAAAGCCACTGCCGTATCACTCATACGGTTAGAAAAGCCCCATTCATTATCATACCAAACCAGAACGCGACAGAGCTTACCATCAATCACTTTGGTTTGATCATTGTGGAAAATAGCTGAATGAGGATTATGATTAAAATCACAACTCACGAGTTTCTCTTCTGTAGTGTCCAAAACGCCCTTCAAAGAACCCTGTGCAGCAGTAGCAATAGCTGTATTAATTTCTTCGATTGTTGTGGAACGCTTAGCGATAAATGTCAAATCAACCACAGAAACATTAGGGGTCGGAACACGAATCGATACACCATCAAGCAATCCCTTTAATTCTGGCAAGACCAATCCCACAGCTTTTGCCGCTCCTGTTGAGGTAGGAATCATAGAAAGAGCTGCCGCACGTGCACGATAAAGGTCCCGATGCATTGTATCCAATACAGGTTGATCACCCGTATAAGAATGGATTGTTGTCATAAAGCCCTTTTCAATGCCGACCGTATTGTGTAAAACTTGTGCAACAGGCGCCAAACAATTGGTTGTACAAGAAGCATTTGAAACAACGCGATGCTCGCTGCTTAAAGATTGATGATTAACCCCATAGACGACCGTAAGATCTGCTCCTTCAGAAGGCGCAGAAATAAGAACACGCTTTGCCCCCGCATCTAAATGAGCACTTGCTTTATCACGCGCAGTAAAAATACCCGTACATTCCAAAGCAATATCGATATCCAAATCTTTCCAAGGCAATTGAGCAGGATCACGCTCTGCGCATACCTTTATTAAACCACCTCCCACATCAATAGCATCCCCTACCACCTTAACGATCCCAGGAAAACGCCCATGAACTGAATCATAGCGTAATAAATGGGCATTTGTTTCCACCGATCCCAAATCATTAATTGCAACCACTTCAACATCTTGTCGTCCACTTTCCACAAGTGCACGTAAAATATTGCGACCAATACGACCAAACCCATTAATTGCAACACGAACTGTCATTTCACATGTTTCCTCATCAATTTTTAAGCACAACATTTAAAACACAATAAATGGGTATTTCACCAATCCAAAATCATTAATTCCCACAATGTCAATATCTTGATCACTTACTCACTTATCCACAATAATGCACAAGATCATCCACAATACTGCACAAAATATGATGCCCTACAATCACCCCATTCATGACAACACAAGCTGTCACTTTGTCTTTTCCTCTTTGATCTTTTCCAGCTCTTTTTCAACGGTGGCAACAACATTTTCCCAAGTAATACCAAAATGCGCATAAAGGGCATCAATTGTTCCACTTGCCCCAAAGCCCTCCATACCAATAAACACACCATCACAGCCAATAAAACGGTCCCATCCTTGGGCGACAGCAGCTTCAATGGCAATTTTAATCGGTGCATCTCCAATGAGAGCACGCTGATAGGAGAGAGATTGTTGAGAAAAAAGTTCAAAACAAGGCACAGAAACCACACGCGTTGGGATGCCTTTTTCTTCTAACACCGCATGTGCCTCCACTGCAATTTGCAATTCTGAACCAGAAGCAAACAGCGTCACTTGTGCATCATCGCTAGCTGTTAGGAATTCATAAGCACCAAGCATACAGAGATTTTCTTCTTCATACTCTTGACGCAAAAGCGGTAGATTTTGTCGACTTAAAGCCAAGGTAGAAGGCGTCCCGCGTGCTTTCAAAGCCAATTGCCAACACTCGACTGTCTCCATAGCATCGGCAGGACGAAACACAAAATGATTAGGCATTGCACGCAGGCAAGCCAAATGCTCCACGGGTTGATGGGTCGGACCATCCTCACCAAGACCAATAGAATCATGAGTCATGACATAAATCACCCGCAACCCCATGAGAGAAGACAAACGCATAGCAGGACGCATATAGTCAGAAAAGCATAAAAAGGTTCCCCCATAAGGAATAAAGCCGCCATAAAGGGCAAGACCATTCATCACAGCTCCCATTGCATGTTCGCGAATTCCATAATGCAGATAGCGCCCTGAAAAATCTTCAGCAGAGATACTTTTCATCTGGCTGCTTTTTGTATTATTAGATCCGGTTAGATCAGCCGAACCACCAATAGTCTCAACAACAACCTCATTGATCACTTCAAGAGCCATTTCCGAAGCTTTACGCGTAGCAACAACGGGGCGCTCTTCAACCAATTTCTGTTTATAAGTATCAATAGCGCCATCAAATCCGCCCACGAGATCGCCCCGCATCAATCTTTCAAACTCCACACGCTCTGAGATAGGAAGATCAGCAAATTTTTCTTCCCATTTTTGGCGTTTTTTAGCAGCATTGAGACTAGCCAAGCGCCAATTATCGAGAATATCGGCTGGAATAACGAAAGGCTCAGCATCCCACCCTAAAGCGATACGGGTTTCAGCGATTTCTCGTGCGCCCAAAGGGGCTCCATGAACTTTATTGGTACCCGCTTTATTGGGTGCTCCAAAACCAATTGTTGTTTTACAAGCGATCAAAGTTGGTTTATCGGAATTTTGTGCCGCCTCAATAGCCCGCGCAATTGCTGCTTGATCATGCCCATTGACTTTATGTGTCTCCCAACCAGAAGCTTTAAAACGCGCAATCTGATCTGTACTATCAGCAAGGGAAATCTCTCCATCGATAGAAATATTATTATCGTCCCACAACACAATAAGCTTATTGAGTTTCAAATGACCGGCAAGGGAAAGTGCTTCTTGAGATATCCCTTCCATAAGGCATCCATCGCCCACCAACGCATAGGTGTAATGGTTGATAAGATCACCAAAACGGGCATTTTGCAAACGCTCTCCAAGAGCCATCCCCACGGCATTCGCCAACCCTTGTCCGAGAGGACCAGTCGTTGTTTCGATTCCCGCCACATGCCCATATTCTGGATGCCCAGCAAGCTTTGCTCCTAATTGGCGAAAATTTTTGAGATCTTCAATGCCAATATCTTCATAACCAGAAAGATACAAGAGAGCATAAAGCAACATAGACCCATGTCCTGCTGATAACACAAAACGATCACGGTTAGGCCAGCGAGGTTTTTTGGGGTCATGAGCAAGGAATTGTGTATAAAGAACCGTAGCAATATCGGCGGCTCCCATTGGCAAGCCTGGATGACCAGAATTTGCTTTTTCAATCGCATCAATAGCAAGAAAACGGATAGCATTGGCCATCTGATTCTGTTGGTGGGTGTTTGTCATGAATAATCGACCATTTCGTTAAATACGTTATTCTGTTGCTTTTTCCGTATTCTCTTAAAATTCTCAAGAAATACTATTTTCTAACCATTAGCGTGAGACTTTTTGCCACCACTTCAATAACATTAATAACATTCCCCTCACGCGTCCTGTATATCCATGTCATTTATGCCAATACGCGCAAAAAATCCAGCTTTTAATTTATATCTATCCCCTGCTTTGCTTGCTAAAATATCTTACATACTTAAAAATAAAATGCACACAACACAAGAGTGAAAGTGATTCGTTTTTGCATAACACATTGATAAAGGATACAATTACCCAAAGGATAAAAGCAATGAACCAAGAGACTACAGTTCTACAAGATGCTTTAGAGCACCTAGAAAAGGCACTTAGAACTTTAGAGATCACCATAATAAACCGTAATGCCGTTATTGATAAAAATAACGAATGGGAAGAAGAAATCCAACGAATGAATGCTGACCGCAGCCATCTTGCCCAAGCGCTTGACAAAGCTGAAGCCCAAATTGAACGCTTAGAGTCCGTAAACAAAGAAGTTTCCAAACGTCTTATTAAAGCAATGGAAACAATTCGTGTTGTCATTGATAGATAAAGGTTTGAATGTATGGAAACTGTTTCCGTTACCATTGATGGTAAAATTTATCGCATGGCTTGTGACAAAGGACAAGAACGTCGTCTTATTGCGCTTGCTGCTCAATTAGATCAATATATCACACATTTAAAGAACAATTTTGGTGAAATTGGCGACCATCGTTTATCGGTTATGGCTGGCATAATGATTATCGATGAAATGGAAGAAATAAAACGAGAAAATAAAAAATTACAAGAAGACTACAATGCTCTTTTACGACTCCACAACGAAAGAGACCGCACCATGGGGAAAATTATGCGTGACACCACACAACGCATTGAAAATCTCACCAACCAATTGCTCAAAGATGATCAAAACCACACAAACATTCAAGAACAAGAACAGGAAGATTTCTAAAAAGTACATCAGCGCATAATAAACCAGAGACTTGACTTGTCCGCCACATCTCACAGGATAAAAATTCTTAAACCCACGCCAGTCTGTAAACAGTCTGGTTTCTTATAGGAAGGATTCCAGCTACTCACGACTTATGGGATTAACTTAAACCTCAACAAGAAAGCCCTACCCTGAATATTTCACCTCCGCACAAACGCTTCCTATATCAAGGAGGCTGCCTTATATCACCACATTTCAAATGAGATGTCTTTTAACAGCGCAATAAGATAACAAAACCAACATCATGTAAAAAAATCATATAAATGACAACAGCAACAAACAAATAAAGCACCCTTCGAAAAAAAGAACTATATTCATGTTCCCTATGAATGCATGTCCAAAATCCTTGCCCCTAGATAATATCAAGCAGATTCAATATATTAAAAAAATAACCTTATCTATTATACCGTAAAACACCGCTATTTGATAATATAAGCACCATAGAGTCTTTGCACCTAGAATGTTCATCCGATGAAACCCACCGAAAAGAACCGTATCATTTATAAACCAGCGTGAATTAAGTATTTTCATCCTTTAGAGCAGGAAAAAAGTCAAAACCGAAGAGTATGTTAATCTCATACAACCTCAAACATCATAAACAACAATAATAGCTCTTGAAAACATCCTCTACCGCTATTTTTATCCTTATAACAAATAATCCATATTCCTCTCCCCACCACCCAAAATCTCCAAGCTTAATAAAAGAACAAGTCGGCACCATCATTATAACCAGCCCTCAATATTGCGACAGCCCCCTTGGCTCTTAAAACGGTTCATAAGAATTATGCCTTTCTTGTACAATTTTTACCCACATGTCCCACCCGCTTGTGACGTACAAGCAAAGAGTTATAATTAACAAAACATAAATAAATTGAAGAGAATTTTACGGAATTCGGGGTTCTAATTCAAGTTTAATAACGATAAATTATCATTATAAATCAATATGTTGCAAATGATCAGACAAAGCATATTTTAAAAACACATTCACCCATCACTTTTTCTCATAACATACCAGTACGATTTTTTAGGCACATAATTTTAATTTTATTCAATTCTGTTTGCAAAAGTTTAAAATGAGAACAATTTCAAGGCTCTCATTCAAAAAGAAAAAGAATAAATTCTCATTATCAATGAACATCTGGCTCGTATAAACATCAATAAAGCAATCCCCAATATGCCTTAATGAAATAAAAGGGGGGCTCCCATTAAATGCCCTACCGTAAAAGCAGCTTCCTCAGAACTAAAACAAAATCAACAGACAACATCACCGCATCTGCTCCCATCCCCAAACTGGACAACCTAACGCAATACCTTTCTATCTTACGATAAGAGATAAAAGAATAATGGGTTCTATGGAGGCATTCACAAGAGGCGCGCACCCGTTGTTTTTAAAGCCTGTTCAAAGGCGCATGAAAAAACACCATGCGTAAACGGCTCAAATCCCTTTCGTTCCATCTTGAGAGACAGAAGCAATACGTAAGAGATTTGTCGCACCGGGCGTTCCAAGGGGAACCCCAGCTGTCACAAGGAAGCGATCTCCCCCTTTGCAAAAGCCTTCCTGAAATGCAATAGCTGCTGCACGATCAACCATATCCTCTAAACTCCGTGCATCTTGCGTAACCACACAATGAAGCCCCCAAACTAAAGCCAAACGCCGTGCTGTTTCCACAATGGGCGATAAAGCAATAATCGGTCTATTAGGGCGTTCACGAGAGGCACGCACCCCGGTGGTTCCTGAAGCCGTATAGGCAACGATAGCGGATAGAGCAAGTGTTTCAGCAATCTGACGCGCAGCAAGAGAAATCGCATCCGTTCCTGTTGATTCTGGTGCTGGATGTTGTGCCCCAACCTGAGCGGCATAAGTGTGATCCTGTTCGATTTGCCGCGCGATTCGGTCCATCATAAGCACAGCTTCTTCAGGATAGCGACCAGAAGCAGATTCAGCAGACAACATCACCGCATCTGTTCCTGCATAAACTGCTGTAGCAACATCCGACACTTCTGCGCGTGTGGGAACAGGAGATGTAATCATTGATTCGAGCATTTGTGTTGCCACCACAACAGGCTTTCCTGCTAAACGACAAGCTTTTATGAGCTCCATCTGAAGTGCAGGGACCTTTTCCAAGGGCATTTCCACTCCAAGATCACCCCGTGCAATCATAATACCATCGGATACCTCAATAATTTTCTCTATATGCTCCAAGGCTTGAGGCTTTTCGATTTTAGCCATCAAAGACACCTTGCTTTTCGTCAACTGACGCACCGCTATAATATCTTCTGGACGTTGAATAAAAGAAAGAGCAACCCAATCAACAGGCTGCTGTAAAAGAGCCTGAAGATCCTCCTTATCTTTTGACGTCATCGAATCAAAAGGCAAAATTGTATCGGGAAAACTGACACCCTTTCGATCAGAAATACGGGTTCCAGCAACCACGCGACACTGTACAAAATGACCATCACAAACTTGCGCACGCAGTTCCACCCTTCCATCATCAATCAACAACCGATCCCCTGGTTTAACAGCCGAAAATACATCCTCATGAGGGAAAAAAACACGCTGTGCATCACCAAGAACATCGCGATTATCTAATGTAAAGCTTTGCCCAACACGCAAATCTTCTTGCCCCTTAGCAAAACGCCCCACACGCAGTTTTGGCCCCTGAAGATCCACTAAAATACCAATGGGGCGTCGAACTGTTTTTTCAACTTCTCGTATAGACTTGACCAAATCACCCAGCATATCACGATCAGTATGGCTCATATTAAGACGAAAAACGTCTGCCCCTGCCCTAAAAAGCTTCTCAATCATCAAACGAGAAAAAGAAGAAGGACCAAGAGTCGCAATAATTTTTACTTTACGTGCACGTTTCACGGTGGAGAATTTCCTGAAAGAGAAGGTATAACTGAATTGTTTAACAAAGACTCATCCGTCAACTGTACCATCCAACTGGTTTGATTTCCGGTATCGATCTCTTTAAATTCAGCCTTTTGATATCCTCGAGGGAAACAATCATGAACCCCTTGAATGGTAAATTGGCTATCTTGTACACACATGGTCACAGAGCCTGCCCAGTTCCCTTTTTTTTGTGCTCCTTCCGCATAAAAATAATAAAACCGTGAAGCAAGAGGCCCCTCAATTAAAGTTTTACATTCCGTCACTGGTACCGTCCACCAGCCTTCGCTCACCCACCCTGAAAATGTACGATATCCAAGAGCAACCCCTACAGACTGTTGGGTTGTATTACAAACTCTAAAGTCAGCTTTTGCAAAAACAACGAGGGGAAACAAGAGCAAAATACTCAAGAGAAAAACTTTTAATCCTTTCTGAAACACCCAATATCGTTTTTTTAAAATCACAAAACTTCCTCTATAATGTCAAATTCTCAAAACAAATTACACATTTCTTTTTTAAAAGCTTTTCAAGTCTAAAACGTATATTTTCATATTTTTCTTTTTATAGCCCTTTTATCAATGCATATATCTTAAAAATTTTACAAAATATTTAAAGTCAATTTGTAAAAAAGCTGTGTAGCTTGATTTACTTTTTATTTTCAAGCTTTTTTAACATAAATTCGTCGTCGAAAAACAACTTAAAATATATAACTTGGAGAAAAATACAATGAACGATACAGTAACCGATCAAACACACGCTATATCCGTAAACCAATTACGCTCTTTTATCGAACGTATTGAACGACTAGAAGAAGAGAAAAAAACCATTTCTGATGATATTAAAGACGTTTACACTGAACTTAAAGGCTCTGGCTTTGATAGTAAAGCTGTTCGAAGCATTATACGGCTGCGTAAAAAAGAAGAGCATGAAAGAATGGAAGAAGAAGCAATCATTGAACTTTATAAAAATGCGCTTGGTATGAATTAAAGCCATTGATAACATTGGAAATTTTCTTAAGAAAAGAAAATACAAAAAACAAATGGCAAAAAATAAATGAATGTATAAAAATTTCACCCAACAATAAGCCGTTTGTGTAACTTGTAACGAGACTATCGGTCACAGAATACACAATATTGCAACAGCCCTCACATTTAAAAGGATTTATACAGAGAATTTTTATTCTTATTCTTCAATCATTGTTTATCCACATAAACCCTCACTTGTATGCCAACCCAGTTTGTGATGTGCAAGAGAGGTGTTTTTTATGATTAAACATCAATAAATTTGAAGTGAGAAAGTCTTCCGATATTGAGGACTCTCTTCAAATTGAAAAAAAATGAATTATGATGATAAATCAATTTATTATCTACGAAAAGAAACATATGAAAATGGTCAGCAGTTGAAATCCGCTAAACGAGATTCTAAACTATTTATAAAAGAAGAGGTGGTTAAAGATCTTAATCTTTGAGGATAGGGAGAAATTCAGCATATTTACACATTTGATAAAAAGACCCTTAACAAAACTTTATTGGAATCTATTAACGGACTCATAAAGATCATTGATTCGAGAGGTTAGAATGTGATCTCTCCATTTTCCAGAAATCATCAAATAGTCTTTGGCATAGCCCTCTTTTTCAAAATGAAGGCGTTTTAATAAACGTTCGCTTTTTATGTTCTCAGGTCTATAATTTGCCATCACTCTATGTAGATGATAAACATGAAAGATATGGCGTATTAGAGCCGATAAACTCTCAAACATGAGACCTTTGCCTTGTTGTTTTTCATCAAGAGAAAAACCAAGATGACAGGCTTGAAAAACACCCCGAACCACATTTGTAAAATTCACAACACCGATGACTGTGTTTTCATTTTTTAATCGTACAGCATATCGATATGCTTGTCCCTGTGCACTTTCACAAGCAAATGCATTGGCTCGTGTTTCCCAAGCTGTTAGGGTATGGTAATCATCAGATCTAACAGGTTCAAAAGGATGCAGATGATTCGCATTACGGAGGTAATAAGAAGACAGTTCAGCTGCATCTTCTAAACCGATCAATGTAGAAATTGTTTGCTTTGTTTGAATTGCCATCATTTTCTCCTCCTAAACAATATAACAATAACACGTTGATTTATCTTAACAAATCATCATTTTTAAACTCAAATCATAATGTCGAATACAGTAAGCTTTCCTCATCACAACACTTCTTACGTTAGAATCAATGAGGATCATTTGCTTTTCCATCATAAGCGGAGGTGGTATGTTTAAAGCATAAGGTAAAGACAAGGGAATATTTCTTATGAATGCTCTCAAGTTCCAAGGGGCGCTGTAGCAACATTGGGGACTGGCAAAGTATGCAAGGGAACTGGCATACTTCCATATACGAAATTTTGAAAAAACTCACGGCAAAGATAGTTTTGTTTCTTTGCCTTGTAAGCTCAGAGCATGCTTGTTTTGCGCTCTACCATATCACTGCCCCCGTATACAAATCCCAATGACCATCACCTTGAGGTGCTATATGTTACAGTGCGATCTAAAAAGTCTCTGCCATAACTCGTCAACAACACTGTTCGCGCAAAATCAGCCATAAGATCTTGTAACAAATCAAAGAAAAGCGATGATGCAATACGAATTAAAATGCTTAGATATTAATATCTAAAACATTACCGTGAACACGCTTCCATTTCTTCGCGTAAAATTTCAAGCTCTAACCATTCTTCTTCTTTTTGTGTGCAAGTATTTTTCTTTTTTTCCAACGTTGTTGATAAACGCTCAAAACGCTCTTTATCACTGCGATAGAGAGCTGGATCAGAGAGTTCTTGCTCAATTTTTTTGATTTCGTCCTGCAAAACAGCAATTTCTTCAGGCAATTTTTCCAATGCATAAACCTGCTTATAAGACAATTTACTTCGTGTTTTTTTCTCCCGCCCTATCAAGCCATGATCTGTTGATGTGTCCTGCTTTGAAAGCTCTCCCGCATGAGATTTTGAAGGTGCTTTACGCTGCGATAATTCTGTTTTTTTGCGTTGTAAACGAAGAGCATGCTGGTTTTGCGCCATCATATCACTGTAGCCGCCCGCATACAAAACCCAATGACCATCACCTTGAGGTGCCAACATATGCGTTACAGTACGATCTAAAAAGTCTCTGTCATGGCTGACCAACAATACAGTTCCCGCAAAATCAGCAATAAATTCTTGCAACAAATCCAAAGTTTCCATATCCAAATCATTGGTCGGTTCATCAAGAATCAAAAAGTTTGCAGGACGAGAAAGAAGTCGTGCAAGCATGAGGCGTGCTCTTTCTCCCCCGGAAAATTCTTTAAGGGGAGTGCGTGCTTGTTCCGGTGAAAATAAAAAGTCTTTCATATAAGAAACCACATGCCGCTCCAGCCCATTGATCACAAGAGTATCACCTCTTCCTCCCGTTAAATAATGCGCTAAAGTTTCTTCTTCATTTAAAATACGTTGCTGATCAAGCAATGCCATAGAGAGGTTATAGCCATGCCTCACCGTTCCACTATCCACGGCTTCTTGCCCAATTAATGCAGAAAGGAGCGTTGTCTTTCCGATTCCATTGGGTCCTACCAACCCGATTCGATCACCCCGCTGAATGCGCAAAGAGAAATCTTTCACGATAATGCGATCACCATAGGATTTTGAAATTTTCTTTGCTTCAAGCACCAATTGCCCAGAATCATGACTTTTTGCTGCTGTCAAAAGTGCATTTCCCGGCTGCCCTTTATAGGTTTGATGACGCTGTCTTAAATCTTTTAATTCGCCTAAGCGCCGTACATTACGCTTACGCCGTGCGCTCACGCCATAACGCAACCATTGCTCTTCACGAGCAATTTGGCGCCCCAATTTATGCTGTTCGATGGCTTCTTCTTCCAGTGCTTTATCACGCCAATTTTCAAACTCAGAAAAACGCTTTTCCAGTCTTTTGGTTGTGCCACGATCAAGCCATACCGTTGACCGCGTAACATTTTCTAAAAATCGCCGATCATGGGAAATCACCACAATCGCTGAACGCAAAGAAGCTAAAACAGCTTCCAGCCATTCAATGGTTGGTAAATCAAGATGATTGGTTGGTTCATCTAAGAACAAAATATCGGGTTTTGCAGCAATGGCCCGTAACAGTGAAACACGCCGCTTTTCGCCTCCCGAAAGCGTTTCCAATTTTTCCGCCCCAGAAAACCCTAAATTTGTGCGAAGCGTATTGATCCACTGGACATCAGATGTATCGTCCAGCCCCGCTTCCATATAAGCATTAATATCTTCAAATCCTGAACAATCCGGATTTTGTGAGACATAACGGAGCGTTACTCGCGGGTGGCGAAAAATTTCGCCACCATGAGGCTCTAATATTCCTGCGGCAATTTTTAATAGGGTCGATTTTCCACAACCATTACGGCCGACCAGCGCAATACGCGCCCCCTGCTCAACCGATAAACAAGCTTGATTGAGCAAAGGCGTTTTTCCAAAATTTAAGAAAATGCGGTCAAGCCGCAGAAGCGGCACCGCCATTAACGAACGCGGCGCGGACAAGGTGCTTTATACATCACCCCTCTTGCATCACGGTAAGCACATAATTGTCGTACAGGAACTCTCTGTCCACAAGGTGCTTGGTAAACATGCCCTCTACGACCACGATACGTGCACAATTGTGATACCTGTCTTTGTTGTTTTCTTTGATTTGCAGCTGCACCTGTTACTGTTCCAGCCAAAGCACCAAATGCTGCACCGGTCAGTGCTGCTCCAGGCGTACTTCCAGCAATAGCAGTTCCAGCCAAAGCACCGATTGCTGCTCCTCCTACGCCGTAACGTGCAACGCGTTCATCGTTTGTAGTACAAGCGACTGAACTGAAACCAATGGCTGAAACAACGGCCACTTTAAAAATTGATTTTAACATATCAAAACCTTTCCTTCTCAAGATCAATACATATATCGTTTATGTCGGCACTTCATCACTAGGCCCCCCCCTGCCTTATTCAAAATATATTGGAAGAGCTTTATGGAATAGGTACAGACACTAACAATATAGCTTTTCCAGAACCTAAATGGCAAGAAAAGGTTCCACAAATACGGTTAGAAAGTGTTAAAGAAGAGCCAAATGACACATTTTTGTCACAAATTGGCCATTTTACCCCTTTAAGAGTTAAACCTTTTAAATCAGAAAAACCGATAATACTAAACAAACATCCCTTAGGCAAATCATACGAACAAGGTTTTGACAAAACTGGCCAACCTTCTTCCAAACCGCTTGTCAACAACACTGAAATACCCCTTTCAGCCATCATCAACGCTTGCGTTATATGAGAAAGGCTGTGATCACTTCGCTCCCCTCCCAAAGCACCGCACAAAATAAGCTTTTTAGCGCCATTTTGCAGCGCTCTTTCACATGCCAGAGCACTATCTGTCATATCTTTATCAGAGGGAAAAACTTCACGCGGAACATGACTATATTGACGTATTAAATTCTCATCTGATGAATCAAAATCCCCTAACCACAACTCAGGCGTCGCATTAAGCGCTGCCGCATGACGCATACCACCATCAGCAGCAATTACCCGACTGTTTTGAATTTGATTAAGCAAACGATCAGTGATATGAACATCCCCATTTAATAATATCGTAAATGTTGTCATGCCATACTTTGCCTTTCACAAAATTTTCTTTACAGTGCATCTTTTTATAAGTGAGAGTCATTTTTTATAAACAAAAAGCATGATATAGCCAAACGAATCCTTATCTCTAATGCCTTTCTTAAAGAAACATACGATACAAAGATACAAATGCAATTTGCCAAATTACTCCGCAGAAATAATGTGCACCATGGTCCAACGCACCCCATTTTTCTTTTTCGCTCGTGCCTGTATAAAGCCACTCTCATAAGTTTAACGTTTCTCCTTTCGGCTTGTCATACACCACTTTCTCAAAATGATAGGCTTTCTTCCACTTCTTCTAAAACGATCAAACGTACCAACAACCACAATATCTATGTCACATTAAGCGCTCTGCAACACCCACGTATTCTGCAAATGTATGGTGGCGCTTATCATGATGCAAAACTTGAACACCTTTTAGCAAAGATTGTCCGTAAACTGGCAGTTGCATCACATAGTTCTCATCAAAGCTATTCTGTAACAATTTTAAACTCAGAAACTGTCAATGCCTTTGCGCTCCCCAATGGCTCGATCTACATCACTCGTGGTATGCTGGCATTAGCCAATGATTCTTCAGAAGTTGCAGCCATTTTAGCCCATGAGATAGCACATATCAGAGCCAATCATGGCATTTTACGCCTGCAAAAAGAAGCCCAATTAAAGATGACCAATCACATGTCTTCACGTCTTCTTTCTTCTATTGGCAAAAAACTTCATAACCCTATGCAAAACAAGCAACAACTCGCGCAATTTTCCCGCAATCAAGAGCTGGAAGCTGATTCCCTTGCACTCGAAATGCTCCAACAATCAGGATATGATCCATTTGCTTCACCGCGCTTTCTTCAAACAATGGAAGCCTATAGTGCTTTTCGTAATATCTCCGGCACCCAAAATGCCTCTCTAGATTTTCTAGCTTCTCACCCAACCACCCCTCAACGCATTCGGCTTGCGATAGAAAAAGCGCGTAAAATCAGTAAAGGGAATAGTACAATATCCGATCATGATTCTTTTCTCAAAAGCATTGATGGCATGATTTTTGGAGGAGGCTTTTATACAGGTTTTGTACGAGGCAACCAATTTATTCACCCACAATTGCGCATAGCTTTTTCTGTTCCAAATAATTTTACAATAGAACATTCAGCACACACTGTTTGGGCCAGTGGGCCAGATAAAATTGCGATTCGTTTTGACGCTATTCCACATCCTGCTGAAATATCTGCGAGTGATTATTTGAAAAGCGGCTGGATTCTCGGGCTAGACCAATCATCTATCCGCCCCATCACAATTCAAGGGCTCCCCAATCAAGAATTTACGCGTCAAGGATTCCAAAGCCAAAGTTTACTTGGAGCACAGGCCTATGCTACCAATGATCAATGGCAATTTGATGTGGTTGCCATTCCATTCAACAACCACATCTTTCGTTTTTTGACGGCCGCTCCACATAATTCTCGAAATTTTGCAGAGGTTGCCCAAAAAACGCTACAAAGCTTTCATTCTCTTTCATCTTCACAGTTAAAAAAATTGCAGCCCTTAAAAATCCGTGTTGTTCGTGTTAAACAAGGAGAAACCGTTGCAAATCTTGCAGATAAAATGCAATACACACCATATAAAGAAAAACTCTTTCGCATCCTCAACGCCCTCTCACCAACGCAAACTTTACCCGCAGGTACCAAAGTAAAAATTATTACAGAATAAGCCCTTTTTCTCATCTGCTACAGTTTTAATTCTTTTCTATCTGTATCACGCCCTCCCCCTTAAAGCATATTCGAAAATAAGGAGGAACACTTTAAAATCCAATTTCATCATGCCTCTATAGGCCTCCGTGTGATACATATTTTCTCCAACTAACTCTGCCCCCTGTCTTCCTCTGTTTATCAGTAGCGCCCCCAAGGAGGCATATTCCTAAACAAATATGCCCCCCCCTAAAACTGACTTCATCATATTCTCATATGCCCCCACTTAATATATTCTCTTTCCTCCTCCCCCCCCAAAGCATTTCACTGCTTATATATCGTAAGCGTCTTCTGAATGAACCGTAAGGAGAGCAGAACGCAATTTTTGCAAAGCCCTAGCTTCAATTTGACGCACGCGCTCTTTCGAGATTCCTAACTTTTCACCCAAAACTTCGAGAGTCGCCCCCTCTTCATTTAAGCGACGAAAGCGAATAATTTCCAACTCCCGTTCGTTGAGAATTTGCAACGCATCGTAAAGCCACTGTGTACGCCGTTGACCATCAATGACTTGCTCAATTAAAGCATCAGGAAGAGGACTATCATCCACCAAAACATCCATCTTAGCAATGGGATTATCACTATTCTCAGAAACAGAAACACTCAAGGAATTATCAGAACTGGAAAAACGAAAATCCATCGTTTCAACATCGCGCACGGAAACGCCAAGCTTTTCAGCGATTGTGCGAAAAATATCCTGTTTTGACAAAGCACTATCATCTTGTATCAGTTTTGCACGCAAACGCCGAAGATTAAAGAAAAGTGCTTTTTGCGAAGAACTCGTTCCCCCTCGAACGATTGACCAATTTCGCAAAATATAATCTTGAATAGAAGCGCGTATCCACCACGTTGCATACGTTGAAAAACGCACTTCCCGATCAGGTTCAAAACGTGCAGCTGCTTCCAATAGTCCCACATACCCTTCTTGGACCAAATCTCCCAATGGCATTTTGAAACGTTTAAAGCGATTAGCAATAGCAATCACTAAACGCATATGAGCCGCTGCAATTTGATGCATGGCATCATCATCACGTTTGTCTTTCCACCGCAGAGCCAAATCATGCTCTTTTTGTCGTTCAAGATAAGGTGCTTGCATAGCAGAACGCATCATATTACGTCCTAAGCTTTTGTCTGCATCGCTATAATTTTTGCTGCTTTTATAAACAGCATTTGAAAGATTACCCATAATAACCCCTTGCGATTAAAATTATCAAAATTGATTTGGCAACGACATCATTGTTCTTTGCTTAAAAAGAACGCAAAAGTTGTTAACTTCTGTACCTACTACTTTAACGTGTAATTTTATAATCGCAATTGTTTTTTTTACTGTCATGGTAAAACTTCTTGTCATAAGACACAATTTCACCTGCAAAATGCCTTTACAACATGCCTTTTAGCCTATGAAATATTTGAAAAAACTTTCTCTCCACTTTTCATGACAAAACAGCAAAAAAAATAAAGTGATCACGCAAAACAAATGCTGTTTTTTGATAACCAATTCCGTTTCCTTTTAAATTGAAGAATTTATTCATGCTTTCAGCTTTACAATACAACTAATAAGTGTAATTTGCAAATATAAAGCATCTAAACTGAATGAAAACTGAATAAAAAAAGAATCATTCAAGTTTTAAAGGCGCAAAGAAACAGCAAAAAATGACAAGAGTGATTGAAGCAAACGCAACAAACGTGTTAAAGAAAGAGCACCATTATGAAATTGTCGCAAAAAGCTTTTGACCAGTGTCACACTGAGAAAGAAAATGATCATGGATAGCAAGATTGTTCAACAGAATGAGATTCTTCAAGATGATATTCTCATTGAAAAACACGGAAGGGGTAAATTTGAAGGTTTTCGTTTTTATGCCAACAAAAACAGTACCGATCAAATAGCTGAGAAGCAAATTTCAACAGAGAATGAGAATTTGATTCTTGCTTTTTCCAAACGCGCGACACGTTTTTGTGCTTGTGCAAATGGAGATTTTACCCTCAGTTCTGATGGAATTGTGCGCTGGATTGGTCAACCCGTAGGACAACTTGTAGCAACAGAAGATTTTTTCAAACCAAAACTGATTGTTTTAGCAGATGAACAACTCACGGGAGAATCCCGCAATAACGTTGTGAAGCGATTAGAACGCTTTGTCACCTTTCATTTTGAAACGACTTTAAAACCCCTGTTTGATTTGCGCAATGCTGATAATTTAACGGATTCAACAAACAGTCTTGCTTTACAACTTTTTAACTCTTTAGGGATTTTACCACGCCGCGAAGTTTTAGACATTGTCAAAAAACTTGCGCAAGAATCACGTGCCGTGCTTCGGCGTCTAGGCGTGCGTTTTGGCGCTTTTCACATCTATGTTGCCGGAATGCTTAAACCTGCTCCGGTTCAAGCCATTACTCTCCTGTGGAATCTTCAAAATGCGGGACAAGATCAAACTGGTTTGGGTGAAATTTTTTCAGCATTATCTGCTGGTCGAACCTCTTTGATTGTTGACCCTACCTATAACCGCCAATTTTATCAATTAGCCGGCTACCGAATCTTAGGGCAACGTGCTGTACGGATTGATATTTTAGAACGTCTTGCCAATCTCATCCGCCCCGCACTTCATTGGAAACAAGGAAGTGATCCCAGACCCGATGGAGCCTATGATGGCAAAAGTTTTTTTGTTACACCAGCTATGATGTCCATTCTTGGGGCCAATGGAAACGATATGGAAGAAATCCTCAAAGGACTTGGTTATCAATCGTACAGTATAAGCAATACTGTTTTTGAACAAAATCTCTTTGCACACCAAGCCTCTTCCCCTGTCAATGGGGCAATGCAAGATGTTCCTGCAGCAGAATGCGTTGGAAGTCAATGGCAAACAATAAGCGATTTAGAAACAACACGAGAAGAAAAAAATACCTCATACCCAAACACTTTATCCTCTGGTATTGAAAAACATCTCCATAAAACCAATCGTTTACCAGCAGCTGAACCTGTTGGGAATTTTGCCAAATCCCCTCGCTCTACAGAAGAAGGTAAAGTTATTTTATTATGGCATTATAAGCATCAATTTCACCACCACGCACAAAAAAAACATGATAAATTAGGAAATAAGTGGCAAAATAAATCGAAGAACGCTGTAAAAAAAGCGGAACACACAAATGAAAATTCCCCTCAAGAAGCACTATCACAAGCAAAACGCTCTCATAAGTTCCACAAATCCCAAGGAAAACATGCAAATCATAAGCCTTTTCACAAAGAAAAGCGCCTTAATCCTGATTCACCTTTTGCGAAACTAGCTGTACTACGCGATCAACTCACCAATCATAAAAACACGCACCCACTTTCCTCTAAAGAGAATTAAAGTAACAAATGGAGTTTGATCTTGACCCACGTAGTAACCGACAACTGCATTCACTGCAAATATACGGATTGCGTTGAAGTCTGCCCTGTTGATTGTTTTTATGAAGGGGAAAATATGCTTGTTATTCACCCCGATGAATGCATCGATTGTGGTGTTTGTGTGCCAGAATGCCCAGCAGAAGCGATTTTACCTGATACAGAACCAGGATTAGAAAAGTGGTTAGAACTTAATCTTCATTATGCAAACAAATGGCCTAATCTAACCACCCGAAAAGATCCCCTTTCTCAAGCAAAAGAAATGGATGGCGTTCCAAATAAATTAGAAAAGTATTTTTCAGAAAATCCAGGAAGTGGCGAAGAGTAATGATACAGTGTACACCCTCCTCCTTCAACGACTGAAAGACTTCTCTTGTAAAAATAAAAAAATCCTTAAGCGAAATGATTGATTCTTTTAAAGTTTGATGTTAGTGTTATTTTAACATGATCATCTTTCTAAGTATTTTTCTTTGCTTTTTACAGTAAAGCAATGTATTTTTTTTGGATTTAAAAGTACTCGGCTTTTATGCTCACTTAATTGGTACAATATACTTGGTTAAAGAAAACTCAACCCTCAGGTTTATAACCTGTTTTCCGATACATTTGTTGATCATAAGGGAGTAAACTAAAATATGGCATCCCAACATGGAACGTCTTCCAAGACCAAAGAATTTGCAACCTCTGAATATATCGTCTACCCTACACATGGAGTAGGACAAATTATAGCGATTGAAGATCAAGAAGTTGCAGGACATAAATTGAAACTTTTTGTCATTCATTTCGCGAAAGATAAGATGGATGTCAAAGTCCCCATTGCAAAAGCCCTTTCCGTTGGAATGCGTAAATTATCTGCTAGTGACTCTGTCGAACGTGCCTTAAAAGTTTTACGTGGAAAAGCACGTGTTAAACGGACCATGTGGTCACGTCGTGCACAAGAATATGATGCCAAAATCAACTCAGGAGATCTTATTTGTATCGCCGAAGTGGTCCGTGATCTTTTCCGCTCTAATCTACAACCTGAACAATCTTACTCTGAGCGCCAACTTTATACAGCTGCTCTTGAAAGAATGGCCCGCGAAATTGCGGTTATTAATAGTCTTTCTGAAACAGAAGCTATCAATCTCATAGAGATGCATCTCTCCAACAAGCCGGAACGCGAGTTTAAAACTGAGAGAGAAGAAACAGATGAAAACAGTAAAGCTGTCTACGCTGCATAATACACTCTCTCATCATAATGATGATATTTCGATAAAACCAGCGAAAAGCTGGTTTTATTTTTTAACATCCTCTCTGCCCTTAAGGACAAAGTTTCTTAACCAGCGCCAATCTATAAACAATCTAACTTTTCGACAAATTCCTCCTTATTTTCTTTCTTCATAGATAACAAACTGATTAATCATCATAATCTAGCATTATTCATATTAAATTAGAATCTTGAATATGGTAAGATTACTCATTTCAAATTGCTCTCATGTTGAATTAATCAAATCACTTGCTTGTCAATCACAAGCGAGGCTGATCTGTGGGTAAAAACTGTACAAAAAGAGCAAGACACTGTCTCAAGCACCAAAGGATATACCAACATTGGAATCTGGCAAAATGTGTAAGGCAGCAGGCTTGCTTTTTCATGAAGCGTAAAGATCATAGTGCCGTTTATACACTACACCGAGACTTTACCATTTACCCTTCTACAAAACCATTATAACATTCAAAAACGCCGTCATAAAATGGATGCCACAAATATTGAAAAATATTCCTTTTAAAAAACGCGTGACGGTACAACATAAGCATATTTTGTCTTGGGCGCTCTATTTTGTATGAGAAGCATTCCTCCTCATTAAAGAACGCGATAAAAAAAAACATGAACTAAAACCATCATCTCCATTCTGTAAAAAGCATGCCAAATACTTTTGAAAGCAGTAAAGCTAACGTAAAAAATAGCAATAAAAATGAACGTTAGCATTGCCCTTTCAATTTCATATTTTTCCCAAATGAGGTTTCTCATTTCAGAGATTACGAGATATACGCAATATTCTTACTCCAATCGGACACATAAAATCTAGAATGATTCATAGAACTCTTAAAAGTCTCAATCTCTGTTTCAAACAAACCGCTAAAGATTGGATATTCTCAGCAGGAATTGTCCAGATATCATCTTCAATCTGATCTTCACGAATATGACGCAAAGGATTAGTATGAACGCCTGTCAGGATAAGCAAACACAAAGCCAGTTGTGTTATGTTTTGTGTTTTACAGAGTAACTGATAAAAAACCGGCACATCTCTCCAATCCATGGCTGGTAAGCTTTGTTTTTTATGACGTTGTTTCCCTAAGAGCGCGCGTGCTTTTATCGTTGCTTGTAAATCAACATCCAAACCCTAATGCAACCGCATGTTTAAGACAAAGATTAAGACGCTTCAGTGCTGTCTGAGCTGTTCCAGCTTTTGCATGCCAAATGGGAGAAAGCGTATTGCGTATCTCAGTTTGCGTAATCTCTGAAACGGGCAGACAGCCTAATTTAGGGAGAATATAAAGGCGTAAGTGTAAAAACCAATCACAAGCTTTACCATCTCTTTTTAATTCAGCTTTACGGCTTTCAAAAGCATCCAACACGATATCTTTTAAATAATAGAGATTGCGCATTGCCTCACGCTTTTGTTTCTCACGTTCTTTAATGGGATCACGCCCCTCACGTAAAACAGCCCGCCACCCAGTTGCCAATTACGGGCTTGTTTTAAAGAAACATCTCTCAAGGCACCCAAGCCCATTTCGCAGCCCCCCGGAAAGGTATAACAGTAAATCCATTGACCACCCCCATCTCTTACGTTTGTGAAGAAGCAAGCCGGCACCATCGTTATATTTGTCAGCTCGTGGGTGTTGTGCTACAGCCCTTGGCTCTTAAGACAATTCATAAGAGTCCTTTCTTATACAAATTTTATCCACACACTCATCCCGCTTGTGACGTGCAAGCGAGTGGTTTTGATTGATTCTAGATAGAGAGATTTGAAATGAGTGAATCTTACGTTATTCGGGGTTCTAATTCAATATGAAAACAGTGAATTATATATATAAATCAATATATTGTCTAGTGATGAACAGATAACAAAAAATCATAAACTTAGGTAAGCACCACCATAAAATCACTCATAAACCAGCTATGAACTGGAGAGTCGTACCGGCTTTGATAAAATACTTTGCTCATCCCCATACACAACACATTTGGTTTTAAGTTTACTTATTTTTACAAGCTGTTCGCAACAAATCCCTTATATTCACAAAAATAAGAAAAATATATGGACAATTCTTAGTTCAAAAATATGAAAAGACAGCGTGATATTCATAGAAAAGTCTCATGTACCTTTATCAATCAAAAGCACTAAAGATCATTGAATGTGCACACCTTCTGTCTTGTAACGGTTGTCTCTTTTCTGCTCATAAGAAAGCACGCTGGCATCAGCATACACTTAATCCCAATGTTACAACAATTCTTACATTTGAAAGTATTCATTATAGACATTTTTTCCTTTTTTATAGAGTTTTTACTCACATACCATCCCCACTTGTGACCGAAAAGCAAGTGATTGTCATTGATTCAACATGAGAGAAATTTGAAATGAGAAAATCCTACGATAGACCTTCCATTCAAGGCGCAAAACAACAAATGATCTTTATAAATCAATGTGATGTCGATCTCTATTTTTTTAAGGAGAATCACATGTCACAATATAAGCCTATAGACAACCATTGCCTTAAATATTCTCATAAAAAACACCGATATGCTTAAAGCCTTACATAGATCAACTGCCTTAAACGATGATATTTTACGGTCTAATAGGATTCTCTCTATAATCAATAAAGATTAAGTGCGATACAAAATGATTCTATTACTGAGCTAACTTATATCAATACCCAAGCTCTTAACGAAGTCATCATAAAAGACACTGATACAAGTAGCCCTTTATAGCCTCTCAAGAAAACAAGAAAATCATCTCCCACAATAGAATCATTTCTCTACGGCAAAACTTTATCCCACATATGTTCCCAAGAAAAAGCGAAAAACGCATCTTACCCAATGCATTCACTAATGAATCAAGAGAAACTTACCACTGAAAGAGATAAAACGCTAAAGTTTTAACCACTAAAACGGAACGCCCACGATACATTCCCTGTTCCACATCGATAGAAGACGATGCAAGAGAACCTCAACATTCATCTTAAAGCGAAAATGCACGCCCCAAGCGTGCATTGATCGATGAAATAA
>NZ_JBHION010000003.1:0-63061 GCF_042195515.1 Bartonella sp. CB10SXKL | reverse complement strand
AGCGAAAATGCACGCCCCAAGCGTGCATTGATCGATGAAATAAAAGAAGTTCACCACTGGAAAAGAAAGAAAACGCTCAGTCTTTAACCACTAAAACGGAACGCCCACGATACATTCCCGTTTTCAAATCAATGTGATGAGGACGACGTAATTCACCAGAATTTTTATCTTCGATATAAGTCGGCGCCTTCAGAGCATCAGCCGAACGGCGCATGCCCCTCTTCGCTGGAGAGGTTTTTCGTTTAGGTACAGCCATAAAAAGACACTCCAAATCCATTAAAACAGAAAAAGCAATGTCAAAAATGACAATGCTTCATTTAAAAACACCATAAAATTTTAAGATATTATACACTGATAAAAAAGAAGAGGCAATGTCAAAATGATCCTCCTCTTACTAAAAATGACCTTCTTGTTATCAAAAATGGTGTCACAATAATCAAAGGAATATCAAAAACACTGCAAAATTTGAGAATTTTATACACCAATGAAAGCTTTTTTATAAGACCTTCATTCAATTTTTATTTGGTTTAAAAAGGGATTTGCGCATACAGTAGAGATACGGATAAAAAGAGAAGTTGATTTTTAATAAAAAACGACGCCAATTTATGAAAACAAGAAAAAGCGACAACCTTTCTCTTTAAACTTCATAATTTCATTTTTGTAAAAACAAAGGAAGCAAGAATGCACGAATTTACCACCCTTCTTGCAAAACATAGAGACACCGTTGAAAAGCGGCTTGATACCCTGTTAAGTGATCAAATCCAAAATGGTGAAATTTCACGCCCTAAAAACTTAATCAAAGCCATGCGTTATGGTGTGCTGAACGGTGGAAAACGCTTGCGTCCTTTTCTTGTAATTCAAAGTGCTGCACTTTTTGATGTCCCTGTAGAACATTCTCTTGATGTTGCATGTGCCTTAGAATGTATCCATTGTTATTCGCTCATTCATGATGATCTTCCCGCTATGGATAACGATATACTCCGGCGTGGAAAACCCACTGTCCATGTAGCATTTGATGAAGCAACAGCAATTCTAGCAGGCAATGCCCTCTTAACATTTGCCTTTGAAATTATTGCTCATAAAGCTAGTATTTTATCTACAGATATTAGAATCAAGCTGATCACGTCTCTTGCACAATCGGCAGGGCTTGGCGGTATGTTAGGTGGACAAATGCTGGACCTTGAAGCTGAAAAAAGACCGCAAGAAAGTACTGACATTATCACTCTACAACACATGAAAACAGCAGCCCTGATAAGCTTTGCTTGCCAAGCAGGTGCCATCATTGGCAATGCATCTAAAGAATTAACTGAAAAGCTTACTGATTTTGGTACCTATCTTGGTTTAGCCTTTCAATTAACCGATGACCTTCTTGATGTCACCGCCAACACGCAAACCCTAGGAAAAACGGCTGGGAAAGATGAAACGGCACAAAAAGCCACTTTTGTTCATCTTTACGGCATTAAAGAAACCCAAAAAAAGCGAGATACACTCATCAGTAAAGCAGAAGCATTCTTACATCCTTTTGGCGCTAAAGCACTCCCCCTCCAACAAGCAGCACACTTTAGTGCAATACGCCAAAATTAAACTTCATCCGCCATATTGTACATAGTGTACACCATCATATTTATTGAATGCATAATAGACTTTTCAAAGAAACGTTACCATTAATCTCCATTATAGTCCTTATCATGAAATGGGTGCGACAAATCTTAAGAAGAATTTCATTAAAACAAGCCGCGTGAATTTATAACACAAATGCATTCTGGGTATCCTATTTTGCATGAAAAATGCCTTCCATTAAAGAATGAAAGAAAATGTGAAACAATGCGCAATCACTATGCTTTAAAAGATATTACCGTAGATGCTTTAAAGCCAAATAAAAAACGACCGAAAGAGGAAAACTCGTTTTCTCCTTTATGTCTTTAATCTTCTAACGATAAGGCAAAAAATAAACAGAATAAGTATAAAACCAGGCATTTTATAAACCCGTAAAAAACAATAAAAGAAGTACAATGCTCTAAGTAAATGCCCTCAGTAGAGAATCGTAATTTTTATGCCTTTCCACGCTATCTTGTTGTAGAAGATCAAATATGCTTACATTCTGTAAATTCACTCGTGTATTGCTTGCTCTCTAAAAACACTTTTACAAAAGTGCTCGTTGTTTAGTTTAAGCATCATTTTTTTGAAGCTCGTATTTAAAATATCAGAAAAAAATGAACATAATGGCTATTTTGATTTTTATGCCACCCTCAAAGAACAAAGTCTTTTAACCTAATCTGCTCTGTAAACAGTCTAGTTTCCTACCGAGTAGGTTTCTCTCGCTTTCTACGCATGCGATTCACTTAAACTAAAGACGCGATAAACAAGACTTAAGAATATTCACCATGCACTTCTTAAAATACTTAATGTATCAAACAGGATACCTTCACCACCCCTCAAATGACAGTATGTTACGGCATAACAGGATAAATAAAACCACTAATTTCAATAGAACGAAAAACCAAAGCAGTATTATTACCGATCTCTCTTTTCTTAGCAAGAAAGATATAACACATTGATTTATAATGATAATTCGTGGTTTTTCAACTTGAATAAGAACCCTGAATACCGTAAGATTCTCTCATTTCAAATCTGTGTATGTTAAATCAATCAAAATCACTTGCTTGCACGTCACAAACGGGAAAAGCCGTGTGGGGCAAAACATCAAAGAAAAGACTAAAAAAATGCCTCTTATGAACCGTCTTAAAAGCCAAGGGCTGTCCGCAACATTAGGGGCGAGAAAAGTGAATGATTGTGTCGGCATGCTCCTTCAAAAGCAGAAACATTTTTATTTACAAAAGTGTGTAATAACTTCAATTGAATAATAATCATGATCACTGTACAACTTTAATTCGTCACACTCTTTATCTCGTTTATTCAATTCATCGCATAAAAAGAGAATTGATAAGATTAAACAGAGAATGATCATTGCAACAGAAAGATAAAGAAAATCCTTATTATTATATATAATAGCGCAATCTAATTTGTGATAAGTAGTTTTTTCAATCCAAGTGCAAATTTCCTCCTTCAAGTGAAATTTTCTTATTAAAATGAAGAGCATCATTGTAAGTGAGCCTATACCTGTTGTAAAAGCTGGAAAATATGTCCACCTTTTGAAGCCATAATAAAAAAACATGCAACATGGCCAAGAAAATGCCGCGATTATCAAGAGTATTATAGCCATTTAATATCCTTCGAGAGAATTTTACCCATTACCCATTAAATGTCATTTGTAAATTCTTCTTGGTTTCATCATGTCATATATCGTGTTTAGCTCTATGCAAAAACGCGCTATTTGTTTAGTATTGTCATCATGACCAGCTCTCATACTAGACACAAGGTCAATAATTTGTGTTGTTGGGCTAATACCATTTCCACTTGAAGAATTAAGAAATTTTTTCGCATAATCAATCATGGGGTCGGTAGAATTCATAGACATATTATAAGCCCAGATAAAATCGCTTTCTCTCCAATTATAGTCATTCCGCAAACTGCTTATGACATTAGGTAACATTGCCCATGACATCTCCTCATTATAATCACCGCGCAATAAATTAACAAAACGTCCACATAAAACAATCAGTATGTGACGATGCCATATAATATCAAATTTGGGCGCTATATTCTGATAGCCACGGCTATAGACGAAATTTCTTGCTTGTTCCTGCTTTTGAAAATGTTCAAAAACCTCGTATTTTTCACTTATATATTCTTCGTAAAGGTTATTGTACTGCTCTAGACTATCTACGCGCGTACATCCCAACAACACGGATACAAAAAAAAGAGTTATAAATGTTACAATATGCGTTATGGATAACGATTTCACCGCTTTATCTTTTAATAACTACAATTTGTACAGCCTAACAGATTCCTATCAAATATATCAATATATGCTGTTTTCTTGTGGCTTATTTGTAGCAAATTGTACTCAACAATATTTCTGTACTTGGTTTTATTCCCTCTCAAAGAGGGGAGATATCATTCAAAGTTTCCATAGATAAGTTTATTATCTGGATAAGAGTATTTTCTAACATCAGAAAATACAGAGCTAACGCCACAATCAAAGAGAAAATACTCAAAAATGAGCTATAATGAGAATGAAAGATGTAAGAAAATATCTCAACAAGATGATTGATATTTTAAAGGAGGCAATGGTAAAATCCGCTAAATATACCAACAATAAAATAGATCATCAAAATATCAAAATCGATCATAAGGGAATTCTTATGAGGACAGGCTATAAATTGTCCGACTGTTTAAATTAGCTCTAATGAGATAAAGTGTTACCAGCAAGGAACCAATGAAAATGGGGGAAACTGCTCCATCACCATTCCTTAATAAGCATATAATCCAGCACAATCATTTTCTTTATCAGCGTCCAATCTTATCAGCAACTCTTGGCGCAATATTCATGAGCAGCATTTTTATTTCCTTTTTAACGATTATTATGCCACGCCTACTTATAAGGACAAGCGGATGACTTTGATTGCTTCAACATACATAGATTTTAAATAAGAGTAACTGACACTATTCAGCTTTCTCATTCAACATGCAAAAACAACGATGTGCCTTAATAAATAAAAGCCTTGCCCCACTATGAAACCCTATAAAACACGTATCGTAATAAGTTAATATTTTCACTGAACTTTTTTGAGAGTTCCTTCTAAAAAAAATACTGCCAACAAGTAAATCAATAAATAAATAGCAAAAATATAAACGAGTGAGAAAAAGCCAAATATATTGACCATATACGCACTCATGTAAAAAAATACCAATAAGCTAAATCTCCCAACGGTTGACAAGAAAGATTCATATGTAGCCCTGAAATGATCACTAATACTATCATGCAAAACAACTTCTACACGAAGATATGTATACTTAATGAGATAAAAAATCATACAGACTAAAATGACAGCAATTTCTTTTCTTGGTTCAAAGAAAGCAACGGTAAAAATCAGTGAAGCCGAAAGAAACAACAGTAAAATAAAATTCACTCTTTCACTTAGTTTTGTAAAGAGAAAACTAGCCAAGAGCTGAGAGAGCAATATCAATGAAAATGTCACACCAAGATCAAAATAAGTGACATTAATATCATAATCTTTAAATATCCACTGCCAATACTGCGAGAATATATTGAAAAAAATCAATGAAAAATAAAAGCATAAAGAGATATAAGGAACTTTAATAAAAATAGATAACATCTCCTTAGCTTCACAAATGAGAGAATTCGCTTTATTTGGTTTTTTCTCCCCCTTCAAGTCATCAAGAAAAAACAAACCAAATAGTGTTGTCATCAACATTAAAAACGCCGCGATATACCATATATATTGGCTAGAATAATCAGCAAAATATGCCCCGATTAAACTGAATATAAACATGCCGATGTAATTATATTGAGAGCTGGAACCAAGCACTTTTTTAGTGGATGTCACTTTTGCTTTTGCATATTGAACAAGTAAAGCATTATAAGCCCCAGCAATTAATGTTAGCGATAAGGCATTAAAAGTTTCTGCCAAAAGAAAACCATAAAAGCTTGTAGAAAATCCCATGAGAAAGAGCCATGTAGCAGCAAAAGCAGCTGCCAAAACGATCGATATTTTATAACTTTTTCGATCAGCAAAATATCCCAGAGGAATATCGGTAACCATCATAATAAAAGCCTGAAACGACTTAATGACACCTATATCAATAAGCGTTAAGCCTTTTTCAAGCATATAAAAGACAATAAAGGCGCCAGTTAAAATCCTTATACCATTAAATAAAAAGCCAAACGCTAATATACTTGTCATGCATTCCCCCAATAACGCCCAAAAAGGCACCCGTATACATCATTTTATGTCAATATAAAAGCTTATATTTTACGACAAATAGGACTATAATCGCTATAAGGATTTCCAATCCTATCAATTTGATACCCCAAAAAATGCTGGGAAAATGCCTGAAAAATCAATAAACAATGTTCTTTCTATAATTTGATATTTGAAGAATCCGTTAAATATTTTACTGTCTCAAGAGCAGCCAAAAAACCAGCAACAACATTTACGGATCTATTAAAGTATTCATATCGTTTTGCTTAATAGTCTTAACACACTTAAACTCATTAATATCCTTCATAAGCTTCTGATTCTAAAACAGGTATATCATCTGGTTTTACCTAAAATAATAAGCAACCAACAACAGTATTGACCATAGCTAAAGCAGCATACAACAGCACCCTCTTCACATTGAAGACAGCTTGTTTTAAAAAATGACACACCATTTTTACTTCAGCCTTATGCGATTTTTACCTCAACCTTGCCCAAAGCGTGTATGAATATAATCACTCAAAAGTGCTTCAAATTCTTCAGCAATGTGATCACCCCGCAAAGTTTTTACCTTTTGTCCCTCAATAAAAACAGGTGCCGCAGGACTTTCCCCCACTCCAGGCAAAGAGATTCCAATATCCGCATGCTTTGACTCCCCCGGTCCATTGACGATACATCCCATCACAGCAACCTTCAAGCTTTCAACGCCAGGGTATTTTTCACGCCAAATAGGCATATTTTTGTATAAATCTGCTTCAATTTTTTGCGCCAATTGTTGAAAGACCGTTGAGGTTGTGCGCCCACAACCAGGACAAGCCGCAACAACAGGCAAAAATTGCCGAAACCCCATCACTTGCAAAAGTTCTTGCCCCACCTTTACTTCTCGTGTCCGATCACCACCAGGTTTTGGCGTTAAGGAAATTCGTATCGTATCGCCAATCCCTTGCTGTAATAAAATGCCCAAAGCCACCGAAGAAGCAACAACGCCCTTTGTTCCCATCCCAGCTTCCGTTAATCCCAAATGAAGAGCATAATCACAACGCGCCGCTAAGGTGGTATAAACAGCAATAAGATCTTGGACGTCACTCACTTTAGCAGAAAGAATAATTTTATCACGTCCCAACCCCATCTCTTCAGCGCAAAGAGCCGATTGCAGAGCAGACTGCACAACAGTTTCCCGCATCACTTCAGCAACCGATAAAGGATTTTCTTGCTGTGCATTTTCATCCATAAGCCGTGTTAACAATGCATTATCAAGAGAGCCCCAATTCACGCCAATGCGAATAGGTTTATGATACCGACAAGCAATCTCAATAATTTCTGCAAATTGACGATCTTTTTTTGCGCCAAAACCAACATTTCCAGGATTGATGCGATATTTTGCAAGCGCCTCAGCACACGCAGGATGCTCAGATAAAAGCTTATGACCAATATAATGAAAATCCCCAACCAATGGTACAAAAAATCCTAACCTCTCCAATCGCTCCCGTATTTTTGGTACAGCAGCCGCCGCTTCATCGCGATCAACAGTAATTCGAACCAATTGTGAACCAGCTTGCCAAAGAGCAGCCACTTGAGCAACAGTTGCATCAACATCAGCGGTATCTGTATTGGTCATTGACTGTACAACTATCGGGCTCTGCCCCCCAATGATCACATCACCAACAGCAACACCAACAGATCGACGACGCTCAAGTGGTTTAGATAAAAAATAGGTCGTATTCATCAAGTCCTCAAATTTTTAAAACCTGCGCTATCAATCATTACTTACATTGACTTCCTCCGCGCTTCAAAGGACGAAAATTACACCGCCCACCAATCTTAACAGATTGCTCTCAAAAGGTTCTACCTACTAACACTGATGCAATTCAACTCATAGGTGGATTCATTCTATAGACGCACCGGATAAGTTCTACTACTTCTGTTCAAGTTTATACTTCTACACTTGGTTGATTCAAAAAGAAACTGAAACCAAACAGAGACAATACTGTATTTTTAAGTTGCATGCCGATACCTTACATCAACGTCATCACAAAACAGTGTTTTACAACACAACAGATAACGCCTAACAAAACACCATTTTTAAAATGCATGAAAGACATCGCCAAATTAATCCAACATATTGATTTATAATAATCTATTTTTTACAAATTTGAATGCTAAACCCAAATATCGTAAGATTTCCTCATTTTAAATCTTCTTAATTGAATCAATCAATACCACTCCCTACAGCCACAAGAGAATATGTAGATAAAAACTCCTTATAAACTATTTCAAGTGCCAAAAGATATCCCAACACTTTAAACAAACAAAAAAATGAAGACATCGCCCACCATCTTTATGATGAATCTTACACCATCTTGTAAAAATTTTTACCTTACATCCTTAACAAAAACCATCATGAAAAGAACTCGGACACATTAAAAAATGCCTCATTAAACTCAAACTCTTAATTTTCATCTCACCCACGCGCGGCATTATCAATGCAACTTTTCAATTTTCAAGCCGTTATAGCAAAACCCCAAACACAATTCCAACTGTCACGCAACAATTTAACACATGAAGGAGTCAATAAATGTGTCTATTTTCACCCCATAGAAAAAATGCTAAAATTAAAAAACGTATAGCACAATTAAAAAGAGAGCTGGTCCCCGTAAATCATTGGAGTTTTCAAAATGATAGCTTTGAAAACATTTCTGAGCTGTTTAACACATGGAAACAAAAAGGCCGTCACGCACTTTATCACCTCAACGAACATGCTACAGAATTAAAGAAAAAAGCGAAAGAAAATCCTAAAAAAACCCTCGCATTAGCAGCAGGAATTGTTTTAGTAAGCTTCTTGCTAATCCGTAAACATTAATAACACAATCAATAACCTTCCCTTTTAATGCCCGATTCAAAGCGGGCATTTTTATGGTTTACAAAATATAAACTTTACGTCTTTCTCCTAACTTTACGCCCTCTCCCAAAAGGATAAGTTTTCCAGCCATCCAGCCAGTCTATAATCCAGCTTTTGTCTATCGGAAACCTATCAACGCATGCGATTCACATCACCACCCCTCAAAGGAAAACATTTCTAAAGGCAACAAACAAGCCCTACAACGAATGTGCTCCCCACACAAACACTTAACGCATCAAAAAGATGCCTGATACCACACCTAAAATGAGGATATTCACGGGACAATAAGATAACAACTCAAATATTCAATCCAAAACTTCCCCCAATTTCCCAGCCTTCCCAAAACTTCATTATGTATATAGACTAAAAATAAAGAATTAATACTGGAAAAGCTTACACTTTTACTCTATACGCCCCCGATTGTCATTTTAATTGGGGAAAGGGGAGGATATTTTGATATTGAAAACCCACACTCCTCTCACTACCAGGTATTTTTTATAAAAAATACCTTTAGACAAAAGAAATGTTTCTCAACAACAATCATTGCATTTTCCTTTGAATTTCACACGAGCGTATTTGCAATAATTCTTCTATTTTTTCCAACTCATTTTGCCAAAATATAGAACAGATTAAACAAGAAAAACAACAGCTTGCACATTTTAAAAATCCACTCGATGAAATAAAAAAACGACATGGTTTCTTAAATAAAACATCCGCAGCTCTACAAAGAACATTCAAAAAGCAAAAGAGTCATGGCCTCCATCGCTCTAATTTTAGTCACTTTCAAAAATTGACAGGTATCAGCAGCAGCAAAAATACTGAAAAGAGGAAAGAAAAATTCTTATACTAAAGAGCCATTAAAAAACGCAAAATCAACAGCCACAGTTGATATTTTTGATGAACAAAAAGCCAAAACACAACATAGAACAAGCTATTTACGAAAAAGCGCGTGAAAAACAAAAAAACCATAAAACAGCTTATTGATCAACTTAAAAGTCCTAAAGATACTGATCAAATTCAGCCCATTCAAACACTCTACGCAGCCCTACAGATTCACGAATACGAGTTCTACAAATGAAAGCCTCGGCAATAACCCAACAAAGAAAAGAAGAATGTGAAGCGAAAGAATTTAGAAAACGACACAAAGATTATACCCAACCACTCTATAGTCATTAAACTAAAAAAAATTGTGAAAACGTACGAGTAGCTGATCATGAACTTGCCATAGAACGTCAGAAAAAAGCTGAAGAGGAAGCTAAACGAAAAGCCGAATATGAAAATGGGAAGCTGAAGCTGAAAAACGGAGAGCTGAAAGTGAAGCTAGAGGACGAGCTAAACTTTAAGAATTACAGTGAACATAACAAGAGAATATTCGTAAAATGTTTGGAACTGAAAAACAAAAAGAAAACGAAGGCATATTGACCTAGATAGATAACGATTTAGTCCCTTACAAAGACAAATAGACAACACCATTACACATCTTTCATCGGCTATATCTGCTCCGGTAACTACATTTTATACGCTCTATAGTGTGTCCCCATAAAGTACAATATTATGTATAAGCGTTTTTTAGCTAGATTATTGCGACAGTTTTCAAACTTAGCATCATTGTTATACACACAATACAGATTGATAATAACAACACATCTATCAGAGATAGATTTTTCAATGATCTGCCTCACATCATGCAAATATCACATAAAGAGTACACTCAGATAAAAAGAAGAACCTCCTTTCCACACCTCAAAAGATGATGTTGCTAGAAACGACAGGCAAAGCTTCCAATACTCCATCCCCCCTACTGAGTTATTTCAAAAGAAATGGAAGTGAGTAAAGATGCATGCGCTTTAATATTCTAAGGCACATTATTTTACATCATGAAATAGAATAATAAGAAGCTTAAGAGCTTTAAAAGATGTAGTATAGCAAACCAAACGAAATCTTCTAACGTGAATATCCATTTGCTATAAGTAAATGACGCAAAAATTAAACTGAAAAAACCCAAAATTTTATCCTCCAGAATCGACTCGCTGCGAAGTATCTACATAGGTAACCACGGACATGCCAGGAATGAGTTTTTCAATCCCTTCCTGTCCAGGATCTAAAGCAATCCGTACTGAAATACGTTGCGCAATTTTGATAAAATTACCAATTGTCGTATCCGTTTTTAACAATGAAAACTCTGAGCCTGTAGCAGGTGCAAAACGAACCACACGCCCTGTTAACTTTTTGTTGTTCAATGCATCAACAGAAAAAACAACCGGTTGTCCCACACGCATCTGAGAAAGTTGCGTTTCCTTATAATTAGCAATAATCCAAATATCATCAGAAATAACAGAGACCAATTGTGTCCCCGGCATAACATATTGCCCTACCCGCGCTCCAACTAATCCAATATAGCCTGTTCGAGGAGATAAAATCTTTGTATGATCGAGATTAAGTTTTGCCAACTCAACACTCACCTTCGCTCCAGAAATTTCTGACTGTAAACTTTGCCGTTCAAGATCCAATTGTTTTTGCAATTGGCGTTTTGTTTCGAGAGCTGTCAAGAGTTGTGAAAGAGGACGAGAAACAGAACTTGCCGCATCACCAAAACCTAACTTTTTACTATCTGGAACAACATTGGAAAATGCTCGTGAACGCGCCAACTCCACCTCTGCTGTATTAATCTCGCCCTGCAAAAGCTGTGCTTGTAATTCAATACTTGCCAGTTTTGCATTTTTTGAATCGAGAACAGCCTGTGCCCGTGCAAGCTGCTGGCGAAAAAGAGAATCATCGAGCTCAAAGAGCAGCATTCCCTTTTCAACGCGTTGATAATCTTGCACATAAATCCGTGCAATCACCCCAGAGATCTGTGAACTAACCAGAGTAACATTGCCCTTAATGGAAGCATTATCGGTTATTTGAATGTTACTCACAAAAGGAGGAAGTCTCCAAGCCCACAAAATCAGCAAAACACCCGTAATACCCGATAGGAATGCAACAATCGTAGCTTTTGACCGTAATGTTTTTATCATTTTTTTGCACCCCTCTTTCTATGACATTACTCTACTTTTCTAATGCGCGCAAAGAGCATGACTTAACAATCATTGTGACAAGAAAAATAACGAATACAACCATTGAAATATAAAAATAAAGCCGAAAAACGTCATCATAAGCAAAAATATTTGCTGTTAACTTAAATTTCTCTATCAACATAGAAGTACCTTGCTCACTTCTCAAGCCATTGGGAACAGAAACACCATAAGAAGGCGAAAATAAAGTATTCATCTCACCAGAAATAAGCGGATCAGTAATAATAATATTTTGTGTTAAGGACTCAAAGTTTTTATGGGCAAAATAAAACTGTAGGCTGCCAAAAAAAGCCGACCCCATCAATCCCCCTGTCACTTGCGTTAACAAAAAAACAGCAATAAAACTTAAAACGTAACGCGGTCCTCGCTCACCAGCGATCACAAACCCTTTGAAAAGAGCAGGAGGCAAAAAAAGTGCATAACTAAAACTCACCAACCCTTGGCTCAACATCATATCTTTCGGACGCGTTAAATAGTTTACATGACTGTCTAAATAAGCTCCCAACGCCAAACAACCTAAAGATAACAAATAAAAATAATCCTCACGCCCCGCCCGTAAAAAAAAGACACAAACAGCCCCCCCTAACAGAATCCCTAATGTCACCGCAAGATACATGGGCGCCATCTCACGATTGAGCAAACCAAAAAGATTAAAAAACCCTACGGGCAAATTTGACCGCTCCAATAAAAAAACATGAAAGATCAATAAAATAAAAACAGATTGGATCATTTCTTTACTGAAAATCCAACGTAAATCAATCAACGGTTTTTCTCTATTAAGCTCAATAATAATAGCAATAGCCAACGAGAAAATAGCAAGTGCGAGCCCCCAACCAATCCATGGTGCTTCATACCACCAATACAATATGCCAACAGACATGATCACAGCATTTAATCCAAGACCAAGAGCAATCAAACCATAGCTTATCCAATCTAATTTTTGAATAACCTTACTACGCACAACAGGAGTAAGAGGCAAAGTATAGATACAGACCAAGCTGATAAGAACCAACCCCATTTCCAGAGCGGAAAGACTGGAAAAACCACCATTTTCCAGCAAATCAGGAGAAATCAAACGTGATAAAGGTGCCGCTAAAGCCGCATTCATATAATTCAAACTAAGACCAATAGTAAACTTCTTTGCTGGAGCAAAAGCCTCCATCATATAAAGCAGCGCAAGCGAAGCCAAAGGAGCAGCAGCAATCCCAGCAAAAAAGCGAATAATCAATGCAGAACGCAAATCCGTAACAAAGAGCTGCAACACGCAAACCAAAACAAAGCCAAGAATTGATAATTCAGCAAAAGCGCGTAGCCCAAATTGATAGCGGATTTTGATCAACATAATCGCTACACTCACATTTGGCGCCATATAGGCCGCTACCAGCCATGTCGTCTCGGCCAAAGTTGCATGAAAATCACCCGTAAGATGGACAATATTAGACTGAACAATATTAGCCCCTAAACCATAAGCCCATTGCAAAATAAGAGAAGCCAAAATATAAACAAAGCACTTTGGCAAAGGTCCCGCAAAGACACGACCAGGACGAGGAAAGGGTTTTGCGCTCCTTTTAGCAGACACAACCGTACTCTTTTTTCCGCTCATGTCACCTTTTCCTGTATACTCTGCTACGCTTCTATCAATACAGCACCATCAGCTGACAACTGCTGGAAAAAAGACTCTATTTTATGATTGTCCTCATCACTTATCCCTCCTTCTAACGTCGCTTGAATCTGCAAAATCTGCTGTTCTAATGCATCAAAAGAAAGATTCTCTACAGCCACAACGTGCTCTACCAATAAAGAGCAGCCCGAAAAGGTAATATTTGCAACGCCCCCGCATACAGCAAATAATTTTTCACCCAAAGAGGTGCGAACACGAACACTACCCAACACAATACTTGCCACCAATGGCGCATGATGCGCCATAACTGTCAAATAACCTGAGGCTGAAGGAAGAACAACAGACACTACCTGCTCTGAAAACACAATTTTTTCAGGCGATACAAGCTCAAATAAAAAATGCTCTTCTCTATTGTTTTCCACAAAAATCTCCACAATACCCGATATAAGGACTCTTTGTTTTCTTCAACGATGCGTCCTTTTTAACGAAAAATACCCATGACAGTTTTTTCTTGAATAAGAAGCTTCTTACTAAGAAGCCTCTGCCATGAGACGCTTTCCTTTTTCAAGTGCTTCATCAATCGAACCAACCATATAAAAAGCAGCTTCTGGCAAATCATCATAATCGCCAGCACAAAGACCTTTAAAGCCTTTGATTGTCTCTTCTAAAGGAACGAGTTTCCCCGGCGAACCAGTAAAGGCTTCCGCAACATGGAAAGGTTGTGAAAGGAAACGTTCAATTTTACGCGCCCGCCCCACCAGCAACTTGTCATCTTCAGAAAGTTCATCCATTCCAAGAATAGCAATAATATCCTGAAGCGCTCTATAACGTTGTAAAATGGTTTGTACTTGACAAGCAACTGTGTAATGCTCTTCCCCCACAATCAATGGATCCAACATACGTGAAAAAGAGTCAAGCGGATCAACCGCCGGATAAATTCCCTTTTCCGCAATAGAGCGCGAAAGCACAGTTGTTGCATCCAAATGAGCAAAAGACGCTGCAGGCGCCGGATCCGTCAAGTCATCTGCCGGAACATAAATTGCCTGAACGGAAGTAATAGAGCCTGTTTTTGTACTGGTAATACGTTCTTGCAACGCCCCCATATCCGTTGCCAAGGTAGGCTGATACCCAACAGCAGAAGGAATACGTCCTAAAAGAGCAGATACCTCAGCTCCTGCTTGCGTGAAACGGAAAATATTATCCACAAAGAAGAGAACATCTTGTCCTTCATCACGGAAACTTTCTGCAATTGTCAATCCTGAAAGAGCCACACGCGCACGTGCTCCTGGTGGTTCATTCATTTGCCCGTAAACAAGGGCACACTTTGACCCTTCCGTTGAACCATTATTCTCTTTTGGATTCACATTCACGCGGCTTTCGATCATTTCATAATAAAGATCATTTCCTTCACGTGTACGTTCTCCCACACCAGCAAATACAGAATAGCCACCATGTGCTTTTGCAATATTGTTTATAAGCTCCATAATGAGAACGGTTTTTCCAACACCAGCACCACCAAACAAGCCAATTTTACCCCCTTTAGAATAAGGGGCTAACAAATCCACGACTTTAATACCGGTGACGAGAATTTCCGAAACAGTCGATTGCTCAACATATTCAGGTGCCTCTTGGTGAATAGAACGTGTTTTGGTTGAAGCGATTGGTCCCACATTATCCACCGGCTCCCCAATCACATTCATAATACGTCCCAACGTTGCTTCTCCTACAGGAACGCTAATTTGTGTGCCTGTATCCACAACCTTTTGGCCCCGCATCAAACCATCAGTCGTATCCATAGCAATCGTACGCACGGTATTTTCACCCAAATGCTGCGCAACTTCTAATACCAAGCGATTACCTAAATTCTCTGTTTCCAAAGCGTTGAGAATATTTGGCAATTCACCTTCAAATTGCACATCAACGACAGCACCAATAATCTGCTTGATTTCACCAACAGCGCCTTTTGCACGCTCTTCTTTTTTTGCGGATGTATCTTTTTTTACAGGTGTATCTTTAGCTGCATCACGCGCAGGTACAGAGGAAGCCTTTACATCCACTTGAGATTTCGAAGCGGCTTTTTTCACGCTAGAACGAGCAGCTGGTTTCTTTTTTTCACCTTTTTCTGTTCCTTTGCTTGAGGTTACTGCTTTTACCATCAATCCTTACCTTCTCCATTTAAAGCGCTTCAGCGCCCGCAATAATTTCGATCAATTCTGTCGTAATCTGTGCTTGACGTTGACGATTATAAGCCACCGTCAATTTACTAATCATTTCACCCGCATTGCGCGATGCATTATCCATAGCTGTCATCTTGGCGCCCATCTCACCAGCAACATTTTCCAGCAAAGCCCGAAAGATTTGCACCGAAAGATTACGTGGTACAAGGGCCTCTAAAAGAGACGCAGCATCAGGTTCATATTCATAAACAATCGATTGTGAACCTGTGTTATGATCGGTTTGCTCCACAACATCTATTGCCCCAACAGCTGCTTTTGGAGCAACCATTGGAATCAAATCCAAAGCTGTTGGACGCTGATTAATTACGGAAACAAATTCAGAATAAAACAGCGTACAGACATCGAAAGCGCCTTCATTGAATAAATCAACAATCCGTTGACTAATCATCACTGCCTCTGCAAAACCAATTCGCTTTACAGCATGCAAATCGATATGGTCAATTATCAAGCCTTTGTAATCACGCGATAAAATATCCGCGCCCTTTTTACCCACAGTGATAATTTTTACTATTTTATCAGCCGCCAACAATGCCTTAATCTGTTCACGTGCACGACGAGCAATTTGCACATTAAAAGCACCACACAAACCGCGCTCAGCAGTACACACCACCAAAAGATGCACATCATCGCGCCCCGTACCACGCATAAGAGCAGGCGCATCAACACCATCTACATCAGCAGCAACACTGGTCAAAATATCAGCCATTTTCTTCGCATAAGGGCGTGCAGACTGCGCTGCCTCTTGAGCACGATGCAACCTTGCCGCTGCAACCATTTGCATAGCTTTGGTAATCTTTTGTGTTGCTTTAACCGAAGCGATACGGTCTCTAAGATCTTTTAGTGAAGCCATTCAAGCATTCCATCAATTCATCACGAGAAATTTTTCGCATAAGTATCAAGAACAGTTATCAACTTATCTTTCAGCTCATCTGTTATTTGCTTTTGCTCAGCAATTGCCTTTAAGAGATCTTGATAATCACTACGCAAAAGCACCAAAAGTCCCTGCTCAAACCGCGCAACATCAGAAACCGCCAAAGCATCAAGATAGCCATTCACACCCGCGAAAATAACCACCACCTGTTCTTCTGTTTTGAGTGGAGAAAATTGTGGCTGCTTCAACAACTCTGTCAAGCGCGCACCCCGATTTAACAAACGCTGGGTTGACGCATCCAAATCAGAGCCAAACTGCGCAAAAGCTGCCATTTCACGATATTGCGCCAATTCACCTTTAATCGAGCCAGCAACTTGCTTCATCGCCTTAATTTGTGCGGCAGAACCAACACGCGATACAGAAAGACCAACATTTACAGCAGGACGAATTCCTTGATAAAACAAATTAGTCTCTAGAAAAATTTGCCCATCAGTAATCGAAATCACATTTGTAGGAATATAGGCAGAAACATCATTTGCTTGCGTTTCAATAACTGGCAAAGCTGTCAACGACCCAGATCCATTTTCCGCATTCAACTTTGCAGCCCGCTCTAAAAGACGCGAATGCAGATAGAAAACATCTCCCGGATAAGCTTCACGACCTGGAGGACGACGCAATAAAAGAGACATTTGACGATACGCTACCGCCTGTTTTGACAAGTCATCATAACCGATCAAAGCATGTTGCCCATTATCACGGAAATACTCACCCATAGCACATCCAGCAAGAGGTGCAATAAATTGCAATGGTGCTGGATCAGAAGCAGTCGCTGCAACAATAATAGAATATTCCAGCGCTCCACGTTCTTCTAAAACTTTAACGAATTGTGCCACCGTCGAACGTTTTTGACCGATAGCCACATAAATACAATAAACTTTATCTTGCTCTCGTCCAGCCCCTTTTTCATGAAAAGGTTTTTGGTTTAAAAATGTATCGAGCAAAATTGCTGTTTTTCCTGTTTGGCGATCACCAATCACCAATTCACGCTGCCCCCGTCCAATAGGGATGAGTGCGTCAATCGCTTTCAATCCGGTCGACATCGGTTCATGGACAGACTGACGCGGAATAATTCCAGGAGCCTTAACATCGACACGACGACGCTCTGTTGCTTTAATGGGCCCCTTACCATCTATAGGGTTTCCCAACGCATCAACCACACGCCCAAGCAAAGCGGGGCCCACAGGAACATCGACGATAGCGCCTAACCGCTTTACACAATCACCTTCACGAATATCACGATCTGAGCCAAAAATGACCACACCAACATTATCAACTTCCAAATTGAGTGCCATACCGCGCACACCGTTTGGAAAGGCGACCATTTCCCCTGCTTGGACATTATCCAAACCATAAACGCGAGCAATACCATCTCCCACAGAGAGAACCCAACCAATTTCTGAAACCTCAGCCTTTTGGTCAAAGTTTTTGATTTGCTCTTTTAGAATTTTTGAAATTTCAGATGGTCTAATATCCATCAGCTGACCTCTTTTTTCAATGCAAGCTTAAGCGAAGACAATTTTGTGAGAAGGGACGTATCAATTTGAGACGACCCCACACGAACGATTAATCCACCAAGAATTGTTGGATCCACAATGATGTGCAGCAAGACTTTTCCTCCAACAACACCTTCCAAAGCCTCACACAACTCTTGTCTTTGTTGAGAACTTAAGGGGCGCGCAGAAACAATTTGCGCAGTAACCTGCCTACGCACGCGTGCAACACAACGCTGGAAAGCATGTAAAATACCAAATACGGCACTAAGCCTACGGTTTATTACAATAACGCGTAAAAAATTACCAATGACCTGCCCTGCGTTTTTATCAGCAAATTTGATGTTTGCACAAACAGATTGCATCACCTTAATTTGCTCTTTAACTGAAAAGAATGGACTGAGCACAAAGAATTTTAAATCCTTATTCTCCAAAACAAGCAAAAGATCCTCTACTGCCTTTTCAACCTTTTCGACATTTCCGGCTTCTTGAACGCAATCAAAAAGCGCTTGCGCATAGCGTTGATCTACCAACGGCAGCGGTATGAGAGAAAATGAATCCGACACGAAATACCGCCTCTTTCCCTTGAGCGACTCTCTGATAGTTATCAGATGAAATGAAACAGACATTCTCAATCTTAAGAATCTTCTTCTTAAAACCTAGAACAAAAATCACTTGGTTTCTAGCATAGACATAGCCGACTCGCAACACCACAAATCGCTGCTTTTCAAAAATTTTAATAAAATATTCAAAATATTTTTGAAAAGCATTTTTTTAGATATACAGGATGGCATCACAGTTTTTTTATGCCTCTTTTTGACATTCTCTGAGCGATTTTTTCACTCTCTTTGATTTTTCTTCAAACGCTCTTGTCACCAAACGCTCTTGTCACCATAACAAAACATTCCCTTTATCACCACAAAACCTTTAACGAAAGACGACGGCGACTGAAAAAGTCTATTATTTCAAACTGATAAGAAAGAAAAAACAATGAATATCCTCCTAAAAATTAAAGAAAACATTGATCTTTTTTCTTCAAACACCCACTCCTTTTAAAAAATTTTACCAAGTAATATTTTCTTGTAAGCACACTCTTTTAATATACAAAACATTGATTTATAATGATAATATATCATTTTTCATACCGGATGAGCTTCAAATATCGAAAGATTCTCTCTTTTCAAATTTTTTTATCAAAATCACTCCCTTGCTTCATCACAAACAAAAAAGGAAATGATTAAAGAAAACAACACCTCTTATAAACGCTCTCAAGTACTAAGAGTTTTCGTAATACTCAAAGCTAAATAATAAATGGCGCCATTTTATACCTTTATGAAATAAAGATGGGGAGCCTTAACGTGGTTTTTTCATTCATGAAAGCTTTGATATTCTACACTCGAAAAACATCGTAAAATGAATTCGAGTATGCTGAGAAACATTTGCTTAAACAAGCATATGAATGTAGTAATACAATAGATGTTCTGTAATATTCCGCTTTGGGCGTTCTGCTTTACATGAAAAATGTGCCCCCATTAGAGAACGAAAGTAATAAAAGCATGAAACAATGGATAATCTCCATTTCACGACAACGCCTATGAATGCTATAATGGTAACCCCATTGAGCAGCCCCATCTTTACACTTATGAAAGAACAAGCCGGCACCATCACACACTTTGCCATCTCCCAATTTTACGACAGCCCTTAATTCTTGAGATGATTAGGTATTTTGGTCCTCTCTTGTATAGTTTTACGCGACACAGGCTCCCCCATCTGTAACATGCAAACGAATGGTTTTGATTGATCAATATAAATAGATTTTAAATAAGAGAATCCTACGATAGTTGAGGCTATAATATGAATAACGGCATATTATCACTATAAATCAATATTTATTATTTATAAAAATTATTATTATGGATGCTTTTGAAAATTCTAGAGCCGAATGAATAAGGATGACAACGATGAATGCTCATTTTGACCTTCACGCTCCAAAATGAGTCCGTGTTCTCGTCAAAGATAAATAAAATAGATATATGCAATATTCTCGCCCTAATCTAGCATACAAACGCAGGTACGACTCGTACAGCGCTGATACATCTTATGAACGCTGCTTCATAAGGCTTTAAGGTCAAATAATATCAAAAACACGTCCCTCATTAAGCCCACATAGCGTCACTTTATATGGCACTATATTGTACTGATTTAGAAAAAGCATAGATCAATATCAATTTGAACGCGAATAGAATTGGGTATTTTGGGTGTACAGCTAAGCATTTTCAGCCCTTATAAAAAGAATCCGCCTATCAAAAGAATACTGTCCCTCATACAAAAAAGGAGTAAAAGCCGAAATGATAGTGCCCTCGAAGAAGAGAGGCGCTTCTGCTGGTTTTATAACAAAGATATTTTTTCCCGTAGCTCTACTTAATGCAATGTACATGTATCATATTTTGCTGCCTGGATGCTTATTCTGAATAATATAAGAGTTCAAGTAAAGCATCTTAAGCAAAGAGACCTTCACTTTATGCGATACTGGTTTTAGAAAAAACTTTGCGGATCAATATCAATTTGAACCCGAACGGAACTGGGCATTTTGGGTGTACCGCTAAGCATTGCACGTATAAACCCTTGTATATCAAAAGAACGCTGTCCTTGCAGCAAAAGCCGAAAACGATAACGCCCCCGAACCAAAGCCAAAGGCGCTTCTGCTGGTCCCATAACCGAGATATTTTTTTCCCGTGGCGCTGCCTGACGCAATGCGCGCGCATAATGTTCTGCTGCTTGGCGCTGTTGTGCAGAGATAATCAAAGAGGCAAGCCGCCCATAGGGGGGCAAATGATAATGCTGACGCGCTGCAATCTCACGTGTGTAAAAATCTTCTGGCTGGCATGCAAGTAAGGCTTTGATAACCGGATGATCTGGTTGATAAGTTTGCAATAATCCTAAACTTTTCAATCCCACACGCCCTGCTCTTCCGGTAACTTGAGAAAGCAGCTGATAGGTACGTTCACTTGCGCGTAAATCGCCATTGGCAAGACCAAGATCAGCATCAATAACGCCAACCAGAGAGAGCTTGGGAAAATGATGTCCTTTAGCGACTAACTGTGTTCCAATAATAATGTCCACATCGCCATTTGCAATGGCTTGTAATTCGCTTCGCAACTTCCCAATCCCTCCTTTGAGATCTGTTGAAAGGATCAATGATCGCGCTTGAGGAAAAAGCATTTGTGTTTCTTCGGCAATTCTTTCCACACCCGGTCCACAAGCCACGAGATGATCTAATGTCCCACATTCAGGACAGGCTTGAGGAAGTGGTTCATGATATCCACAATGATGACATTTCAGTTGCCCTTGCGCACGATGTTCGACCAACCAACTTGAACAATC
The DNA here is from genome assembly GCF_042195515.1 of Bartonella sp. CB10SXKL. Taxonomy (NCBI): domain Bacteria; kingdom Pseudomonadati; phylum Pseudomonadota; class Alphaproteobacteria; order Hyphomicrobiales; family Bartonellaceae; genus Bartonella; species Bartonella sp. CB10SXKL. The sequence goes on along the minus strand of NZ_JBHION010000003.1, from coordinate 41,582 downwards.
GGTACAATGAAAACGATGTCCGCAAATTCGGCATAAAGTTAAAGGTGCATAACCACGACGATTAAGAAAAAGAAGAGCTTGTTCGCCCTTATCAAGCGTTTGTTTTAAAGCCCTTTCAAGAGCAAAGGAAATAAAGCGCCCCTTTTGCACCCCTCCTTGGCGCATATCAACCACCCGCAACTGTGGAAGTGCAGCTTCTTTAAAACGGGAAGGTAAATGCACCTTTTGATAACGCCCTTTTAAAACATTGGCTTGGCTTTCAATCGACGGTGTGGCTGAAGATAAAATAACAGGAAAATGCTCAAAAGAGCCCCGTGCAACAGCCATATCACGCGCATGATAAAAAATGCGCTCTTCTTGTTTATAAGCGCTATCGTGCTCTTCATCGACAACAATCAAGCCAAGCTCATGAAAGGGAAGAAAAAGCGCCGAACGAGCCCCCGCAACGACACGCACCCGCCCTTCTGCAACTTGTCGCCAGACGCGTTCTCTACGACGTGGCGTCAAATCAGAATGCCATTCTGCTGCCGCAGCGCCAAAACGTGCATAAAAACGATCTAAAAACTGCTGTGTTAAAGCAATTTCCGGCAATAAAATTAAAACCTGCTTGCCCTCTTTAAAGGCTTGAGAAACCGCTTCAAAATAAACCTCTGTCTTTCCTGAACCCGTAACACCATCAAGCAAAAAAACTTGAAACTGAGAAGATAAAACACCTTCCCGCAATAATGTTGCTGCTTCACTTTGCGCTCCCTGCAACTGAGGGGGACAAAAATCAGGATCAGGCATTGCCACAAGATCAGGAGCAGGAACCTTAACATCTTCAAAAATTCCTAGCGCTTTTAAACCTTCAACAACAGAAACCGAAGTTCCAGCCGCATGTGCCAGACCAGAACGTGTCCATATCTTCTCATTACGCACCAATTCCAAAATCCGTGATCGCGCTGGTGTGAGACGTTCTACATTTCCACCACAATATCGCAAACCCAGCATCTGCGCTTCCGGCTCTAAAGCAGTCGGTACCGACAAAACCAATCGTGCGACAAGACCAAAAGGTGCCATTGTATAGCGACTAACAAAACGCAAAAATGTGATCATTTCTGCTTTTAATGGGGGGCAATCAAAAACATGAAGCAGAAAGCGTAATTTTTCACGCGCCACCGAAGCAGACTTGTGCCCATCGGCTGTCTGCTCTCCAACATCTACAACAAAACCGCAAAGCTCACGCCCCATCAACGGAACCCGAACAAAGGAACCAACGTTCACCTCCATAGAAGATGGAACTTTATAACTATAAGCGTGAGCAACAGGAAGAGGAACCAATACGGATACAATCTTTTCCTCTATCATGCTTGAATTCATCTTGTAAACCAATCTACGACCTATTGAGCATCAACAAGTCTACACCTTATCTTTAAACACTCTTATAAAATTCATTGCAGGATTCAATCCCCCCCGATCACAACACTTTTCTAACAAAAATTCTTTTTAACACGCATTCCCTCACCAAAGTGCCAATATAAAGAACCAATCTCATCGTCTATAACAAAAAACTCTATAGCAAAAAAACAGCACTATTCTTCTGTGTAAATAAAACGCATCACTATTAAGCATTCAACATGCTATCGGTTAAGTGCATCCTTCAACAAGGCGATCCCATAGTATGACCTCTTCCCAACGCACACGTTTATTTTTTTACCGCCTCATATCTCAATTTATCTTCAACAAACTGATTTATAAAGATATAATCATCATTTTACCTATTGTAATAAAAACCCTCAATACGATGATTTTTTTCATTTCAAACCCATCGAGGAACATTTGTAAATCCTTATTGATGAAAAAGTATCCCATGATTTTAATTATAAGGAGAATAATATTGCAAATGGAGCCGTTACAATATTCACCTTGGCTTTGTGCCAAAAAGTGAAAACACGTGTATACATCTTTCAGCTTGATTGAAAATCAAGCAACAATACAAGCAGCACAAAAGCGTATTTTTGAAGAATGGGGAAAACAGAATAAATCAATGTAATTGACCATAAAAAAACCCTTCATGCGTAAAATTTTACAGGCGTTCTTCAACAGTGTTTTACGACAAAATAAATCCATCCGCTTTCATCAAAAACAAAGTTAAACATACCCCCTAAAAAAGGAAGGTATCTTATGATGCACTCTCAAATATCAAGAGCAATCGCAAATAGGAAATGAGCAAAGTGTTTGATAATGCTAGCTTATTTCCATAAATATAAAAACACCGCTACGCAAAGATGCCAATACGCAAAAATGTTGGTACGCAATGAATTCTATGCCTTATCACGAGCAACACTATGAAATGGGTGTGGAAACGATAAATCATATTTCTTTACCGAAAACGGATACATGATTAACACCATAGCATTCTTGTTCTTTACACAGATATTAATTCTTTCTCTTGCTTTTGCAGTCAACAATAGCGCATAACAAAAAATAGGATAAAGCTAAAAAAAAGAGGTTAGAGATGAAATTTTTTGTGGATAGCGCCAATATTGAAGAAATTCAAGAGTTACAGAATTTAAGCCTTGTTGATGGTGTTACCACCAATCCCTCTCTTATCCTAAAATCAGGGCGCAATATTCTTGATGTTACAAAAGAAATTTGTGCTCTCGTTAGCGGACCTGTTTCTGCTGAAGTTGCAGCAACGGAATTTGAAAGCATCATGAAAGAAGCAGCTGTTTTAGCAAAGGTTGCCGACAATATTTGTATCAAGCTTCCTTTAACACTCGATGGATTAAAAGCCTGTAAAGCCCTCACAGCAGCAGGACTAAAAACAAATCTCACACTTTGTTTTTCTGCCAATCAAGCCTTATTAGCCGCCAAAGCAGGCGCAACATTCGTTTCACCTTTTATTGGTAGACTTGATGATTGTGGAAATGATGGAAGTGAACTGCTTCATGAAATTCGCACAATTTATGATAACTATAACTTTGAAACACAAATCTTGGCCGCTTCAATCCGCACCGTTAATCATGTCAAAGAAGCAGCACTAAGCGGTGCTGACGTTGCAACAGTTCCACCAGCAATCTTAAAAGCACTAGTCAAACATCCTCTCACCGACAAAGGGTTGCAAATATTCCTCGACGACTGGAAAAAAACAGGACAAAATATTGCTTAATGTCTAGAAATTTTATTGAACAGATCTTTTGAAAGTAACAAAAAGATCTGTTCAGCCAACTCTTCCGCAACACGTTTTTTTGCATCTTCTTCTGCTTGCAGCGTTGCATATTCTTGACGAAGTTGCTCAAAAGATGCATTCATCATTGCTGTTCCTTTTGCAACAAGAGTATTTTTCATATCCTGCAAAGTATAAGAAGCTCTGCTCATAACAGTTCCAACAGAAGGTCGTCCCTTTCTCTTTTTCTCGAAATCAACCTCTATCTGCATAGATTCTCTTGTAAAGACGGATATCTGCAATGCCAATTTATAAGCAGGTAGAGAAGGTTTAGCACCATTTCCATACAAAAGAAAAAGCAGATGATTGCGCACCATTTGACCAAAACGATCCGAAGGTTCTTCTACAACAATAGAAGCAAGCTTTTGCGCTAACCCCAAAGAAGCTTGTCCAGAAGGGTGTCCAGAAGCAGGATTCCCATAAGAAGCAGAATCCATTGTCATTGCACTCTGCAACTCTTGACGGTAAAGCGGTTCAACTTTGCATCCACACAACAGTGTGAATACACCAGCTAAAATGACAAGAATAGAACTTCTAAAAAACGACATTCACAATCCTTTGTGGAACAACAATGATTTTTTTCACAGGCTTTTCAACCAGCTGCGCCTTTACAAAATCTAACGCCAAAACCGCTTCTTTAATCATCACCTCATCAGCAGTTGCTGCAACGCTCACCTCACCGCGTTTTTTACCATTAATTTGTACTGGCAAAGTATAGCATTCCGCAACGGTTAACGCACGATCATAAACAGGCCAAGCAAGCGCAGACATTAAAGTTTTTCCTCCTAAAGCAGCATGACATTCTTCTGCTAAATGGGGCATCATGGGTGCAATCATGGCAAGAAAAAAATCCATAGCTTGACGTAAAGAAGCTTTCATTTCATCGTCAACACTTTCTATCCTATTTAACAACGGTGCCATAATATTCAAGAATTCATAAAGGCGTGCAATAGCCCGATTAAAAGCGAATTTTTCCAAATCATCTTCTACAGCGCAAAGCGTGCGATGTGCGACCTTTGAGAGTTCCAAAGCCGCCCCCTGATGCCCTGCACAAGGCGCCACATCCTTTAAAATAGAAGCACTCACAGCCACATGGCGCCAAACACGCTGTACAAAGCGATGTGCACCTTCAACACCAGATTCTGTCCAAATGACATCCCGCTCGGGAGGAGAATCTGACAACACAAACCAACGCACAGTATCAGCGCCATAAGATGCAATAATATCATCAGGATCAACGACATTCTTTTTTGATTTTGACATTTTCTCAATCAAACCAATCGTCACTTCACTTTGATCGGTTAATTTATAAGCACACCGCTTTCCATCTTTTTCAACAATCGAAATTTCTGCTGGAGAAACCCACCCTTGATCATCCCGATAGGTTTCATGCACCACCATCCCTTGGGTAAAAAGCCCCTTAAAAGGCTCATCTACCGTCACATGACCGACCAATTTCATAGCACGCATAAAAAAGCGCGCATAAAGAAGATGCAAAATGGCATGCTCAATTCCACCAATATATTGTTGCACAGGCAACCATTCAGCTGTTGCTTGTTTGTCAACAGGTTCCTGTGCAAAAGGAGCCGTAAAGCGTGCATAATACCAAGAAGAGTCAACAAATGTGTCCATGGTATCGGTTTCGCGTTTGGCAGGTTGACCACAGGAAGGACAAGTAACATTCTGCCACCTTTCATGTCGTGCAAGAGGATTTCCTGGTTGATCAAAAGTAACATCATCAGGCAACACAACCGGTAAATTGGCACGTGGAACAGGAACAACCCCACAAGTTGTACAATGGATCATCGGAATGGGACACCCCCAATAACGTTGACGCGAAATCCCCCAATCACGCAAACGAAATTGCACTGTTTTCTTCCCTTGCGGTTGCCCATTGAGCATTTGTTTTTCAAGCTTTTTAGCAGCTTCTTCAAAAGCTTGTTGGGGTGTTAAACCATCCAAAAAACTGGAATTGATCATCACCCCATCACCCGTATAAGCTGTTTCAGTAATAACAAAATCTTCTGCTTGCTCTCCTTTTGGCAAAACCACCGGTTTTATTGGAAGATCATATTTACGCGCAAAATCGAAATCTCTCTGATCATGAGCCGGACAACCAAAAACAACCCCTGTTCCATAGTCCATAAGCACAAAATTCGCGATATAAACGGGAATATGTACTGTTGAATCGAAAGGATGAACAGCCAAAAGGGGCGTGAGAAACCCTTGTTTTTCAGCTGTTTCAAGTGCTGCTGTTGTCGTTCCACCACACCGACAATTTTCAATAAAAGCACTCAACGCTTTGTCTTTTTTTGCCAAAGCTTGTGCAATAGGATGATCAACAGACAGAGCCAAAAAGGAAGCGCCAAACAGTGTATCAGGACGCGTTGAATAACAAACAACCTCATCAAATTTCTCACAAACATCATCAGCATCACCCGCCGACTTTAAAGCCCAACGAATCAGCAAACCTTGTGATTTTCCAATCCAGTTTTTTTGCATGGTGCGAACTTTTTCCGGCCATTGGTTCAGCTCTTCAAGCCCTGCCAAGAGATCTTCACTAAAGTCGCTAATTTTGAAAAACCACTGCGTCAACTCACGTTGTTCCACCAACGCACCAGAACGCCATCCCCGCCCATCAACAACCTGTTCATTGGCCAAAACAGTATGATCAACAGGGTCCCAATTCACCTTAGCCACTTTACGTGCTACCAACCCCTTTTGATAGAAATCAAGGAACAACATTTGTTGGCGGTGGTAATATTCCACATCACAAGTTGCAAATTCACGCGCCCAATCGAGTGAGAGTCCTAATTGTTTTAATTGCCCGCGCATGACCGCAATATTTTGATAGGTCCAAGTTTTAGGATGCACTTTACTTTGCAGAGCAGCATTTTCAGCTGGCATACCAAAAGCATCCCACCCCATGGGATGAAGCACATTAAAACCCTTTGCCCTTTTATAGCGTGCCACCACATCCCCCATGGCATAATTGCGCACATGCCCCATGTGAATACGGCCAGAAGGATAAGGAAACATTTCTAAAACATAATATTTTTCACGAGCATCTTCTTGAAGAGTCTGAAAAATTTTCTTTTCATCCCAAATTTCTTGCCATTTTTTTTCTCTCGCACGTGGATTATAGCGTTCGCCTATATTATAATGTCCAATTGTCATTCCCATTATACTCTTTTAATAAAACAGAACCAAAAACTTGTTTTATTATGCTTGACCATGGATTAACCTCATCGTCAACATTTTCGTGAAATATTTCCCTAAGTATTTTATAAAACTTTAAAAAAAACGACCAACTCTTGAACAAAAAAGGTAAAGCACAAAAATATGAATACACAAACGCCCCTCGATGCCCCTTCCGTTGAAGCATGGCAAAACCTTCAAAAAGACATTGCAGCAATATGCCAAGAGCTACAACGCCCTGTAGAAGAAATTGAACTTATCGCTGTTTCAAAAACTGTTTCTGCTATTGATATACGACCCCTTTTGCAAGCAGGCCAATCTTTGTTTGCAGAAAACCGCGTACAAGAAGCAGCACAAAAATGGCCTGCTTTACGTCAACAATTTGAAAATATTAAACTTCATCTCATCGGTCCCCTACAATCAAATAAAACAGCAGAGGCGATCAAACTTTTTGATGTTATTCAAACGGTTGACCGTGAAAAAATAGCCAAAAGCTTAGCTGAAGAAATGGAAAAACAAAAAAGGCATCTTCCTTGCTATGTTCAGGTTAACATTGGCTTAGAACCGCAAAAAAGTGGTATCGCACCACAAGAAGCTACATCTTTTGTTTCTCAATGCAAAAACAATTATGGACTTGATATCATCGGACTTATGGGCATTCCCCCTGTCGATGAAAACCCCGGCCCCTATTTCGCACTGTTAGCAAAATTAGCAAAACAAGCAGGTCTTCCAAAGCTTTCCATGGGCATGTCCAGCGACTTCAAAACCGCTCTACAGTTTGGCTCTAACGTCCTTCGCATTGGCTCTGCTTTATTTGGAAAACGTCCTGTGTAAATTCATTCCCCCTTCATATAATCTCCCTTGAAAATTCTACGAACAAGCCAAAAACAGCAGAAATGAGAAAAAATATTTCCTTCAATATCAATAAAAGAGCAATTCTAGCAAAAAAGATTCCAGTCCCTCTTTCATCCTGTTAGCAAAATAAGCAAAAAAGCTGGTTTCTCAAATCTCTCACCGGCACATCCACAACACGTACAATAGCTTCAAGATAGCATTGCAATTTGGCTCTCATATTCTCGCACATTGGCTCTACTTTACTCCCCTCTGACCGCCTCTCCAGCAAAAGCAATATAAAAAATAAATCCTTATATAAAGGCAAAATGATAAGAGGGGCGTTGCGCATGAATGAAAAAACTGTCGCGAAATAAATAATTACAAAAGAATATTGAATAAGATCATCGCAATGATTTCCATTGAAAATCATGAATTCTCTTAACTTCTCCAACACGCGTAAACAATTTCCCCACATGCCAATGGCATAAAGCAGACAAAAAGAGGCTTATGGTTACATAATACAGTAACAAAACTCTTTCATGTAAGTCACTTGAGCAAAATAAACATCTCAAATGCTCAATAGAGCACCAAGAACCGCGCTAAACAACATGATAGCAATCTATAAGGTCAACGATAGCATAGAGCCTTTCTATGCTCTACAAAGCGTAAAATACAGTCAATATCCGCCTGAAAAATAAAAGAACTAATCCCAAGCATATGCGCATAATACATGCACGCAAAACAATGGAAATGAGAACGATTTCAATAACGATATTCCTTTATCATTATTCCTTTGTCGATCTCGTAAACAAAGAGAAAAACTTCAACTTTTCATATGCCTAATTTTTCTAATTTTAAACTTTAATTAAGGAAAAACAGGGGATATTTCTTATATTTTAAAATATTGCAAATAATATTATTATCTTCTTAAGAAGAAGATTTCATGTATACATAGTATAGATATTATTTATACAGTATTTTTATTGTTATTTTTAAAATTTATCTTTGACATTTTTCTAAAAATACATGATAGACATTTGAAATGTATCATTATGATACTACTTTTAATGTAGATAATTAAGGAGAATTAATATTTTTGGTTCATGCAGCACATTCGGTCATATAGCGACAAAGCCTTCTTTTGGTCATTCGCACAATTCAAGACCTACTCATGGAAATGCATGCAGTCCTAATGCTTTTCTTTCTCACATGAATGCACAAGGTTTTGACTATGCAGTTGCAGGAGGGATAACCGGAGCAGCATTGGGAGCTGCAACTGGTCCAGGTGCACTTATGGGTGGACTTACTGGTGCCACGACTGGTTTCTTCGGAGGTTTTGGTTTAAGGTTCGTACAGAAAGTTCATGAGTGTTGGTTCTAATTTTTAGAGAGCAACTATAAAGATATCTCTGAAGTTAATAATTTGTAATTATATTATAATTTGGATTGCGTGATGACAGATCTTATCTCTAAAATTATTGAAACGCTTATAGCAACATTTTTTTTTGGTTTAATATATCTTTTTTATTATAAGTTTATTTATTATAGTTGGAAAGATTCTCTAAAAAAATCATTATTAATAAGCTCAATATTCTTTCTTGTTAGTCTTTTATTTAACTATATTGGTTTATATCAAATTTTGAGAAATATTTTATAATAGACATTTTTAAAATGTCTTAGTGTGTTTATAAAAAGCTCTATACCGCAATAGGTTTTGCTATATTTGAGTATCCTAAAAACATAGAATACCCTCTTTAATATCATCACATCAGATTTAAAAATTGACTATTCTAATCTTTGTCATTTAGTCTAACCTCACAATGAAAAGCTTTTGGGAAAACTCTGCCACAAATATAACCATACAAAAATACAGAGGCAGATTTTCAAAACAATAAAAAGAGGGAAACATGACTGAAAAAATCTATCCAGTATCAGAAGAGATCAAAAAAAATACTTTACTCGATGAGGAAACTTATCAACAGTGGTATCGAGAAAGCATCGATGATCCAGAAAGCTTCTGGGCAAAACATGGTCAACGCATTGAATGGTTTAAACCTTTTACAAAAGTAAAAAACACTTCTTTTAACGGAGATGTCTCCATTCAATGGTACGAAGATGGGATAACAAATGTTACCTATAATTGCATTGATCGCCACCTGAAAACCCATGGAGACAAAATCGCACTCATTTGGGAAGGAGATAATCCTTACCATGATAAAAAAATAACCTATAACGAGCTTTATGAACATGTTTGTCGTTTTGCTAATCTTTTGAAAAGTCGTGGCATTAAGAAAGGCGATAAAGTAACCATTTATCTCCCCATGGTACCCGAAGCAGCCTATGCTATGCTCGCCTGCGCCCGCATTGGTGCTATTCATTCGGTTATTTTTGCTGGCTTTTCTGCTGAGGCAATAGCAGGACGCCTTGTCGATTGTGAATCAACCTTCATTATTACCGCTGATCAAGGCTTGCGTGGCAGCAAACGGATCAACTTAAAAGACAATGTTGATCATGCTATTGAGATAGCAGCGCGCCAAAACGTGCATGTGGACCAAGTCATGGTTATACGGCGAACTTGTGGACCCATTCAATGGGTAGAGGGGCGTGATTTTTGGTACCACGAAGAGATAGCTCATGCCAAAACAGCTTGTCCACCAGAACCAATGAATGCTGAAGATCCACTTTTTATTCTTTATACTTCAGGCTCAACAGGCAAACCTAAAGGTGTTTTGCATACCACAGCGGGCTATCTTGTTTTTGCCTCGATGACTCACCAATATGTTTTTGATTACCACCCCAATGAAGTTTACTGGTGCACGGCTGACATTGGTTGGATAACCGGTCATTCTTACTTGGTTTATGGACCTTTATGCAATGGTGCGACCACTTTAATGTTTGAAGGCACACCAACCTTTCCTGACAAAGGCAGATTCTGGGAAATTGTCGACAAACACCAAGTCAATACGCTCTATACAGCACCAACAGCTATCCGCGCCTTAATGGGAGCAGGAAATTCGTTTGTTGAACACTCAAACAGAACATCGTTGCGTCTCTTAGGCACGGTAGGAGAACCGATTAATCCAGAAGCATGGGAATGGTTTTATCATATAATTGGAAATGACCGTTGTCCGATTCTCGATACATGGTGGCAAACGGAAACAGGAGGGCATATGATCACGCCCTTGCCCGGTGCAACACCCCTCAAAGCAGGATCGGCCACACGTCCTTTTTTTGGTGTTCAACCCCAAATTGTTGATGCCCAAGGCAATGTTTTAGAAGGTGAAGCAGAAGGCAATCTTTGTATCAGTGATTCATGGCCCGGACAAATGCGCACACTTTATAAGGATCATGAACGCTTTATTCAAACTTATTTTTCCTCCTATAAAGGAAAATATTTTTCAGGCGATAGCTGTAGGCGCGATAGCGACGGTTATTATTGGATCACAGGACGAGTTGATGACATTCTCAATGTCTCGGGGCACAGGTTAGGAACTGCTGAAATTGAATCAGCTCTTGTTTCTCATCCCGCTGTATCAGAAGCAGCTATTGTGGGTTACCCGCATCCCATTAAAGGACAAGGAATTTATAGTTTTGTGACTCTCATGGAAGGAACAGAGCCAAGTGAAGAATTGCAAAAAGACCTTATCAAGCATGTGAGACAAGAAATAGGCTCTATTGCCATATTGGATAAAATTCAGTTTGCTCCGCAGCTTCCCAAAACACGATCAGGGAAAATTATGAGACGTATTTTACGAAAAATCGCTGAAAACGATTTTGATACTCTCGGAGATATTTCAACCCTTGCCGAACCACAAGTTGTTGAAGATCTGATTGCCAACCGACAAAACTAAAAAACACGACGCAATACAACATACGGTGGTTTTTGTTTTTTTTGCTAAAATTATCTCAGCATTATTACGAAAACCACCAAGGAGAATAAAAAACAAAACAATGCATGAGAAGCTCAATCATTCTAACAACAAACGCTTTTTTTCATAACAGGTAAGAAATAATTTAAGCAAAAACCTCAAGATTGGGATGCGAACAAGAATAAGAAGGTAAGATAAAAAGAGCAACATAGCTTTTTAAAATCACCCAATGTCCACTCAATGCAAAAAAAGCCTCTGAGTAAGAAGGAAAAATAGTTCTGATGTTTATGCTAGAATCCCTTTGAAATTCCTGCTAAAATCATAAATAAAGCTAAAAAAAGAAAGTATAAGTGATAATATTCTTGAGCAAAAATATTTATCGATAACGAGGGTGTATAAAAAATATTGAAAACCATGAAATCTAAAATAAACAAGCTTACAAAAAAATCTAAAGCAATGAAAGTAAGAGTTCTTAGAATAAATGATGCAATATAAAATCAGGAGTAATAATAAAAAGTGATTCATTTTGAAAATGTCGGCCTACGCTATGGAATGGGCCCTGAGGTCCTTCGTGATATTAGCTTTCATATTCCTCCTGGATCATTTCAATTTCTCACAGGTGCCTCTGGAGCAGGGAAAACGTCGCTGATGCGTCTTATGTTTTTGGCACTCAAACCCACCCGCGGTCATATTGATTTATTTGGAACAGACACAGCATTACTCAAACGACAAGAGCTCCCTGCGCTGCGACAACGTATCGGTGTGGTTTTTCAAGATTTTCGTTTACTCGACCACATGACCACTTATGAAAATGTCTCCTTACCTTTACGCATTAAAGGACAAGAAGAAGCAACCTATCGCAGTGAAGTGGAAGATCTTCTCTGTTGGGTAGGTCTTGGAGATCATATTCATGTTTTACCACCGGTTCTTTCCGGTGGGGAAAAACAAAGGGTAGCCATTGCACGCGCACTCATTGATCAACCTGAAATTCTACTTGCCGATGAACCCACTGGAAATGTCGATCCGCCCTTGGCAAAACGCCTCCTCCGTTTGTTTATTGAATTAAACCGTTTTGGAACGGCTGTTATCATTGCCACCCATGATATTGCCTTAATGGAACAAGTTGCAGCACGGCGTATGCTTCTCCATAACGGACGGATGACGATTCATGAATAAGTCTTTCCCCATTTTTACAAGCAATAAAAAAAATACAACAGCGATTATTCCCAGTGGTAATATTTCTGGAAAAGCATTGGTTGCCGTAATTGCTATTATGACATTTCTTTCAAGCCTCACCTTAATCGGTGTTGATTTAGTCCAACATGCCGCCCAAAATTGGAGTAATCAGATTAGCTATGAAGCAACAATACAAATACGCCCCATTGACAATGTTGATATCAACAAAGCACTCCGTGATGCCGTACAATTGGTTAAAACATTTTCTGGTGTACAAGATGCAAAAATTGTTGACCAAAAAGCTACAGAAAAGTTACTGGAGCCATGGCTTGGAACAGGCTTCAATGTCAATGAACTACCCCTTCCCCGCCTCATCATTGTGACCCTGAATGGGGGTGAAAAAATCAATTTTGCAGCCATTAATCACGCCATTAAAACCCAAATTCCAGGAGGTCAATTTGATGATCACCGTGTTTGGGTTCATCGTTTTGCGACCATGGCACACACCACTGTTTTCATTGGTTTTTCAATTTTAGCATTGGTTCTAGGCTCTCTTATCCTCACCATCATTTTTGCCACCCGCAATGCATTGGCAGAAAATACACATATTATCAATGTCTTATATTTCCTTGGTACTGAAACTCTTTTCATTGCCCGCCAATTTGACTGGCATTTTTTTAAAACCGCGCTGCGTGGTTCTTTATATGGTGGTCTTACAAGCATATTTCTGTTTTCAGCCTTTTGTCTCTGGACGAATTATAACTTGGGAAGAGTGGAAGCTAGCCAAATAACAGCTTTATTTGGACATCTTTCCATAAGTTCCATTCCTTACGGAAAAATCATTTTTCTTATTATTTTCGTTTCTTTTCTTACCACCCTTACAAACCGCATGACTATTTTAACACAACTGAAAAAAATCGATCAATGTGAAAACGGTTTATTTTAATTTTATGACTCACAACACTTACAACTCATTGACGCAAAACAATTTAGAACGTCCTCTTCCAAAACGGCTCCACTATAGTTGGTCTCCCCGCTTTTTATTTCGCTATTTTCCACCGACAACCCTTACTCTTTCAATCATTGTTTTCATTTTCTGGAGCGGTTTTATTATTTTTTCTGAAAAAACTGAACGACTTTCTCCCCCACAGCCTCTCCCCAAAGCTGATGCCATCATTGTGCTGACAGGCGGAGAAAACCGAATAGAGACAGGACTTAATCTCTTACAAAGGGGGCTTGGTTCACGTCTCCTCATCAGTGGTGTAAATACCACAACCAACCTGAAAAGTCTCATGCATAACATGCATATTACCCGACGGCTTATCTCCTGTTGTATTGACATCGGGCATCAAGCGATTAACACCAGAGGAAATGCTAAAGAAAGCGCCGATTGGATCAAAAAACACCACTATAAAACCCTTTATATCGTCACCCATGATTACCATGTGTGGCGCTCGATGCGAGAACTTAAATATTTAATGCCTGATATCCATTTCATTGCCTATCCTGTTAAAAAGAACAATGCTGAAAGCGCAATACAACAGATCAATCAAATCCGCATTCTTATATTCCAATATATTAAAACGCTCCAAGTCTATATCAGAACCGCATTCTAATCTTTATCCTTCTGACTTTTTAAAAACCTTGCCATCTTCTGACCTCTTCATACCTTTCTCTCATACTCTTCCATAAGAGGTTGCTTCTATAAAAGCTCGACAGAGCTACCTTCATACAACACAGAACACCCCACAATACATGTATCACTGTATTGCACATTCACCCAAAACATCTCTTACATCCCAAACATATCTCACAGCACGGGATCTGTACATGCCATCTCAATATATAAGCTCTTGTAAATAGAGCCCCCAGACAACTATAAAATCTCCCGACTTGTTATAGAGATCTATTTATACCACCGTCTTTACGCTTCATAAAAATGCAAACCGCCCCACCCTATATTTTGCCGCCCCCAAGTATTACGATAGCTCAAGCCTCTTGGGATGATTGGTAAGAGGCATGCATTACGCCTTTCTTAAACACGAACATACCAACCTCGTATGACATGCAAAAAAATAATTTTAATAGATTTAAAATAAGAAAATTTATAATAGTTAGATTTCTCATTCAACAGAGAGAATGTTAAACTATCATTATAAGTCAATATATTAGTAACAATCTCTTCATTCAACAAAGCATCTTCATAAGAGCATTTTAGATCACAGATAGGAATAAGCTAAAAACGCACACCGCTACAAATACCTCACGTTTTTTATCGCAATCTTTTTTGAAATCATTTTGCTCTCTAAGATCACTTTTTGTCTGGTTTCCTCCCCAAAAAAGAACGAAAATTTTTAAACTCTATTGATCTGTAAACAATAATAACTCAGCTTCTTGTCTAACGCGTTCCACCTGCTCACTTCAATATCAGAACACCTCAAAAGACAGATTTCATAAGAATTGTGATTTCCTCTCAACATCTCAAAGGACGATGATTCCTATCAGCAACGATTTGTAAACAGTTCACTTTCTCTGGACTGGTTCCTCTCAGCTTCCCCATTTATATGGTTTACTCACATAAAGCTCGACAAGAAAACCCCTGCCTGAGAATATTCATCACTGCCGCTAAAGCTCATGCGTCATAATTTTAGTGACCTCACTGCCTAAGGTGCTTTATTACATACAACATATTGATTTATAATGAAATTTTATTACGCTACAACTTGAATGAGAGCTCTCAATATCATCAGATTCTCTCATTTCAAATCTGTTTATGTTGAATCAACTAAAACCACTTACTTGCACATCACAAGCGGGATGAGTGTGTGGATAAAAACTGTACAAGAAATGACTAAAAATGGCTCTTATGAACCGTCTTAATGCAAGGTCTATCGCAACACCCACGAGCTGGCAAATATAATGATGGTGCCGGCTTGTTACTTCATAAGCGTAAAGATGGAGGTGCTCAATGGATTTACCGTTGTACCATTCACGAGCGCCGTCGTGAAATGGGATTGGGTGCCTTAAGAGATGTCTCTTTAAAACAAGCCCGTGAATGTGCAAACCAATGGCGCTCTGTATCGGACTTGTAGCAGGAGGGAGAATAACCACCATACCAACTAGACATACCATTGCTCATCACTAGCGCCATTATGTTCTTTAGCAGCATAACTGCAGCTTGGTATTACGATGTTCTCTTACTTCATCTCACACCTGCTGAATATGAGCTTATTCTTTTTCAATAAATGAAAGCCCTTTTCATTGATACATCATTCAAAATAAGAAGCTATCCGCCTCTCAAACTTTTTGTCTTCCTCACCAAAACCATTAAATCAAACCCGCATTTCACGGTATTAGTTCTTAAGATCACGCCCCCCTACCGAGTATCTGACGGCATCCTTACCCTAGAAACTCAAATGGCTTGTTTATCCTTCAGCTCCAAAATCATGAGATAAGGCAGAAAAAAGCGATGCCTTAAACAAAATATTCTAAAGAAAGCTAAGTTACTCGCATAAAGGAACAGAAAATGGCTGTGTCTTAGGTCACATTTTAAAACTTGAGCACGATCATAATTTATTTGCATAAACCTAAACACCTATAATTTGCACCACCCTCTGCAAAACCAAAAGTGAGAAATACTCATAACCTCTTTTCCGAAAATCTTAAAAATACTAAACGAAACCTCTTAAACTTCTCAGCTATCTCGATACCAGTTCATTTTTTTGGAAGAATGGAGGTTTAAGCTGTTTTTGGCATCAACCTTCTTTTTTGTTCTTTTGTTTGTTAGCAGATACACTATTCACTTCCCCGCCTCTTTTTAAATTAAATCTTAAGAACCGTCGCGCAATCTATTTCATTTGTTCTCCTCTTCATATCTCAGAAGACGAAGATTTTTAACAAAATTCAGTCTGCAAGCAATCTCATTCTAACGGGTTCCATTTAACTTCTCCTTAATAGGATTTACTTCCATAAGACTCGACAAGAAAGATTTAAAAATATTCATCATGCATTCTCAAAACATTCAATGCCTCAAGAAGGCTTATATGCCTATCATATCTCACATGATGTGGTGTGCTATAAGAAACGTTCACCTCTAGTGGTATGCTCCACTTAATAAACAAAGCGTTTTCTAAAATAGAGCAGCAAATAATGCCAAACTTTTCCCATTCATGTTTCGCTTCATAAACGCTTCATCCAAGTGGAAAGCATCACGAACAAACATGACCCAATTGATAAAGCTTAATCGCGTGAAAGAGCGACAACAGGGTCAAGCCGTGAAGCTTGCCGCGCTGGAGAAAAGCCAAAACATATTCCAATGAGTGTTGAAAAAGTAAGAGACATAATGATCGATTCAATAGTATAAACCAAATGGATAGGCGCCTTAAACAGAAGAAATAAGCCACCGATAGAAAGCCCAAGCAAGATCCCCAAACCACCACCAATCACACAAACCAAAATCGCTTCAATGAGAAATTGCTGTAAAATATCACTTTGCCGTGCACCAACTGCCATACGCACGCCGATTTCATTGATCCGCTCAGAAACAGTGACCAACATAATATTCATCACCCCAATACCCCCCACAATCAGGGAAATAGCTGCAATTGAAGAAATTAAAAGTGTTAAAATATTTGTACTCTCCATAACACGTTCACGGAAGAATTCAGAATTTCTAATGAAAAAGTCCTCCCCACCATGCCGCATAATGAGAAAACGTTTTATCATGGTCTCCGCTAAATGTGAATCAATATCATCAGCAATTCTAACAGTAATTGCACGAACTTCTGTTGTGCCAAGAAAACGTGTCTGCACTGTTGTATAGGGCAAATAAAGCTGTAACGTATTTGATGTATCTCCACTTGCATTATTTTGCGAATCAACAACACCAATAATACGCGCTGGAACATTCCCCACATGCACCACCTTTCCAAGGGGGCTTTCATAGCTATGGGGGAAAAGAACAGACAATGCTTCTTTCTCGATCACGAGATCAACCGCCCGATCAAGGACACTTTTTTGATCAAAAAACTGTCCTTTGAAAACTTTGAGCCCCTGTGTCTGAAAAAATTGTTCTCCCACCCCCGCAATGACGGCATTGACTTCAACTGCACCAAAACGCACTTTCGAGCTTGCTGAAATCTGTGGTGTTACACCAGAAACATAAGGTAATCCAGACAAGGCTTCTGCATCAGCTTCAACCAAACTGGTTATTTTTTCTGCTTGTGGATCAGAAAAACTTTTACCAGGAAAAATGGTTAATGTATTAGTACCCAAACTTTTAAAATTTTCCAGAATTTTCTCTCGTGTACCATTCCCTAAAGCCACCATAGCAATAATCGCCCCAATACCGATAATCACCCCAAGCATTGTTAGAAAAGTCCGCATACGATGTGCATTCATTGCCAACAGAGCCATCACAAACGCCTCACGGAATCGCTCAAAAAAAGAACGAAAAAAGCCCAGTTTTTGTTGGCCTTTTAGATTTTGTTGTTCCTGAAGAGATTTTCTACCAACTTTTGTTTTTGCAACCCTTGACCGCTTATCAGCAATAATTTCCCCATCACTGATTTCGATAATACGCTCTGCTCTTTCAGCCACCTGCATATCATGGGTTACAATGATAATAGTACGCCCTTCTTGATGAAGTTCATCCAAAATATGCAATACTTCTTGCCCACTCTTTTTGTCCAATGCACCAGTTGGTTCATCTGCAAGAATGACCTCCGCATTATTCATGAGCGCCCGAGCAATAGAAACACGTTGTTGCTGACCACCGGAAAGCTGATTTGGACGATGATTTATCCGATCACCCATGCCCAAACGCGTTAAAAGATCCTGTGCACGCTTTTTTCTTGCTTCCACGGCACATCCCGCATAAATAGCCGGAATTTCAACATTACCAAGAGCTGTCAATTCATTCAACAAATGGTAGCGCTGAAAAATAAAACCAAAATGATTACGTCGTAAAGCCGACAATTCATCCGCAGAAAGAGAAGCTGTTTCTTTACCAGAGATCCAATAACGGCCAGAAGTTGGACGATCAAGACAGCCTAAAATATTCATCAAGGTAGATTTACCTGAACCGGAAGCACCTACAATTGCCACCATTTCACCACGTTTAATGGTAAGATTGATGTTTTTCAAAACGGTAACAAACGTTTCGCCCGCAGGAAATTTGCGCACAATATTTTCCAAGACGAAGACAGCATCTGCTTGATTTGTGCTCATGCTTTAACTCTCGTCTTCGCTATGCATGTTAGAAGACTCTGGCATCACTCCATCAGACGAACTGGTGATGACGACATCACCCTCGTTAAGTCCTGAAATAATCTCTGCCATAACCTTATTATTCAACCCAACACTCACCTGTTTAGTAACCACCTTATTTTCCCCCACCAAAACAGAAACCCATGCTTTACGCTCTCTTGTCTCATCGCGTAAAGCATCACTTGGAACCAACAAGACATTCTGCGCACGCCCTAAGATAATATGAACTTGAGCAGTCATATAGGTTCGCAAAAAATTGTCCGCATTATCAACATGTAGAATTCCATTGTAATAGATAGCCGATGATATTAAAGCACTAGAACCACTCACCATACCAGGATTAATACTCACATCAGCACGAATTGCTTCAGGAGCCGGCTCTACTTTTTCTAAAACGCCTTCATAACGACGCTGTGAATTACCTAAAACTGTAAAATAAAGTGGTTGTCCAGCTCGGACTTTAAGAATATCTGCTTCTGAGATTTGCGCCTTGATCGTCATCTTTGATAAATCACCCAAAATAACAATTGTTGGCGCCGACTGAACCGCATTCACATTCTGCCCTTCTTCCACAACTGTTGCCAAAACCGTTCCCGCTGAAGGGGCAGTGATGCGTGTATAACCTAAATTAACCTCTGCACTCTCCACATCAATTTGTGCTTGCACAATCTGCTGACGAAGTTGTTCAATTTGCGCCTCGCGTATTTTCACCTGTGTCGCAGCCTCATCGAGGTTCGCCCGTGAAATCGCACGTGTTTCGATCATTTTTTTCTGACGCTCTAAATTTTTCTGTGCAAGAGAAAGATAGGCTTCTTGTTCTACCAAATTCGCATAATAATGCGATAATGCTGCTTTTTTTCTTTTTAAATCATTTTCCTGATCTGTAGGATCAATTTCTGCCAAGAGATCGCCTTCTTTCACAACACTCCCAGGGGAAACACGCATTGACACCACACGCCCTGTTGCACGCGCACCAACAGCCACCAACCGGTAAGGACGTACAAGACCAGAAGCTAAAACACTTTCCTCAATATCCCCACGCTTCACCACCGCTGTTATATAAGTTGGAGTAGATGTTCCAAAAAAAACAGAACGTAACCATAACAACAAGAGAATGAGAAATATAGCAGTTAAAAAGAAGGAAAGTTTTTTATGTTTTGTAATGAAATTTTTGAGTAAGTTTTTTTTCATTTCCCTACCTTTGCACGCGAACGAGGTGCATTATCAACGACTTCTGGACGCGATACATCAACAACGCCATCCCAGCCTCCCCCCAATGCTTTCATCAACGTGATATATTGCGTAACCAAAGAAACACGGCTATCTTTAAGCGCCATTTGTGCAGAATAATAAGAGCGATCAGCATTTAACAATTCAAGAAAACTAGTATTTCCATTCTCAAAAAGGCTCCGTGAAAGTTTTAAGGAATGAAGAGAAGCTTTATTCGCAACGATTAGCTTTTCTAAGCGTTGATGTTCCTTCGTTAATCTTACAAGCGCATTTTCTACATCTTCTAAAGCTTCCAACACAGCAGCTCGATAAGTAATAAAAGCTTGATCACGCTGCGCGCGCGCTACCGCAATAGAAGCCTCGACCTGACCTCCATTAAAAAGAGGAAAACGAAGACCAGGTCCAAAAGACCAGCCAATCGTTGAATTTTTCCATAATTGATCAATTGCCGTTGCTGCTGTTGAAATATTACCTGTTAAAGTAAGTGATGGATAACGATCTGCTTCACGTTGACCAATCCGTGCTGTCGCTTGCGCATATTGACGCTCTGCCCGTCGTAAATCCGGACGTGTTAACAAAATATCAGCTGGAATTCCTGCTGGTATCGGCCAGCGTGGTTGTGGAATCTTTGCATGCTTAGCATTTTTTTGTAAAAGATCCTTCAATGCCGTAGGCACACGACCAGTTAAGACAGAGAGGCGATGAACGCTCATTGCTACATTCGCTTCCATCTGTGATATATCTGCCTCTGTATTTGCCATTTGCGCTTGCGCATTTGAAACATCAAGCTCAGAGACATCACCAGCTGTTAATCTAGCGCGCATCAGTTCATAGGTTTTACGTTGTGAGACAGCAATTTGCCGCACAATAAACAACTTTTGTTGCCAACCACGCATTTGCACATAATTTGTTGCCACATCTCCTAGTAATGTCACCATGGTAGCACGCATATCTTCCACAGCCGCATCAAGGCCATAACGCGCTGCTTCAACCGCACGTTTATGCCCACCAAAAAAATCCAGCTCCCAGCTTGCATCAAAACCACTACTATACTGGTTTAACAATGCATCAGACTGTCCAGAACGACTACGGGTTCCTGAAATTGAATTGGACACATTTGGCAAAAGAGTTCCCACAACCTGCCCTAAACCCGCACGCGCCTCACGTACCCGAGCTTTGGCAACAGCAACATTATTATTTCCAGAAATAGCATAATCCATTAACGCATCTAGAACAGGGTCATTCAAATGCCGCCACCATCCGGCAAGCGCAACGGACTGCCCTGCAGTCTGTGCAGATTTTTCTCCCCAAACTGCTGGAACACGAAAAGATGTTTTCTGGTAATTAGGACCAACCATACATCCTGACAAAAGCAAACACAACAAGACACTAGAAAATAATCCACGAGAAGCGCCCCATTTGAGATTTCTGATATACATCCAGTCTCCCGCATTCTTTCAGAATCATTATTGAATATTAATACTTTATTTACCTCTTATTTCAAACTTGACGTGAAAAATCAAATACAGTTTGCACAGGAATATGATCTGAAGGACGTTCCCATCCGCGCGCATCACGAAAAATAGAAAGATCTACAACAAAAGGTGCTAAATCTTGAGAAGACCAAACATGATCAAGCCGCCGCCCATAATCGGTAAATGCCCAATCGCGAGCACGATAACTCCACCATGTGTAAAGCTTGGTAGGAACAGGAATATGCAACCGCATCAGATCAACCCATCCACCTTGACAACACAAATCCTGTAAACGCTCGGTTTCAATGGGAGTATGGCTTACAACCTTCAACAATTGCTGATGAGACCAAACATCCTCTGCCAAAGGAGCAATATTTAAATCTCCCACCAAAAGAGAAGAAAGACCATCGCCGTGATCCGCACGAATGGAAGACATTTCTTCTAAAAAATCAAGCTTATGACGAAATTTTTCATTCACATCAGCATCAGGGATATCTCCCCCAGCAGGAACATAAAAATTATGAATCCGCAAGCTTCTCCCATGGGCTTCCACAATAACTGAGATATACCGGCAATCTTGGTTTTGACAAAAAAAACGTTTTTCTACCTTTTTAAAAGGCAAACGAGAAACAATAGCCACCCCGTTATAAGATTTTTGTCCACTCAATGCGATATGCTTATAACCCGCTGCTTCAAAAGCCTCCACTGGAAATAAAGCATCTGGACATTTTGTTTCCTGTAGACACAAAACATCTGCGGAAAAGAGTTCCAAATACTGAAAAACCTGTGCAAGACGCAAACGAATAGAATTAATATTCCAAGTCGCAATACGAAAGAACATTTGTTTTAATCCAAATAACGTAACACTCTTTCTTCATTTCTTCGAAGGAAGCGTGAACATCCCATTAGCGAACCGGACGTCTGTCCGCACATTCATAACCTGCACAGTAGTTTCCAAATTTTGTTGGTCAACAATTGTCCACTGCCGCAAAGCAGAGCCTTTAGAATCAAAAACCATCCTTATTTGCCCTGCCCCAATCGTTTTATCACGCAGAACAATCGTCACAGCCCCTGGATCTTCGCGAAATGCCAACAAGCGCCCAGAAGATACATCAATTTTATCATCCAACAAAAACTTCATTGGCGTTTGCGAAAGTTGTGAAAAGTTCCAAGTATTCAAAGCCCGATTGTTAATACCCACAAATTGGCCATCTGCAATAATTTGTAAAGGCATTTTTTTGTAAATGAAACGAATTTTCCCTGGACGCTCTAAATAAAATGTCCCCTGAGACATTTTTCCCTTTGGACTAAACTGAATAAAATCACCTGTCATTGTTTTGATTGCCGCAAAGTGATTCACAACATTTTGCGCCTTTATCACTTTATTAGATACTTGCGAAAAAACAGGAAAAGTTAAACACCAAAAGATAATAATTCCCACCAACCCAAAGATTCTTCTTTGCGGTAAAAAAGACGTTTTCATAAAAAATGCTCCCAAGCAATACTTAATTAACTTTATAATTCATAACTTAAGTGATCAACGATGAATAAATACCTATCTTTATAAGATAAAGATATCGTTTGAAAAAACTATCAAAAGATTTTCAAGAGTACTCTTCTTCGACAGCCTCCAAAACTTTTTGCTTACCCATATCATTTACTGGACTAATGATGCCTTCTTCTTCCATCCTTTCAATCAATGTTGCAGCACAGTTATAACCAATGCCTAAACGACATTGAATATAAGAAGTTGAAGCCTTACGATCACGAAGCACAATAGAAACGGCTTGACAATAGGAATCATCTGCTAAAGAAACATCCCTCTTTATTTCTTGCGATCTCTTTCGGTATCGTTTCCAAATAACCAGTCTGCGTTTATGTTTCCGAAATCATCAAATTTTCCTGCTTTTCTGCTGATTTTCTAAACGCATAATATATTCTTTCCCACCCCTAATCTATGAAGCAACATAAATTATAGTCAATACATAATGGATTAAGGACTAAACATATTACTCGCGAACCTGAAAGCTCTTTTAAGTGTCAAAAATGCTTTTTTGACTTCCTTCCCACCCAAAAGAATAAAAATCTCCATCCGAACCACTCTGTAAACAGTTTGGAGTTTAGCAAATTTCACTTAGCTTCCCACCCCATATAATTCATTTATATTAAGACTCGACAGATCAGCCTTGCCCTAAATATTTAGAGCGCACTTAAAAAGACACTTAAATACCAAACCTTACATGCTTTTACCCCCCTCTACACTCGCAATGACATTATTTTATACCAAGATATTGATTTATAATAATTTATCTTTTTAACTTAAATCATAACGCCAAATACAATAAGATTCTCTCATCACATACTCTCTCATATTGAATCAATTCAAATCATTTGCTTGCACGTTACAAGCAAGGTTGGTGTATGGATAAAAGTTATATAAGATAAAGAATCCCCTTATAAGGAGTCTCAAGTACCAAGGAGCTATCGCAAATTGAGAGCTGGTATATGAAAATGCAGACTTTCTACGATACAATAGGATAAACACTTGTTTTACAAGGTATTATAAAAAACAACTATAAATATTTTTCAAAAGCGTTCTTCTTCAGCCGGCACTAAAATTTCTCGTTTCCCTGCGTGATTTGCTGGACTAATGATACCTTCTTCTTCCATCCTCTCAATCAATGTCGCAGCGCGGTTATAACCAATGCCTAAACGGCGTTGAATATAAGAGGTTGAAGCCTTACGATCACGAAGCACAATAGCAACAGCTTGACTATAGGGATCATCTTCTGAAGGAGAAGACAAAGAAACATCAGCACCATCCTCTTCAACTTCTTGCGTAATTGTTTCTAAATAATCAGGTCGTGCTTGCTCTTTGAGATGCGCAACAACCTGCTCCACTTCATCATCCGCAACAAAAGGCCCATGCACACGCTGAATACGTCCTCCTCCCATCATAAAGAGCATATCTCCTTGTCCCAATAATTGCTCGGCCCCCTGTTCGCCTAAAATTGTTCGGCTATCAATTTTGGAACTCACAGAAAAAGAAATGCGTGTAGGAAAATTGGCTTTGATCGTCCCAGTAATAACATCGACGGAAGGACGCTGTGTCGCCATAATTACATGGATACCGGCAGCACGTGCCATTTGTGCTAAACGTTGAACCGCTCCTTCAATATCTTTCCCAGCAACCATCATCAAATCAGCCATTTCATCAATAATGACAACAATATAGGGCATAGGACTAAAATCAAGTGTTTCCGTTTCATAAAGAGGCTCACCGGTCTCGCGATCAAATCCAACTTGAATTGTCCGCACCATTGTCTCTCCCTGACTTGCAGCTTCCCTAAGACGTGCATTAAACCCATCAATATTACGAACGCCTAGTTTTGACATTTTACTATAGCGCTCTTCCATTTCACGAACAGCCCACTTTAAAGCAATCACGGCTTTTTTAGGATCTGTCACCACGGGTGTTAATAAATGGGGAATGCCATCATAAACCGAAAGCTCAAGCATTTTCGGGTCCACCATAATGAGACGACATTGTTCGGGTGTCATACGATAAAGCAATGATAAAATCATTGTATTAATAGCAACAGACTTTCCTGATCCTGTTGTACCAGCAACCAAAAGATGGGGCATTTTTGCTAAATCTGCAACAACAGCTTCTCCTCCGATTGTCTTACCCAAAGCAAGTCCTAGCTTTGCTTTGCTGTCAATAAATTCTTGCGCCTGCAACATTTCTCGTAAATAAACCATCTCACGCTTTGCATTAGGCAATTCTATTCCAATAACATTACGTCCTGGAACCACCGCAACACGCGCCGAAATCGCACGCATCGAGCGTGCAATATCATCTGCCAAACCAATGATACGGGAAGACTTAATACCTGCAGCCGGTTCAAATTCATACAAA
This sequence comes from Bartonella sp. CB10SXKL, assembly GCF_042195515.1. Lineage (NCBI taxonomy): Bacteria > Pseudomonadati > Pseudomonadota > Alphaproteobacteria > Hyphomicrobiales > Bartonellaceae > Bartonella > Bartonella sp. CB10SXKL. Next base: position 16,407 of record NZ_JBHION010000003.1, on the reverse strand, counting down.
GTTACTACCGGTCCAGGACAAGCATCTATAATTTTTCCTTTGACCCCAAAATCTAACAAAACCCCTTCAAGTTCCTGAGAATTTGCTCTTAAAACAGCAGGAGAAAGTTTTGCATCCCTAACAGACGGTGGTGGAACCGAAAGATAATCTACAAGAGGAAGAACAAAACCACCATTTGAAGAAGCTGTTAAAGACTTTCGATTTTTAACAGGAGAAACATAGGCTTTATTTTGATTTTTCTCACACTTTACTTTTTCACCCAAAAAAGTTGGCTCAATCCGATCAAATGGCTTTCCTTGCCCTTTACTCTGAAAACGCCTTTTGAAACAGAATAAACGAAAAAAACGCGCTTGTAAAAAATAAAAAAGATGCAAAAGAGCGCCACAAGTTGTCGCAAAAAAACCATGATTTTCACGATCCTCCTCTGCGGCATATTCCGTATCTTCTTCCAACTCAAAGACTGGATTAACGATTTCGTCTTTTGGAATGCTTTTTTCTTTCCTTTTCTTTGTTCGACGCCGCCATATCACATTACCAGCAAAAGCAGCGGTGAAAAAACCTAAAAGAATAAAAACAACACTGAAAAACACCGTGTAAGGAGGAGAAAGAAAAAGAGGAAAGACTGAAGAAGCAACACTTAAAACTTTATCTCCTAAAACCCCTCCCAATCCCATTGGCAATGGCCAATAAGTAAAAGAAGCAACAGGTGACATAAGGGCAAAAGCAATTAAAAAACAAATCGTTGATAGCACCCATAAAAAAAAGCGCAAAGTCAAATTGTAGATATTCTTTTGCGCCAACAAGAGAAAAGACCAAAATAACGGTGGCAACAAAACAGAAAGACTTGCCAAGCCAAAAAACTGCATAATAAAATCTGAAAAAATTGCCCCCATCCACCCCATAAGGTTTGTAACCTCATTTGTACTTGCATGGGTTAAAGATGGATCCGCAACATTCCACGTCGCCAAAGCAAACACACAAAAAATAATAAAGCCCAAAAGCCCAAGCCCAATAAATACCCCTATCTGACGTAAAAACATCTCAATAAGACGCGAACCTTGAGAATTTCGCACTTCTAATGAATCATAAGGAGAAGAACTTCGGTGCATCTATCAATTCCAAATACAAAAATTTCATATTTTAAAGAGTTATAACTCCCTCTCTCTCTTAAAAAAGGATGAAGCTTAAACTCTGTGCCGATTTGTAAACAAATAGCCTGTAAACAATCCGACTTCTTATCTAGCGCGTTCTACCTTCTAACCACTTCATATCATTCATATACCACCACCCTAAGAGACAATCCTTCATAAGGCGCATAAAAAGCTCTCCCTGAATATTTATCACACGATCAACCAAAAAACACCTCATGTGTAAAGTGTTACATGGGTGCTATAGACACCTTCCTAAACAGAAGATGTTTTTTACGCTACATCATGATAACGGCAAAATATGAATACTGTTTTAACCATCACGAATGAACACAATTTTTTATCTATCATACTAACGAAATGTCCCCCTTCAGGACAGGCATACTGAAGTAACTCACACAACTTAAAAAATACATGACCATCTTTGTTTATTTTTAGTTTTCTTTTTTATCAACCAAGTGTAAAAAGAATTGAAGAAGATATTCAAAAAAGCTTATCCGATAAATCTGTAAGATGAATCACATAAATGATTAAGCAGAAAAACTCTGAAAAACCAATCTGTCATCAGATTGGCGCCAAAAAGAAACCTCGTTTTTGTAAAGCAGAGAGAAAAGTAAAAGTTAAGATATTTTAGGCAATGTAAAAAGATATTCTTTTTAAAAGAAAGCAAACTATAAACAATGGAAGAAGTATTGTGTGTTCTAATCGCAATAAAGACGTACAACCCAATAAAAAAATTAAATCTCATAAAACTAAACAATGTGATCTGCTCATTGCAGGGGGGGCAGCTGTCGGTTTAACCCTAGCGATAGCACTCAAGCAAACAGCCCCTACTCTGAAAATAAAAATCGTTGATGCTGCTCCACAAGGAGATACCCCTGCTTCTAACATACGAACCATTGCCCTTGCTGCTGCTTCTATTCGTATGTTAAAACAATTACAATGTTGGGAACCTATAAAACCCTATGCGCAACCCATTCATTCAATGATCATCACAGATGCAAGCACTAGTGATCCTGTCAAACCCACCCTTTTAACCTTTGAAGGCGACATTACCCCCGGTGAGCCCTTTGCTGCTATGGTAGAGCATAGAGAACTCATCAACACTTTAAAAAAACGTGTCAAAGATCTCAATATCCCTGTTATTACAAACACGCGTGTCATTGATTTTCATCAAGAACACCAACATACAACCGTCACTTTAAATAATGAAGAGGTTTGGCAAACAAAATTGCTTATTGCAGCTGACGGAGCCCATTCGAAATTACGCCAAAAAGCTGGTCTGAAAAATTTTTCTCATCCCTATAAACAAACAGCAATCATCTGCACAGTTGAACATGAAAAACCCCATAATGGTCAAGCAATTCAACATTTTTTACCTGCCGGTCCTTTTGCTCTTCTCCCTCTCAAAGGCAACCGATCCGCCATTGTGTGGAATGAAGATCATAAAACTGCGCAATATTATCTCAAAGCTGATGCACTTATTTTTGAAACAGAACTCGAAAGACGCATTGGCCATCGGTTAGGCAAACTCTCTTGGGATGGCGAACGTCAAGCTTTTCCTTTGAGTCTTTCTTTAACACGTCAATGCGTTAAACCACGTTTTGCTCTCGTTGGCGATGCCGCCCATACCATCCACCCCATTGCAGGACAAGGACTCAATTTAGGATTACGCGATAGCGCTGCCCTCGCTGAAGTAATTATTGAAACAGCACGACTAGGTCTTGACATTGGCTCCCTCACGGCTTTAGAGCGCTATCAAAGCTGGAGACGTTTTGAAATTGTCCGTATGGCTTTAAGCAATGATTGGCTTAATAAACTCTTTTCTAATGATAGCCTTCTTTTACGGATGCTCCGCGATACCGGCCTTGGAATCATTAATCAAGCGCCAAAAATAAAAAAATACTTCATTCAAGAGGCTGCCGGACTCACTCCAAATGCCCCACGTCTTCTACACGGCTTCCCACTTTAAGAAAAAATTCATACTATTTTACAACCTTTGCCTTCCTCCTTCAAAGAACAAAAAATTCCTATCTCATCCAATCTGTTTACAAGCCGGATTCCTGTCGAGTAATTTTCTCTTGACTTCCTCCTCCCATATTTCACTCAACATAAGACTCGACAAGCAAGCTACATTATGAGAATATTCACTACGCACTGAAAAAAACGTTTAATGTCTCAAAGAGGTTGTTGCTTTATATCACCACACTTTAAAAGAAGCCATTTCACGGCATAATAAAATAAACAAGACTTTTTAGCACACAACACTTTTATTTATAATAATAAGTTCATTGTTCTCATATTGAGTGAGAAATCTAAAGATCATAAAATACCCTTATTTCAAATCTCTCTCATGTTGAAGCAATCAAAATCATTCGCTTGCACATCACAAGCGAAAGTGTCGTATAAATAAAAACAATTAAACAAAGCGACAAAAGCCTCCCTCTCTCAAGAACTAAGGACTTTAGCAATATTGGAGGCGAGTAAAGTGTATAAGGACGCCGGCTTATACTTTTTATTGAAGTAAAAATGGTGTGTACAATGGATTTTATATGATCATAGGAACTTTTACATTAATACTATTCACGAGAAGCGCCATAAAATAAGCTTAGTTGCATTGAAAAACTTTTCTTTTAAAAAAGCGCGTAAATTGGAAACACAAATGTATTCCATTTGGGGCATTCTGTTTCTCAGACTAACCATCTAACAACTTATTGTGGAATACCACACGATTTTAGAAAAAAATATTCTGATATATAACAAAGTATTCCGCACTCTATACCATCACACACAATTGTAAACCTGCATACCCCCCCTATTTCACACCATAAAAGAAGATAAACCGCAATAGAAATGATCCAATCCTTTTATTTTCAAATACACTCTTTATTCATTATTCATAAACGCTCAGAAATGAATTTTAATCACAAACGCTCAGAAATATGTCATAAATTCTATAAAACCCATAACAGCCATAGAAATTTTCCATTTTCTACACACTCACTCATCTCAACTAACGATAAATAAAGTAAATGCCTCATATATAATCTTACAGAAAAAAGCCCAAACAAAATCTATAACATCAGGCTTGTTCTACAGAACAGTATTTCAAAAATATAAGTATGCTAATTTATTAACATATTAATTGATAAAATTATCATTTTACATATTGAGTTAAAATCCCTATGCAATAAATTATTCTCATTTCGACCATTTTTGTAAATAATCAATAAAACTCTTTATTTACATAGACTAAAAAGAACAACGTTAATGAAACGATAAAAAGAAGTAAAATACCCCCCTCTCTCAAATGCCAAAAGCAATTACAATATTTCAACCTGGCATCATCATTATGCTTGCCAGATTATGACAACAAGACCTTTTGCATTTAAATAAATTGTTCACGCTCCCTATTGTTGTATTTGGTAACTCAATACTTTAATATATTTGTTCAGTATGTTTATACAATCAAATTACCCAAAAGAGCATACTTCTTGCATTTACATTCCTTAGTATTCCCTTATCTTGTAAATATCGCACACGTGTTACGTTACTTCGAGTTCATCAAGTGTATACCCATTCTCCAACCACTCTTTAATCCACTTAGGTCTACGTCCACGCCCATTCCATAATTCCCATTGGTTATTGGGATTTCTATAATGGCGCTCTTTGCTCACAAGATCAGCGATATCAATTCCATGGGCATTAGCAATTTCAAGAATTTTTCGTCGCGCATTTTGCTTTTCCTTTGCTTGCCGTTTTTTTAATTCCACATCGATTTGTGTACGCATCTCTTGTAGTTCATCAAAATTCATATTCTTGAGATCATTCACCTTAATTACTCCCCTTGCAAAAAAGAATTTCTTTTTGCCATATTTTAAACACAATTATAGACAATTTCTGTCCATTTATTATCGAAATTAAAATTACGATACATATATCACTTTGACGGAGATGTGCTTTGAGCCACAAAGAACTGTTTATTGGTATATCAACTACCACCACTGCATCTTTTTTCAGTTCAATTACTGGAACTACTAAATGCAGTGCTCAAACACCATCACACCTCTCTGACTCTCATGAATCAGTAGTCAAAAGTAAATATAAATCGTCACTCTATAAATTATGGCAATACGCAACAAAGAACAAGCCCTCTCTGTATAATGATAGTGTAGTTCATTATAACAGTAAAACCTCCCCTTACACACAACGGCTTTTTACTTCGTATAAATTTTTTTTGAAAAAATTTTTGCAACTAGAGAATTATATAAAACAAGCAGCTTCAATACAGTATCAAAGATTATTATTTTTTAAAAGCAGCGCCTTTTTTCGTGATTCCAATAATATTGGTTGGCGTAATGTGCTCTATTTTATTCAACACTTTTATCTCGTTGGTTGGATATTCGCATATATTAGAAATCTTCTTAGAAGAGAACAAAGCAATAATCACAAGGAATATTCTAAGCTAAACAATCTCATTCTGCAAATTTATAAAATCAAAAGACAACGAGAAAAAGCACCACAAAGAATTAGCATTTGTATTAATAAAATTCTTCGTAATAAGGTGTATTGCTAATGATTGTTCCAGCTTTCACATTTTTTGCTGCTGCATACATATCCAATACGCCCCCCATAGCATTTTCAGTTATCGCCAAACAAGAAGCGCGGGACAATGTCTATGTAATAGATGATAAAGATAACTTGTTCTATCAATCATCTCAGCTTAAGGAAACAATCGCAACAGCTGAACAGAGTGAACATAATTTTAACATAATTTTAGGGCAAATTGGTGTTGGAAATGTGAAATTGTTTTCTCTTTTTGATGCATTTGATTTTTGCAGAAATCTTACAGCTGCACAAAGCGCTTTAACTTACTGCTATGAACAAACAACATCAAAGTGCGTCTTTGAAAAAGCGACTTTGCAGTCTGTGCTGAATTTTTACAATACAGAAAACTCAAGCCACACCCGTATGCAAAAAATTACTTCATATGTTGGAGTAAAAGCTGCTGTACGAGGAAATGAAGACTTGCAGGAGCCTGTAAAGCTTAAAAAAGAAGAACCAGAACAGACAACTAAAGTAGATTCTCTTTCTCTCTCTTCAAAAGGAGAAGAAGATGCATTTACACATAAAGAAAGTAGCGCCCGCGATGCTTTTTCAGCTGAAGATTTTTCTTCATCGAGAAGATCGCAGAGTGAGGACTGATATTTTCACGAAACTCCAGAAATTTGATAGGATATTATAATGAAGGGTAGATAAGAAAATGTTAAAGCTCTAATTAGTAAGATTGAACAAAATCTCTTCTAATTGAGGGCAAAGATAATGAAAATGATAGAACAAAACAGCGTTGATATAGCATTTAGTCAAAAAGCAGCACGTGAGATTACAGTCGTGATGCTTTCAGAAAGAGAATGGTATTTCACGTTTATTTCTGACGATCCAATCACCGGAAAGCCAAATAAATATACGTTACTTACACAAAGAGGAAAACTAAGAACTTGGGCTGATCCAAAATATCTTTTTAAGTTTCTTCATGAACGAGGGGTCATTTGTGGGAGTTTTAATCTTAATCAGGATAAAGGACATGAAACAATTAAATATTCTTCACACAACAGCTCGTAATAAAATTGCTGCATTTTCTGCAGCTTTAACCGTATTTTTTATGACCAATCCCGCATATACCCAAGCAGCAGGTTTAGATCCTGCAAAAAAGGCTTTAGAGGGACTTCAAACAGATTTAAAAACGATTATCCCTATCGCTGCTGCCGTTATACTTTTGTGCTTAGCAATTGGTTATGCAGGGCGCTACATCGGAAAAGACACATTTATACGGTGGGCAATCGGTGTTGTTATCGCTGGTTCAGCAGCTGAACTTGCCAATTTATTATTTAAATCCAACTGATAAATCTATTTAAACATAAAATGTTTCTTTCATGAAATAAGAAACTTAGATTTCTGTATTTTTATTTAGCACAATAAAAACTATATCGAAAAAAGAGTTTATTTATACTAACTGTAATCTAAATTGAGATAAACAATATGAAACAATCAAATACCCTTCAAACAATAATTAGAAATAAAACTACTAAAGTCTCTGCAGCTTTAACTGTATTTTTTATGGCCAATCCTGTATATGCTCAACAATTAACAACTGCAAAAGGTGCTTTAGAAAAACTCCGAGATGACTTAAAGCTACTTATCCCTATTGCTGCTGCTGTGATACTTTTGTGCTTAGCAATTGGTTATGCAGGGCGCTACATCGGAAAAGACACATTTGTACGGTGGGCAATTGGTGTCGTTATCGCTGGTTCAGCAGCTGAACTTGCTGGTTTATTATTTAAACCGAACTGATAAATATATTAAATACGAAATGTTTATTCGTGAAAAAAGAATTTTAGACTTTAATACTTTTATTGCACATCAATAAAATTATTCCTTAATTTTATGGAAAAACTACTTACGCCTAATACAATGTGATAAGGTTGAACAATATGAAAAAATTAATCAATTTTCAATTGAACGATAATAATAAAATTACGGCAATCTCTGCAGCTTTAACTGTATTTTTTATGGCTAATCCTGTATATGCTCAACAATTAACAACTGCAAAAGATGCTTTAGAAAAACTCCGAGATGACTTAAAGCTACTTATCCCTATTGCTGCTGCTGTGATACTTTTGTGCTTAGCAATTGGTTATGCAGGGCGCTACATCGGAAAAGATACATTTGTACGGTGGGCAATCGGGGTCGTTATCGCTGGTTCAGCAACCCAACTTGCTACGCTGTTGTTCACAGGTAAGTAATGAAAATAACTATTAAAGTCATGCAGTATAAAATGTCTTTTTATTCTAAAGAGAAATCTAAATTGAGATAAACAGTATGAAACAATCAAAAATTCTTCAAACAATAATTCGAAATAAAATTACTAAAACCTCTGCAGCTTTAACTGTATTTTTTATGGCCAATCCTGTGTATGCTCAAGCAGCAGCAGCATTAACTCCTGCAGACACAGCTTTAAAAGCGCTCCAAACAGACTTGAAGACGATTATCCCTATCGCCGCTGCCGTTATCCTCTTGTGCTTAGCAATTGGTTATGCAGGACGCTACATCGGAAAGGATACGTTTGTACGCTGGGCAATTGGTGTCGTTATCGCTGGTTCAGCAGCTGAGCTTGCTAATTTATTGTTTAAATCTGCCTGATAAATCTTATTAAATAAGAAATGTTTATATAATAAAAAGAAACTTAGATTTTGTGTTTTTATTTAGTACAATAAAAATTATATCGAAAAAAAAAGATTATTATACCAACTGTAATCTAAATTGGAATAAACAATATGAAACAATCAAATACTCTTCAAACAATAATTAGAAATAAAACTACTAAAATTTCTGTAGCTTTAACTATATTTTTTATGGCCAATCCTGTGTATGCTCAAGCAGCAGTAGCATTAACTCCTGCAGACACAGCTTTAAAAGCGCTCCAAACAGATTTAAAAACAATTATCCCTCTTGCTGCTGCCGTTATCCTCTTGTGCTTAGCAATTGGTTATGCAGGGCGCTACATCGGAAAAGATACTTTTGTACGCTGGGCAATTGGTGTTGTTATCGCTGGTTCAGCAGCTGAACTTGCCAATTTGTTATTCAAAGGCGCGTAATGAGAATGACTATTAAAGTCATGTATTATAAAACTTCTTTTTATTCTAAAGAAAGATCTAAATTGGAATAAACAATATGAAACAATTAAAAACTCCTCAAACAATAATTTGGAATAAAGCTACTAAAACCTCTACAGCTTTAACTATATTTTTTATGAGCAATCCTGCATGTGCAGCAATAGAACCTGCGAACAAGGCTTTAACAGCTCTACAAAAAGATCTTACTACTAATATTATCCCTATTGCTGCTGCTGTTATACTTTTGTGCTTAGCAATTGGTTATGCGGGACGCTACATCGGAAAAGATACATTTGTACGATGGGCAATTGGTGTTGTTATCGCAGGCTCAGCAACCCAGCTTGCTAAACTGTTATTCACAGGTACGGTTAATTAAAATTAAAGATGACCACTATGATACAAAATGTTATTTAAAATTTTAATGAGAGAAATATGCAAAAACTAACTAATTTCCAATCAAAGAACAATAACAAAATCATCACACTTTCTGCAGCTATAATTGTATTTTTTACGATACATCCCGTATGGGCCCAAGCACAAGGTTTAGCTCCTGCAAAAAAGGCTTTAGAAGAACTCCAAAAAGATCTTACTACTAATATTATCCCTATTGCTGCTGCTGTTATACTTTTATGCTTAGCCATTCTCTATGCAGGGCGCTACATCGGAAAGGATACATTTATACGATGGGCAATCGGCGTTGTCATCGCTGGATCAGCAACACAACTTGCTAAACTGCTATTCACGGGGCAAGTGTAAGTTTATATAACATGTAATGTATTTATAATTAATGGGTTATATATAATAATTATAAACATGTAAAAATACCATATGCTTTACAATAATAAATATAAAGTATTAATAAGATCATTAATTAAGAGTATAATATGAAACAATTCAGTAATTTCAAATCAAAAAACAACAACAGAATCATAGCAATTTCTGCATCTATAAGTGCATTTTTTATAGCACATCCTGCGAATGCAAAACTAAAAGCTGAAGATGCTTTAAAAGCTCTGCAAACGGATCTTACTACTAATATTATCCCTATTGCAGCTGCTGTTATACTTTTGTGTTTAGCAATTGCTTATGCAGGGCGCTACATCGGAAAGGACACGTTTATACGTTGGGCAATCGGCGTTGTCATCGCTGGTTCAGCAACACAACTTTCTACACTGTTATTTACAGGTAAATAATAAGCTTGTATAATACATAATGTCTTTAAAGTAAGCGTTTATATTTGCTAATTGTAACATATAAATATACTAATTTGTTTATGTTAAAAAGTATAAATTATTCATAAAAATTTAATGAAAGTAAGATATGCGAAAATTAATTAATGTCCAAACACAAAATAACAACAGAATCATAGTAATTTCTACAGCTATAATTACATTTTTTATAACACAGTCTGCATATGCAAATGCAAAATTAGGTCCTGCTGAAAAGGCTCTAAAGGCTCTACAAAAAGATCTTATTGATAGCATTATTCCTGTTGCTGCTGCTGTTATACTTCTGTGCTTAGCAATTGGTTATGCAGGGCGCTACATTGAAAGGGATACATTTATACGATGGGCAATCGGTGTTGTCATCGCAGGTTCTGCAACCCAACTTGCTAAACTGCTATTTACAGGTAATGCATAAATTAGTATAATACGTAATGTTTTTAATGTTCGTTGATTATAGATTTGTACCAGTAATAATGTCGCTCATACTACGAAAAAAGGAATATTATTTATAGCAACTTTAATTAAAAGGGGATAAAAGATATGAAACACTTAAATACGCTTCAATCAAAAATATGTAAGGTTAGTGCTATTTTTATCACTTCGATTATGTTATTAATAACTCAATCTACATATGCTCAGACGGAAACAAAGAGTTTAGATGTTTTTATAGGGATGCAATATGGATTAAGTATAATTATTCCTATCGTTGCTGCTGTCATTCTTTTATTACTTTTGCTTATTTATATATTTCGCATCATCGCAAGAGCTACATTTATGCGATGGGCATTCAGTGTCATTATTGCTGGTGCAGCTTTTTATATTAGCCACATATTATTTCACCTCCAGTGACGAGGACATTCCATGAAATCGCAAGAAAAAAAAGAATTCCCCCTATTCAAGGGAGCAACACGTGTTCCAACGATATGGGGTGTCCCCATGATGCCATTTATCGTTATGGTTATGGGGGTCGCTGTTATTGCTATGACAGTAAGTATCTTTTTGTGGATTATGGCACCTCCATTATGGTTCATTATGGTGCAAATTACTAAAAACGATGATAAGGCGTTTCGTATTTGGTGGTTATGGATCGATACTAAGTTTCGCAATCGCAATAAAGGTTTTTGGGGCGCATCAAGTTATAGTCCCTCTGATTATAGTAAAAGGAGATAAACATGACAGCTGTTGAAAGCAGCAAACGCCTTGCATCAGAGACACCTGTAAGCCTGTTTCTGCCTTATTCACATCATATTACAGATACGATTATTTCTACTAAAAGTGCGGAATATTTGTCAATTTGGAAAATTGATGGGCGTTCGCATCAAAGCGCTTCAGAAGAAGATATTTTTCAATGGATAAAAGAGCTTAACAATACTCTACGGGGTCTTGCATCAGCCAATTTATCATTTTGGACGCATATTGTGCGCCGTCGTGTTTATGAATATCCCGATTCAACATTTGATCAAATGTTTTGCTATCAACTTGATGAAAAATATCGGCAAAGCTTTACTGGTTATAATTTGATGGTCAATGATTTATATCTGACTGTCATTTTTCAACCGATAGCGGATAAAATTATGTCGTTCTTTTCTAAACATGAACGTGAAACGCTTGATCAAAAAAAGATGCGACAAGACACATGTATCAAAGAACTCAATGACATCAACCGTACTTTAGGCCAATCTTTAAACCGTTACGGTGCAGAACTTCTTGGTGCTTATGAAAAAAATGGGCATGTTTATTCTTCTGCACTTGAATTCCTTGGAATGCTTGTCAATGGTGAATATCGCCCTATGCCAATTTGCCATGATCGTTTTTCCGACTATATGTCTATCAATCGACCTTTTTTCTCAAAATGGGGTGCTCTTGGTGAACTGCGAACAACCAGTGGAATGCGTCGATTTGGAATGCTGGAAATTAAAGAATATGATGCAACAACCAAACCAGGACAATTAAATGTTTTGTTGGAAAGTGACTTCGAGTTCGTATTGACGCAGAGCTTTTCAGTACTCTCTCGACATGCTGCTAAAGACTATTTACAACGGCATCAGCGTAATCTTATTGATGCACGAGATGTAGCAACGAGCCAAATTGAACAAATTGACGAAGCACTAAACCAGCTTATCAGTGGGCATTTTGTCATGGGAGAACATCACTGCACATTGACTATCTATGGTGATACAATTCAACAAGTACGCGACCATATGGCCAAAGCGAGTGCAGCATTACTAGACGTTGCGGTACTGCCCAAACCTGTAGACTTAGCGATAGAAGCTGGCTATTGGGCACAACTTCCTGGCAATTGGAAATGGAGACCACGTCCTGCTCCGATTACATCATTGAACTTTTTATCATTTTCATCTTTTCATAATTTTATGTCAGGAAAACCCACTGGCAACCCATGGGGACCAGCTGTCACAATTCTTAAAACAACCAGTAAAACACCGCTTTATTTCAATTTTCATGCCTCCAAACTTGAAGAGGACTCGACAGATAAACGTTTACTTGGTAATACCGCACTTATCGGACAATCTGGTTCCGGTAAAACCGTGTTACTCGGCTTTTTGTTAGCACAAGCACAAAAATTTAAGCCGACAACTGTTGTTTTTGATAAAGATCGTGGCATGGAAATTGCCATTCGGGCTATGGGTGGAAAATATTTAACATTCAAGCCAGGCAGGAGAAGTGGTTTCAATCCTTTCCAACTCCCCCCCACACAAGAAAATCTTATTTTTCTGAAACAATTTGTTAAAAAATTGGCAGAAGCTGGTGGTGAGGTCACGCATCACGACGAGGAAGAAATTAACAAAGCGGTTATGTCTGTTATGAGCAGTAACATTGACCAATCACTCCGTCGTTTGTCCTTTCTGGTACAATTTTTACCAAATCCGCGTTTAAGTGATTATAATGCTCATCCTTCTGTTCATGCTCGCTTACTAAAATGGTGTGAAGGTGGTGATTATGGATGGTTATTTGATAATCCCCATGATGCTCTTGATCTCTCAACACATCAAATTTACGGCTTTGATATCACGGAATTTTTAGATAATTTTGAAACTCGCACTCCAGTGATGATGTATTTGCTTTACCGCACAGAAGGCATGATTAGCGGACAGCGATTTATGTATATCTTTGATGAGTTTTGGAAGCCTTTGCAAGATCCGTACTTTGAAGATTTAGCGAAAAATAAACAAAAGACTATCCGTAAACAAAATGGTATTTTTGTTTATGCAACACAAGAGCCTAGCGATGCCTTGGAAAGTAATATTGCCAAAACACTCATTCAACAGTGTGCAACTTACATTTTTCTAGCCAACCCCAAAGCAAACTATGAAGATTATACAAAAGGCTTTAAACTAACAGATAGCGAATTTGAACTCGTTAAAGGACTTGGTGAGTTTAGTCGCCAATTCCTCATTAAGCAGGGTGATCAATCTGCGCTTGCAGAACTGAATCTTGGTAAATTCCATCTGACACGCGATGGAAGAACCATCGAACACGACTTTAGTGACGAGCTCTTGGTGTTATCAGGTACACCTGATAACGCAGAATTAGCCGAAAGCATTATCGCGGAAGTTGGTGATGATCCAGCAATATGGTTGCCAATTTTCTTACAGCACGCAAAAAATGACAGGAGGGAAACATGAAAAAAAAGGTCATTTCAATAGTAGTTGTAATAACTTTAGGGATTTCAAACCCAGCAATGGCCTGGGTTTTTGGCGCTGGAGCAGCGGATTTGTCGGCATCAATTCCAACGACGTGGCCCAATTTTTTTGGGAGTTCAAAAAGATCAAAGAAAACACCTCCACAACAAAAGAAAGCGCCACCTGATGCCCAACTTCTCGATATGCTAAAAAAACAACTTGAGGAAACAAAAAAGATATACGAATCTATAACGGGAAGCCAAAAACTCGACACTAAAAAACTTAAAAGTGCACAAACAGATCATAGCAGTTTTTTTCTCAAAAATCCAGAAACGCTCTACAATAGAAATGAATCTTCAGCGCTATCTACATCACTTAAAAAGATTTTAAAAGAAGAAGAAATTCCTATTTCTATCCATGAATCTAGCAGTTTTATCAACGATCGTATTCAATATGCAGCCATCACTGATAAAGCCGTAAGTTTAAAGACTTTTGAAGAAGCAAACTATCGTTTTCAGCAAATTGAAGAACTATTAAATGAAATCAAGACAACAAAAGATCTAAAAAGTATTGCTGAGTTACAAGCATATATAATTGGAATGCTCGCTAAGCTACAAAATGAAACAGCAAAACTACAAATGGTCGCACATTTACGCAACGCTGAACATGCACTTATCAAACAGCAGAAGGACAAACATAACATAAAAATTTTAAATAGTAAAAACACGAAAATGCCTACCATAAGATTTATTAGATAAAGCTTTTTGTAACAATATTTCGTTGTATTATTTTTCTTGTATGCTCGAAAAAAGAAAAAGTTAATGTATAATATTCAGTCCTTTCTCATAGACTGAAAAGGTCTATGAAATTTAATTCCATCCTAAAAAAATCAACGAAAAATGCTTAAAAATCATATAAAAAGTTGAAAATTCATTAAAGAGGAATTCCATGGACTTTACAGTGTTCACGCAACTTTTCAATAAAATTGATCAGATAACAAAAACATATGTCACGGATATTTCCTCAAAAACAATAGCTACAATTACACCCTTTGTTTCAATCGGTATCACAATTGCTTTCATCATCTATGGTTGGCTCATCATTCGGGGCGCTATAGATATGCCTCTCTCCGGATTTGTAAATCGTTTCCTACGGATAAGTATTATTACTTCAATAGCTCTTACCACAGGACTTTATCAAAATGAAATTGCGAGTTTGATAACACAAATGCCCTATGAGTTATCAAAAGCGCTCATAACAAATCCACTCGATAATACACAATTAATGAAATTACTGGACACAACAGCAACCAAAGGATTTCAATATGCAGGACGTCTTTTCCAAGAAACCGTCTTCTTCGAAGGCAATGGTCTGCTTTACAGTCTCTTAGGCATCATCATCTTGTTGGCAACAAGCCTCGTAGTCGCAATCGGTGGTGGTCTCGTGCTCCTGACAAAAATCGCTATTACACTTCTCGTAGGATGGGGACCTCTCTTCATCGTTGCTTTGCTCTGGCAACCAACTCATCGCCTTTTCGAGCAATGGATAATCCAAGTCGTCAATTATATAATCCTCTTTTTACTCTTAGCCACTGTATTTAATCTGATGATGAATATCTTTGCAAACTATTTGAGCGATATGAAACTCGATTACGACCAGAATATAAGCTTCATGTTTGGGGGAGCTCTCATCTTGTCCATTATATCCATCATGCTGTTACTCAAACTATCAAGCGTTGCCAATTCTCTCGCAAAAGGCATTACATTTGGACATCTATGGAGACATAGAAACTAGATGAGATAAAAAGCAATGGTTCCCGTAACAAACGCCCTTAATACCCATATGACAAAATAACAAGGATATCCAATCCTACAGTAAAAAATATTCGCACTGAAATTGAGCTGTTTTTATAAATTAAAAAATGAAATTAAGAAAAGATCAATTATCGCAAACTATACACTTTACTTTATGTTCAAAATAATAATAATGACAACAAATATCAGGATATATATATAACAATAAAAAAGAGTTATATTAAAATGAAGTCGATTATTCTTGTAATTTTGATTGCAAACATTTTATCGGCTTGTGCATTAGCACCAAAGCTAAAACAGCCAAATAATAGGAACCGTGTACCTATTAATAAAACAATCCATGCCGAAATCAAGCGAGGAGACAGATGAAAAAGCGATTTATTATAACAGGAATGATCACCCTTTTGGGAATGCTGAATCTAGCTCCAGCATATGCAAATAGCAAAGATGTGGAGTATGATAGAAATAACAAAGAAATCCACCGAACAAAAGACGGTCGAATATATACTACATATTATGGCTTTTCAGATTCAACACGCACTAGAGATGTTAAAGTTAGACGTAAAACAAAGCCAAAATCACCTAAAAAGTCGCGACCTGCTTCAACGCCACAACCTGCTTCAACGCCACAACCTGCTTCAACGCCACAACCTGCTCTATCAGCAGAATATTCGGAAATCCTTCAGCTTTTAAAAAAAGGAGAAATTATTGAGCTCTTAACAAAACAGCTTGAGTTGAAAAAAAAACAAGTTTCACAAATAGAAAAAGCCTATCAAGCTATAACAAAGAATCAGAAAACTGAACCTAAAAAAATTGAATTTTCTAGTTTTTTTCTCAAAGAACCAGAATCGCTCTATAAGAAAGATAAGCTTTCAAGGGAATCATATCAAAAGGTATTAGAGGAA